>JACNJN010000008.1 GCA_014382535.1 Candidatus Desulfolinea nitratireducens | reverse complement strand
ATTATTTTCTGATAATAAGAACCCGGAATATGTGCTAAAAGAGAGAGAAGTTTCAGCGTTCCACTTAGCAGCAAAGCGGCACTAAGTAAATTTAATAGGAATGTAGTCTCTTTAACTTCCCCTTTTTTTCTTCGTAATCTGAGATAAAGTAACCAAAGAATAATTAAGCTTGCTGAACTAAAAAACAGGATAATAAAAACGGTTTCTTCGCAGTAGAAACCGAAAACAAAAATTGTTAATACTATCCCTGCCCAATCCCAATTTTTTGTGATCTTGTAGGCTGGATAAAACAATAGATATAAACAAATACAGAGCCAGATGATGGGGCGTACCATTTGTGAAGGCGAAATTAACGCCGATGCAGGTAAGTAGAGAAAAAGAACGGAGGTAAGTGTAAATAGAAATGGATGAATTAGAGCAGTTCGTTTCATGTAAGTTTTCTCTTTCCAGGTAAACCCTTGTATACTATGTTTGAATTTTGTGGGGTGTCGCTGCTTGTCTACGTGCATTTTCGTTTTCTGGCCATCTTGAATTGAAATATTTTTAAACTATATTCTGTTCCTTTTAAAAGAAGAACTGTTGAGAAATAGGCTTGCCCAAGCAATGATACTAATAATTCCAATTGATAGTGGATAAACAATAAAGTTTCTCTTTAGAGATAATTCAACAAGTGTTACAAAGTGATAAATCATCACTGCCCATGGAAAAAGTACATAGCCCCAATGTTTTTTTGCTAGCCACCCAAAAGCTGGGGAAGTTCCCAAAAAGTGGTAAGTAAGTACATAGGGAGAAATAATTATATTTACAACCATCCCCAGAGATATAGTCAATTGGTTGATTCCATTTTTCCAGACAAGTATTAGGAACCAAAGAAATATTCCTAGCATAACCAATAATTTTTGCCAAGATAACCCTTGCCAGAGCGATAAATTTAATATTTCTGGAGGAGGTGATATTTGCAAATATTGAATATAACGCCATGGCCAGTCAATTCCACAGAACACAAAGGAAGTTATTAATATCAGAACAGGTAATATTATGGACTTGAGAATATCTGTTATCTGCCAATTTTTCAATATATAAATCCCTAATAAAATGGTCACCAAAATCATATTTGTGGGTTTAGTAGTCAACAATAGCAATGCACCTCCTACTCCGAGGTGCTGTTTATGCTTTATGCTCCACCAGGCAATTGCACATGCACCAACACTGATGCCATCCCATTGACCTGAAAAAACCATGTTAATTGTGTATAGATTTATAAAAACTAACATTGTCCCCCAACTAGGAATATGCTCCACTAATAAATATAGGGAAAGAAAAATCCCGCCCAAAGAAAGCAAGTTCAATATAGCCTGCCCTAGAGAATCTGGCAGAATTGATAAGGGGATGGTGATCAATAAGCCCCAAGGCATATAATAATAGGAATGGGTATTCACATCATAAAGACGCGAATCCCCCGACAAAAAAGCCCGTGCACTCATTGAGTAGTGAGTGTAATCTATTCCAACAGGTATTTTTTGGAAGGCAATAAATAAACCTATCCCTAAGATTACGAGCAATATGGAGGCTGGGATTATTTCTTTCTTTTTATTTTTTAATAACATATAAATACCCGTCTCACATCATTTAACTGTGGAATACATTGCCCTCGGTTCAATAAAAAGACTTCCGAATTCTTAAAGAATTCGGAAATCTGATTAAAACCTATTTCCCAAACTTCGCTTGCAACAACTCCTTCAGCGTAGGCTGACCGATTTCTTGCAACTCATAGCGTACGCGTTGCGTAGGCTTGTTGATCTTTAGCACGCGGGACAGGTCGATCGGAGTTCCGATGATGACCAGATCCACGTCAATGGCGTTGATGGTTTCCTCGAGGTCGCGGGTTTGCGCTTCGCCATAGCCCATTGCGGGGAGAATCTCGCCAGTGTCGGGATATTTTTCGAAGGTTTCGGCGATGGAGCGGACAGCAAAGGGGCGCGGATCTACGATTTCAGCCGCACCGAAACGGCGCGCAGCAACGTAACCTGCGCCATATTTCATCCCGCCGTGTGTCAGGGTGGGGCCATCTTCGACGACGAGAACACGTTTGCCCTGGATAGCGGCAGGATCATCCACAAATAGAGGAGAGGCGCCCTCGACGATGACCGCGTTCGGGTTCAGACCACGTAAATTTTCCCGCACCAGGATGACGTCATCGGGCGAGGCGGTATCCACCTTGTTGATCACGAAAACATCAGCGGAGCGGACATTCGTCTCGCCGGGGTAAAACGTCAATTCATGCCCTGGGCGAAGCGGATCGGCAACCACAATTTCCATATCCGAAACATAGAAGGGCAGATCGTTATTGCCACCATCCCACAGGATGATATCCACTTCCTGCTCGGCTTTGCGCAAAATTTTCTCATAATCCACACCTGCAAAGACGATGATACCGTTATCAATATGGGGTTCGTACTCTTCGCGCTCTTCAATGGTGCATTCATACTCATCCAGATCGTCATAATCGGCATAACGCTGAACTTCCTGCGCGACCAAATTGCCATAAGGCATTGGGTGACGAATGGCGGCGACTTTATAGCCCATATCGCGGAGGATGAGGGAGACACGGCGCGTTGTTTGGGATTTGCCACAGCCCGTGCGGACGGCGCAAACTGAGACAACCGGTTTCGTGGACTTGATTTGGGTTGGCTTCGCGCCGAGTAGGCGGAAGTTTGCGCCCAAAGCATTGACCAGTGAAGCCTTGTGCATCACGTATTCATGAGGTACGTCAGAATAGGCGAAAACGACTTCTTCTACATCCAGTTCTTTGATGAGATCTTCGAGATGTGCTTCATCGTGGATGGGGATGCCTTCGGGGTAAAGTTCGCCCGCGAGGACAGCCGGATATACACGTCCTTCGATGTCGGGAATCTGGGTAGCAGTGAAGGCGACAACCTGATAATCCTTGTTGCCGCGGAAAACGGTGTTGAAGTTGTGGAAGTCGCGTCCTGCGGCTCCCATGATCAGGGTACGGATTGGGGACATTGATCTTACTCCTTACAGAAAGATGAATTTTCAGCCGAT
>JACNJN010000063.1:11244-15750 GCA_014382535.1 Candidatus Desulfolinea nitratireducens | reverse complement strand
GATTTTATTCTTTCGTAATATTTTTTGGTTGTCTTTTTGCAATAGTTAGCAAAGCTCGTAATGCTTCATTGACAGAATCATGGTCAGGAAAATACGGACTTATATCAGAATCAATTACAACAACATTTGTGCCCTCAGCGTATCTTTTAGCGTATTTACCGCGAATACCTTTACTGAAATCATATTCTTCCAACATTTCGGGATCATTTGACAATTTTTTCATAATATTTTCTTTCTTTTTGAGTTGCCTTTCTGGCGCTAATTATCCGCATATTATCTCCGCGTTCAATATGAACAACTGTAAGGATGCGGTTTTTTAGTGAATTACCAATAATTACAAATCGATCCTCAGATTCAGAGTGAAGGGGGTCGTAAATCGTCAAAGAATAAGTGTCTAAAAAAACAGTGCTGGCTTCATCAAAGCTAATACCATGTTTTTTCTCATTTGTTTGAGCTTTTTGTGGATTCCATTCAAATATCATCGATATTCTTCTTTTAAGGAGTGGGAACCATGGCTTTATTATAGCACGCGGGAAGTGTACTCCCTAGGCCTTTACCTCCCTGCTCTGGGATGGGGGCTACGACCACAGCTATATCGCCCGCGCGACCGCAAAATTCGCGTTCCATAAGAGATAATTTATAAAGCAATCCGCAAGCATGTTAGAGCACGCCTGCGGATCTAATTCCCGCCGCAGGTGGCACCCACGACGAAAGCTAGTGTAAATTATAGCACAGGGGATTTTTCTAAAGTAGAAGAAATGCCGCCATTCTCAGAAGGTGAAAACCGTTATTGTTGAGGTAGTCCTTGGGTGGGGTGATCGCATGGACGTGAACGTCCACGCTAATAGCTGAAGCCCGCTGCCCTAAAGGATGCTTCGCAAAAAGCGGACTCCCGAACCCTTGCGTGGAGGAGTCGACATTAGTCGGCTTTAGCTGAATAGCACGGGGATTAATTCCCGTGCGGATGGGATTTATCATCAGCAAAGTCTTCTTGGTCAACAGCTTAGACCTATTTCTTGTTTCTCGTCTAAAAGTAAATCCCCTAAAGCAGAGAGCATATCAATCAAAGTAATCCTTATCCTCCTCCGAGAGATACTTCTGAGCCTTGTCGATATTGAAATCAACGCCCAGCCCGGGAGCATCCCATACCTCGATCAAACTGTTTTGGACAATCGGATTCGGCAAGCCCTCGACAATCTCATACCACCAATCAGGATGAGCAACCGGGTACTCAAAGCCGATAAAGTTCTGCGGAAGCGTCGCTGCCACTTGAACATGGGCAGCCAGACCAAATAAGCCATCAAATATCCCATGGGGTGCGATCAGGATTCCGTGTAAATCCGCGTATTCGGCCACCCATTTGAGCTCGGCAATCCCCCCAATATCGGCAGGATCGGGACCGATGATATTAACGGCGTGGTTTTCAATCAGCTCTTTGAAATTTTGGCGGAGATAGATTTGCTCCCCGGTATGGATGGGTGTGGAGGTGCTGGTTGTAATATCCCGATAGATATCGGCGAGCACATAGGGGGAGTAATCCCCCGTAAAGGTATCCTCCAACCACATCAAATTCAGGGGTTCCACGGCTTTGGCGAAACGAATAATGTCCGTAGGCATCCAGCCCGGGCCACAATCCAGGGCCAGGCCGACCTCATCCCCGAGCACATCCTTCATCGCCTCAACGCAGGCAATGACATGCTTCATCCCGCGTTCCGTCAACAATCCGCGATTGGGATGTGGGGGATCTTTCTGGGTTGGCCTTCTGCTGAGGAATTCTTCAATCGACCAGACTTGAGATTCTTGCTCCGGAACCTCCCCGAAAAAGAAATCCGGCACTTGCAGAGGCATGGCGCTGTGAAAGCCGATCCCCTGCTTGATGATCGAAAACCCCTCCGGGCTTGCTTTCATTTTTGCCACATTCTCGGCATAGTCCTCTGGTTCTGAGCCTGTCATCGGAAAACGGACGCCGCCGTTATACGCCCGGACCTTGTCACGCACCTTGCCCCCCAATAGTTTGTAAACCGGGATCCCGGCTGCCTTTCCCGCAATATCCCAAAGGGCGATCTCGATCGCACTGACGGCACTTCCCCATGGTTTAAAGCTCCCCAGACGACGGATCTTGCGCATCACGCTTTCGACATTGGTTGGATCCTCCCCGATCAAATAGGGTTTATAAAAAAGCACCTGAGGTTTCAGGAAGTATTTTGTGGCCTCGATCTCGCCATGACCGTAAATCCCCTCATCCGTAACGATTCTGACAATCGGGCTGTGTCCAATCACGGCACATTTCAAATCAACAATTTTCATTTCACTCCTCCGATTTTTAGATTCGCGAGCTCAGAAAATAATATCTCAGTTCAGAGAATTATAAAAGCAAATCATGATAAATATTCCCGGATGTATGACCTACCATTGAAGTAAATGTTATAATTCTTCAAACTTAAAGGAAGTTGGAATATGTGCGAAAACTGCAAGATTGACACATTGGTCATCCTCTATGTGACCAACGAAGAAATCGACGAATTGACCAAAAATCTGATTGAGAAACATTTCTTTTTTACGCGCATGGCTAGCAGCGGTGGTTTTTTCAATTTCCCCAATACCAGCTTGCTGATTGGAATCTCCAAAGACCGCCTGAGCGATCTCAAGGCATTGATCAAAAAATGTTGTCGGCGACGTAAGATTCATGTTGCCACCCAGACACATATCCATTCCTATCCACATCACAGCGCGCCCGTGATGGTTGAGGCCGAATTCGGTGGCGCAACCATGCAAATGTTGGCGGTTGAGCATTTTGAACAGTTTTAGAGGAAGATCGAATGAAACTTATTCTTGCTGTCGTTAGAGATATTGATAGCGAATCAATTATCCGCTCGTTGGTCAAAGCCGGGTACCGGGTAACCCGCCTGGCAAGCATGGGCGGTTTTTTGCATCGGGGGAACATGACCTTGATGATCGGAGTGGAAGATGGCCAGGAGCAGGTTGTCATTGACTTAATGCGTGAAGCGGTTGGTCCACCTGAAAAAGAACAACACCGTGTGACATTATTTCTACTGGACGCCATCGGGTCTGAACATTTCTAAGCTTTACTTCAAAGGCAGATAATTGATGAAAGCAACCCAAACATTGCGTATATTTAATACGCGCTTGCGCAATTCTGTAACTCAGTTTGCTACGGGTGGTAATTGGGCAATTGAGTTCTCAAAAGGAACTCGACATAACCTGCGAAGTTTCTTTTTTGATGGCGTTTCAGCCTCGGCCAGCGATTCGATCATTCTGACCTATTTGACGCTGTATTTACTTTCCCTGGGGGGAGGGACCGCCGATGTCGGTTTGATGACCTCTCTGGCCAGCTTGAGTGCGGTTTTATTATTAATTCCAGGAGCGAAACTGGTAGATCGCACCGGAAAACGAAAAATGATCGTGCTTATGTCTGGAGGAGGTATTCGCAGAATTGCCATCCTGCTGCTTGCAATGGTCCCTTTGGCAATCAGTGGCAAAGCCGCAATTTACGTAGTAATTGCACTTATGGTAATTATGGATGGGATGGGGAATCTGGGCCTTCCCGCCTGGATCTCGATGACGGCTGATATTGTTCCTTTATCCAAACGTGGACGATATTTCGGTACCCGCAACATGGCAATGGGGGTCTCCAAAATACTGACTACCTTTATCGTTGGCTTGCTGATTACACGGATTGGTTCCCCAGTAGGATTTCAATGGGCGATGGGATTGGCTTTCATTTTTGGGATGATATCGACATCATATTTTTCGCGCATCAATGAAACTGAATTCGCGGAGAAAAAGCCTTTTAGAGGAAAAACAGAAAGCTACTCAATCAAAGCATTAATATCAACACTGCGATCTGATCGTAACTTTACGTTATTTTGCATCTATACCGCGGTTTGGACATTTTCACTAAGTTTAGCTGGCCCCTTCTTCAGCGTTTATATGGTGCAAGATTTAAAAGCCACGGCCGCTTTTGTGGGAGTGACCTCGATTGTCTCGGCCTTATCAAGCATTCCGGCGCAAAAATTGTTTGGTCCCCTGGCAGATAAGTGGGGAGCGCGGAAGCTCATATTGGTTACAAGTGGCATTATCCCAATACTGCCTTTAATGTGGTATTTCACCAGTGAACCCTGGCACGTATTTCCGATAAATACCATTGGGGGAGCTCTTTGGGCGGGCTATGGTATTGCCACTTTTAATTTCCTGCTTTCTGTCTCTCCGGCTGAGCAACGGGCGCGCTACACTGCTTTGTATCAAATTTCAGTTGCGAGCTCAGCTGCTCTGGGGGCAGCCCTGGGAGGCGTTGTCGCTAACTATTTGGGGCTGAACATTATTTTTTTGCTTTCTGGAATAGGTAGATTTATGGCTGCAGGCATATTTGCAAAGTTTGTCCACTCACCAACAGAAGAGCAAGCCTGCCTTCAATCCTCTGGTCAATTTAAATAGGAGCAACTCCCACACTTTGGATAGGTCATTATTAACGGTTGGTCAGAGGGA
>JACNJN010000063.1:0-11058 GCA_014382535.1 Candidatus Desulfolinea nitratireducens | reverse complement strand
TTATTCTTGAAATCTGGATGATTTTGAACCCATCTATGCAGCCTCCCCTGTGATAGAATTTTTTACATGGCGGCTATTAAAAACTCATCAGCACCTCCTTCTACCAAAAACTCATATCAAGGGATGCGAGCCTTCTATATTCTTTGGGTAGGGCAATTTGTTTCGATATTCGCCACACGGATGACCAATTTTGCCCTCACGCTCTGGGCCTGGAAATTAACCGGGACAGCCACTGGTCTGGTAATGGTTGGGGTGATCACATTTATTCCGGGCGTGATCCTGAGTCCATTTGCGGGGACATTGATCGACCGCTGGAACCGCAAATTGGTCCTGGCCCTTTCGGATGCGGGCGCGGCTCTGGCAACCCTGATCCTGCTTTATCTTTTCACTACTGACCAGGCCGAGATTTGGCATCTTTATGCTACCGGTGCATTGTCCAGCGTCTTTGGTGCATTTCAATACCCGGCTTACTCTGCGGTTGTGACGACGATGGTTCCAAAAGAGCAATATGCTCGCGCAAATGGAATGCGCTCTGTCGTCGGTTCGGCTTCCGGGATTGCTGCGCCATTGCTTGCTGGCACACTCCTCGCAGTCGTCGATATCCCCGTCATCATGGTGATCGATCTGATCACCTTTGGGATTGCCCTTTTTACGCTGATGATTGTTTTTATTCCCCAGCCCAGGCCATCCGAGGAAGCCCAGATTGGAAAGGGATCTGTCTGGGCAGAGACAATGCATGGATTCCGTTATATTTTAAATCGCAAAAGCCTGATTGCGATTTTTCTCCTTTTTACCCTTTCGAATATCCATGCGTCATTTGGATATCCGCTGATGTCACCGATGATCCTTTCTAAAACTGGTGATAACTCGACTATTCTTGGGATGTCACAATCTGCGGGATCGGTTGGATTCCTGGTCGGTGGGCTGATCATGAGTTTTTGGGGAGGTCCCAGGAAACGCATCCATATGATAAATATGAGCTTTATACTTTGGGGTCTATTTGGTGCATTTATTTATGGATCAGCCTGGTCAATTCCCTTTTGGTTGCTGGGTTCATTTTTAATGGCTGTATTTAATCCGATCATCAACAGTGCCTATATTGCCATTCTACAGGCAAAGGTTGAGCCCGATTTGCAGGGGCGAATCTTTGGGATTGAATATGCGATTTCCACGGTCTCATACCCTCTGGGACAACTCGTCGCAGGCTGGCTGGCTGATAATATTTTTGAGCCAGCTTTGATGCCTGGGGGATCACTCTCGAATACGCTGGGGAGTGTTTTGGGTACGGGTCCTGGAGCAGGGATTGGCTTTGTGATCATCATTGGTGGAGGGATGGCCATTTTCAATGGATTGCTCGGATATCTGGTCAAGCCAATTCGCCAGATCGAAACGCTCTTGCCAGATCATGGTATGGGGGGAGAAAAATAATCAGGAGAGATAAATTGCATATTGAATACTATTTTGAAGTTGAAGGATCTGGCTGCCGAAAATCGAAGGCCAGATATTTTGATATTTATTAAAATGATTTTGAAAACGAGAGATTTATTGGTAAATAGACAAAATGGGCTAAAAAGGTATAATATTCAAAAAATCAAGGAGCTTGAATGCTTTCCCTTATTGAAAAGATCATTTTTGGATTGGGTTTGGTCGTCAGTGGTTATTTTGCCTGGCGAGGCTTTTATCGGATTTTCCGCATCATCAGCGCAGGGAAGGGGCAACCTGATTGGAAGTTGATCCCTGGAAGGCTGGCCGCAGCGGCAGTCAAATTTATCAGCCTGGAACCCACCTGGAAACTCCGCATTGGAGCAAGCTTCTTTCACGCTCTTATTGCCTGGGGTTTTTCCTACTATTTGTTAGTTAATCTTCAGGACGTGGTTGGGGGATATTTCCCGGATTTTAAACTCTTCGGGGATGAAATTTTGGATGATATATTTCGATTGGGGGCAGATATTTTCACAGTAAGTGTCGCGGTCGGAATTCTCTATATGTTTTCCCGCCGCTTTATTTTTAAATCACGGGTACTTTTGCAAAGCGAGGATACCCTCCTTCACCCAAAAGCGCGCTCCGGGATATTACGGGATTCTGCCATTGTTGGCGCATTCACATTTATGCATGTTGGCTTTCGCTTTTTGGGCGAGAGCTTCCTGATTGCATCCAGTGCACATACAGACCCCTGGCAACCGATGGCCTCGAGTGTGGCCTCATTATGGGGCGGTTGGAGCGGTGCCAATCTTGAGATCGGGATCCATCTCTCATTCTGGATCACACAGGGATTGGTACTATTTTTTCTGCCCTATTTGCCCTGGTCAAAACATATTCATCTCTTTTTTGCTCCGTTGAATTTTCTGCTCAAGCCGGAGCGACGCTCAATGGGCGAACTCACTGCGCTGGATTTTGAAGACGAAAGTGTTGATCAATTTGGTGCGATCTATCTCGAGGATCTCGGTTACGAGCAGTTTGTCGATGCCTACGCCTGTATCATGTGCAACCGCTGCACAGAGGTTTGCCCGGCGAACCAAACCGGCAAGGCGCTCTCACCGGCTGCGATGGAGATCAATAAACGCTATTTATTGAATTACGAAGGCGATAAAGTTGCCGCGGGTGATTCCGGCAGTATCCGCCTGATCGATTCAGTCATCACTGAGGAGGCTGTTTGGGCGTGTACTTCCTGCGCTGCCTGCATAGATATTTGCCCGGTGGGGAACGAACCGATGCGTGATATCCTCGATATTCGTCGCGGCCTGGTGCTGATGGAAAACAAATTCCCCGAGACGCTGCAGACAGCCTTCCGGGGCATGGAGCGTACCGCCAACCCCTGGAATGTACCCTCGGAAGAACGCATGAAATGGGCTGAGGGGCTGGATGTCCCAACCGTTGAGCAAAATCCCAACCCCGAATATCTATGGTGGGTTGGATGCGGACCTTCGACAGATTCACGTGCCCAAAAGACTGCCCGTGCCTTTGCAGAGATCCTTAACCACGCTGGTGTGGACTATGCCGTTTTAGGTAAAAAAGAGACCTGCACCGGCGATTCTGCGCGTCGGGCTGGCAATGAATATCTTTTCTCAGAACTGGCAACCAATAATGTCGCCCTGTTCAATGAAATCCAGATCCAGAAGATTCTGACGACCTGCCCTCATTGCCTGCATACAATTAAAAACGAATATCCGGCCTTTGGCGGCGAATTTGAGGTGGTTCATCACACGACCCTGATCAATGAATTGATCGGCAATGGACAACTGGAAATGAATGGAAATATGCTGGAAGAGATGGTCACATTCCATGACCCCTGCTATTTGGGGCGGCAGAACGATATCCTCATTGATCCTCGCAGCATACTTCAGCATAATGGAGCGAAGCTGGTCGAAATGCCACGGTCGGGCAATCAATCATTTTGCTGTGGCGCTGGCGGTGCCCAAATGTGGAAAGAGGAGGAGCATGGCACTGAGGCCGTCAAGGATAATCGCTTCCGTGAAGCTGAAAAAACCAAAGCCGGAATTTTGGCAGTCGGCTGCCCATTCTGCATGATCATGATGAACGATGCCGCAAAGGATGCGGGTAGTGAAATGCAGGTGATGGATGTAGCCGAAATTGTAGCCAAACGATTGAAATAAATGGCGCGGATGGAAGTTAGGCCTTAAGATATTCAAATATTTCATCAATATGATTATTAATGGTAGAAAAATGTCCGCCATTTTCCACTTCAACCAGTGTGGCCCTTGGCAATTGATCGGCCAGATACCTTCCCATTGCGACGGGTACCTGTTGATCATATATCCCATACCAGAGCTTGACCTCTAGGTTTATTTCACCAAGTTCGAAACCCCAGGGGTGGACATAGATTTGCCACTCCAAGGCATCCCCCTGGATTCCATCCCGATGGGCCTCTTTGGTTGATTCAGTAAATATTTCGATAATATCCGGCCTTCTCTCGATTAAATCAACATCGGGTATTGGCATGGCCTGTTTCATTCGTTTGAGCATCTGCTCCTTATTGCTGTAAAATCCTGCCATTTGCTTGAGTAAAAAACGATTAACGGGCGGGAATTTTTTAGCAGTCAGAAAGATTAACCGAACTGGCGGCCACATCCCCTGATATTGATCAGGCATCTCCGGGGGAGCAGTCCCACTGATGATGGCAGCTTTCTTGATTCTGGCGGGGATTTTGTAGGTGGTCGCCAACACATGCGGTCCACCCCCTGATAACCCGAATACAGAAAATTTACCGATGCCCAAATAATCTGCCAGGGCAAGAATATCGTCTGGCCAATCCAGCAGTTTACGCATTGGATCAAAGGTTGATATTCCAAATCCGGGACGATCTGGAACAATCAGTCGGATATTATTCTTATTTGCAGCTTCTTCAAACCATTGACCTTCAAGGCGAGAGCTATTTCCGCCTGAGAAATAAAAAATTGGAGTTCCCTTTGGAGGGCCATATTCGGCGAACCCAAGTGTGCGGCCATCTCCTAATTGCATATTTTGATCTGTGCGGTTTTGCTGAGTTAGATTATTTTTCTTCAAAATATTCCTTCATCGGATCAAAATAGGAATCAAACCAGCCCTGGTGATATTGCATCCCATGCTCTGGAAGATTGGAATGTCGAATGGTGATCCTGGTTCCTTTCCCTTCGGCTTCAAGCAAAATTTCAAGGAGGGAATCCTGATCAGAGTCCTCAAACTCGCTTGTTCGCCAATTTTGAAGGATGCGACTGGGCGAATCCAACTCGAGATTCTTTCCCTGGATATATCCATCCCATGCTTCAAAAGTCTCACCATTGGTAGCGGAAACTTTTGCCTGCCCACCTGTCATCTTGGAGTGCTCATCGGAACTGAGCCACGCATTGAATACCACCTTAGGTGGAGCCGGAATTAGATCTGAAATTTCAAAATTTATTCCCATAATTTACCTCATCGAATTCAATTAATAAATGTCCAGCAATTTTTCTGGCACTAAATGAACTATAATTCATTTTATCTCCAAATTCAACCGGATTGAGATAATAAAAAACAGTTCCAAATCAGGAACTGTTTCTGAGCCACCGATGGGAGTCGAACCCATGACCTGGCGCTTACGAAGCGTCTGCTCTACCAACTGAGCTACGGTGGCGTTGTGCTCTACAGCGGCGAAGATTATACCAGTACAGTTTACAACTGCCAAGAAAGGTTTAGGCAGGGATGACAGTCATAATAACGATGACTGTCAATTGCAATCAGGATTACCAATAATGCTTAGAATCGCAATGCTCTCCTATCACACCTGTCCGCTGGCCACCCTGGGCGGGAAGGACACCGGCGGGATGAATGTCTACGTCCGGGATCTGACCCGTCAGTTGGGGCGGATGGGGGTACACGTGGATGTCTTTACCCGTTCGCAGGACGAACATGTCCCGCATGTGCTCCACGATCTCGGATTTGGGAATCGTGTTGTTCACATCCCGGCTGGACCTGAAGTTCCCCTCTCAAAGGATGATCTGGCCGCGCATATCCCCGAATTTGCCGCAGGGATATTACGTTTTGCTGCTGAAAAGAATATTCATTACGATCTGATCCATAGCCATTATTGGATGTCTGGTATTGCCGCAGGAATCCTAAAGGATGTCTGGAATATACCGATTGTCCACATGTTCCATACTCTGGGGGCAATGAAAAATCGTATCGCGCGAAATGACGAGGAAAGGGATGGGGAGTTCCGCGTGGATGGTGAGAAGAAAGTCATCACAAATGCAGATCGGTTGATCGTCGCCACGACAGCAGAAAAATCCCAGCTTCAGTTTTTGTATCAGGCCAATAGTAGAAAGATGGTCATTATCCCGCCCGGTGTGGATACGGAGCATTTTTACCCGATTCCCGAAGATGAGGCCCGGGAGTATATCGGCGTTTCCCCCGATCAATGTCTGGTTCTTTTTGTCGGACGGATTGAGCCGCTTAAGGGGATTGATTCGCTGATGAAGGCTGTCGCAATTTTGGGAATGCATGATGCATCGAACCCATTTAACCTGGCCATAATTGGCGGCGATCCGGACGTGGCACGCGAAGAAATGTCAGAGGAGATGACCCGTTTGCAGGAATTATCTGACGAACTTTGTTTGGGACAGATGATGCTCTTTTTGGGCAAACGCGCCCAGGATTCATTGCCATATTATTATTCAGCGGCAGAGATCTTGGTGATGCCCTCTCATTACGAATCCTTCGGGTTGGTGGCTTTGGAAGCCATGGCTTGTGGGACGCCGGTGATTGCATCACAGGTGGGTGGCCTCGCTTTTTTGGTGAAAGACGGTGAGACGGGCTATCATGTACCTTATGATGCGCCAGAAGTTCTTGCCGAGAAATTAGGAGCTTTGCTAGGGGATGACCAGTTGCGAAAAAAAATGGGCATACAGGCCGCCGATTATGCCAAGGAGTATGCCTGGGAAGTGATTGCGGCGCGGATCATAGAAGTCTATAGAAGTCTGGTGAATGGTAAAGATCCAGAAGTATCCAAAAAGAAGAGGGTAGTCTGATTTGTTATAAATATAAACGGAGATGGCATTTTGCCATCTCCGTTTATATTCTATGAGATCTACTGAAATTACTCTTTTAGTTTGACATGGAATAAAGTTGTACCATTACTGTCCTGGGTACGTAGCTCGAAATACTTTTTATATTTTCCGATCAGTCTTGATAGTTGACCATGACCAAATGTGCGTGGGTCAAAACTGGGATCGATCTGATAAAGGGCGTTGCCTAGCATAGCCATCGAAGCCCAGCCATCCTCTCGAACGGCGATCTCAAATGCTTTTTTGAGTAAGGGTACTGGTTCGGGATCATCAGCTTGTGGTGTTGCTTTAGCTTTGGTGGTACGTGAACGGACCGGTTTACTTTTTGGAGCAAGGTTCTCTGTGAAGACAAAGAGATCGCAGGCGTTAACAAAGGGTTTGGGAGTTTTCTTCTCGCCGATACCCATTACGAAAATGCCGGCTTCGCGGATGCGAGTCGCAAGGCGCGTATAATCGCTATCGCTGGATACCAAACAAAAACCGCTCACATCGTTTGAATGGAGGACATCCATCGCATCAATGATCATTGCGCTGTCGGTTGCGTTTTTGCCAATCGTATACCGAAACTGTTGTACCGGCTGAACAGCATGATTATTCAATACCTTCTTCCACGAATTCATGCTGGCCGTTGTCCAGTCCCCGTAGATTCTGCGTATCGTCACCTGCCCATATTTGCTGGTTTCGGCCAGCATCTGCGGAAGCAGGCTGGCTTGTGCATTGTCGCCATCGATCAGAATGCTGATCCTGCGACGGATAATATTTTCTTCAGTCATGGGCTTATTATACACGCCTTATCCCTTCTTTACAGAAACTTCATAAACTCTTTATTGTAATTTTGCTTTTCTTTGGGATACTTTATCCGCTACAATAATGCTGAATCTTTACGGAGTTCCTTATGTCAAATGCAAAAATTCTCGTCGTTGATGATGAGCCAAGCATAGTCAATTTGGTCAAAGCCTATCTGGAGCCGGAGGGCTACGAAGTATTTACCGCCAATGATGGTCCCTCCGGATTAAAGGCGGCACGCGTCTTCAAACCGGATTTGATCGTTCTTGATGTGATGTTGCCCGGGATGGATGGTGTTGAGGTGCTCACTCAACTGCGCCGTGAATCAAACGTGTACGTCATCTTGCTGACCGCTAAAACAGAGGAAACCGACCGGGTGATCGGTCTCACCATTGGTGCTGACGATTATGTTACCAAGCCTTTCAGCCCGCGCGAACTTGTCGCGCGGATCAAATCTGCACTGCGCCGATTGCATCATAGCCCCTCAGATAAGGACGAGGTGCTCTCCTTCAAACACATTCGGATTGACGTGGCCGCCCGTCGTGTCAGCGTGGATGATAATCCCATTCAGTTGACTGCGCTTGAATTTGATCTCCTCAAAGCCCTGGCCGAAAATCGTGGTCGGGTCCTTACTCGTGAGCAACTTTTAGAAAAAGTATGGGGTAACTCGTACTTTGGTGAAATCCGTGTTGTGGATGTACACCTCGGTCATGTTCGCCAAAAATTAGGCCTTGACGGGCTGATCGCCACAGTGCGCGGTGTCGGCTATCGGTTTGAGGACGAATCCTGATGATCAAATATATTCGCAGTCATGTGGGCGTTAAACTCTTTCTTTCTTATATTGCGGTGATTGGCATTGCTTCGATCATCCTTTTGTTCTCAACCAGATTGGCCCTGCCCAGAGCATTTGATCGCCATCTGGGGATGGCGCAGGAAATGCAAATAGATGGCGAAGGAATGATGATGGATGGGGGTCAAGGATTTAGAGAGGGAGGTCGTTTCGGCGTACAAGAAGGTGGCCCGAAGGAGCTTTTCCAGAATTTCAAAGCATCATTCAATGAGGCCTTGATTTACTCAGGAGTTGCCGCACTGGTTATTGCCTTGCTGGTTAGTTGGATTTTTAGTCGTAATGTTGTTGCCCCTGTGCGGGCAATGATGACTGCCAGTCATCGCATTGCAGATGGGCATTATGAAGAGCGTGTAGATAAAGAACGTTCTGACGAACTCGGCCAGCTTGCCCGCAGCTTCAATCAAATGGCTGTCAAATTGGAGCAGGTCGAATTAATGCGCCGGCAACTGATCGGCGATGTTTCTCATGAACTTCGCACACCGCTTACCGCCATCAAAGGCTCGATGGAAGGACTGATCGATGGAATTCTCCCGGCAAATGAGGAAACCTACCTGCAAATCCACCAGGAAGCTGGTAGACTGGGTCGGTTGGTGGATGATCTCCAGGAACTGAGTCGTGTCGAAGCGGGAGCCTACCCAATGGAGGTGCGACCCGGAGATTTATCCCCATTAATGGAAACGGTGATCAAACGTCTTTCCACTCAGTTTGAGGAAAAAGGGATCAACCTCACCTCCAACTTGCCTGCCGACCTTCCGCGTATTCTTGGCGATGGCGATCGTGTGATCCAAATCCTGACGAATCTGCTGGGCAACGCACTGAGTCATACACCCGCAGGGGGGGCAGTGACAGTAAGCGCTGTACAACAAGGAAAGTTTATCCACATTTCAGTGGAAGACACTGGTGTAGGCATTTCCCAGGAAAATTTACTGCATATATTCACTCGCTTTTATCGGGTAGATAAATCGCGCTCACGACAATCAGGTGGTGGGAGCGGGATCGGCTTAACCGTAGCCAGGCACCTTGTGGAAGCACAGGGTGGTGAAATATGGGCGGAGAGTGGCGGGGAAGGAAAAGGTAGCAATTTTAGTTTTTCAATTATGATCGCGTAATTTGTTTTAAATCTCTTGTTAAAAAACATTGATTAAAAGAGAAAAATATGTCACAATATAGACGTCCGTTGTTGGGTGCCCCCCTCACCCAGCAGCGGACATTTTTTATACTGCAATATAAACCAGGATGGAAATAAAGTGGGCTACGGCAGCGAGAATGACGAAGATATGCCACACTTCGTGAAATCCAAAAACCCACGGTTTAAAATCAAGCGTTTTTGTGATATAGATGATTGCTCCCAAAGTATAGATCAGTCCTCCTGCGATTAACCATATCAAAGCACCGATCGGGAGTTTATCGAGCATTTCGCCAGTTGCCGCGATGACCAACCAGCCCATAATGAGATATACTCCTGCATTCACCCAGCGAGGTGCCCGAACAATAAATATCTTAATCCCCACACCAATAATTGCCAGTGCCCAGATAATAGAGAATAAACCCCATTTCCAGAATCCGCTAAAAGCATTGATACAAAAGGGTGTATAAGTTCCAGCGATGAGCAGGAAGATAGCAGAATGATCTACTTTCCGCAATATCTCGATTACCTTGGGTGACGAGATGGTCATATGGTATGTTGCGCTGGCGGAAAACATCACAATCAGACTGGTTCCATAGACGATCATTGATGCCAGTTTTGCGGGTTCCCCCCAACTGATAAGAATGAGGGCAATTAACCCAAAAAAAGAGAGAATCGCCGCACCGAGGTGGGTAAGTCCGCTAACGGGATCACGCAGTTTATCTTTGAGCATATTTTTATCCTGTATCTGGAACGAAAAAAGGGCTTGACTTTGACCTTGTCAAACCCTTCAATGTAATTTGCTTTTTCCTATGCCCCTTTTGGAGGGGAGGACTTTTTGGATTTGGCTGGTTTTTTTGCTGCATCAACCGCGCTCTTGCCACGGTCAACAACTTCCTGTCCGCGCACTTTTGCGGATTCCATTACTCCCTTGCCACGATCTATAACAACCTGCCCACGTTCTTTTAGTTTTTTGGTTAGTTCATCAGCGCGGGCACGAGCCTCTTCTGCTACGGCTTCAGCGCGGGCAACAGCCTCTTCAGCCGTCTGGGCGGCTTTGTCTTTCAATTCGATTCCGCGTTCTTTGAGTAAGGTTCGAGTCTCTTCCCCGGATTGCGGGGCAAAGAGTAATGCGGCAACTGCGCCTGTCAAGCCGCCTACGATAAATCCAACCAGAAATGCTCCAAATTCGTCACGATCAGACATGATTTTCTCCTTTATTAAAATAATTCATTATTTGATTCTTTTGATACCGATGAGTTCTAGTATACGTTGTAATCCCGCCAGGCGGGTATTTAGTTTTATTACTGGTTCAGCAATATTTTCACTGAGAAATGTGGTTGTCCCACGGAGTGTATGAACGGTTTCGTTGGTTGCATCCAAAATAGGTTTAATTTCATTTTGAAGTAAGTTGATCAGGCTGGTTACTTGCACAATCAGGATGATAATCGCGAAACCTATGAATAGCGATATTAGCGCCATAAAGATGATAAAAATATCCCGTACTTTAGCCGTAGTCGTCGGCTCTGCCTGAGCCAGACTGATAATTGCCCACACCATCAAACCCAGAATGACAACACCGAAAATAATTGCAATGAAAATAGCTATGCGTTGTTCGCGCTCTTCCTGCGTTGCCTTATTTTTATCAGTGACTTCAACTTGCATATTTTCATCAACCATGTAGATATTATAGCATATCCAAAGAATAGATTATCCGCATTTTGACTCCATAACTGATTCTTTTGATCAATACACCT
>JACNJN010000009.1 GCA_014382535.1 Candidatus Desulfolinea nitratireducens | reverse complement strand
GATTATTTTGAAATGATAAATGAGGATAATCAGGTAAAATCTGCTTATGAATTATAAATTTCGTTTCGCTCTCATCCCGATCTTGCTCGGCCTTCTCGCCTGTCGACCGGTCTGGACGATTGGCTGGACCGAATTCCTCATCCTTGGGGTGATATTATTGCTTCTCATTGGCCCCTCACTTTGGCGCTTTTCCCGGCGATATAAAAAATTTAAAAAATACGAGAAAGAGAAGTAAGCAAAGTAGTTTTTGAGATACCTTCCAAGGAACGCCATGCAAAAGTATGGCGTTTTTTGCTTCTGCTGTACCTCCCTGGGATATAATATGACAAAAGCAATGCGTTTTATAGACAAATGATAAAATAAGACATTTATTGCAAGGAATACCTGCTCTCCTTCAAGGAGCTAAATCTGAAACCTCATAAATTAGTTCTGATCCCCACATTCTTTCTTTTGGCTATTTCCAGTTCTTGCAACAGTAATACCATTGAAGAATCGGAAAGTATCAGCAGTTTTTTCACTGATGAGCGTGGCATAGTTATGGCACTGGTCCCCTCTGGGGCATTCGAAATGGGCGGTTATAATGGGGCAGATGACGAAGAGCCGGTTCATGCCCTTATCCTGGACGATTTTTATATTGACCAATATGAGGTCACGAATAGTCAATATGCTCTTTGCGAGAAAACAGGAATGTGCGAATCCACTACAGATACGAGCGCCTATGAAAGTTCATATTCTCGCAGGAGCTATTACGATAATCCGGAATACGCTGATTATCCGCTCATTAATGTTAATTGGGATGAAGCCAAAAAATATTGTGCCTGGCGCGGCGCGCGCCTGCCGACAGAAGCAGAGTGGGAAAAGGCCGCTCGGGGTGGCTTGGAAGGCAATCACTTTCCCTGGGGAGATGAATCACCCGTATGCGAAATTGGAGCCAGGAACGGAGCCAGGTTCGATGATAATGATGCTTGCAACAATATCGATACTGAAAAAATTGGTAGTTACAGTCCCAATGGCTATGACCTATATGATATGGCTGGGAATGTCTGGGAATGGGTAAGTGATTTCTACGATGAGAATTATTATCTCAGTTCTCCAGCCCATAATCCTGCAGGGCCAGAAGAAGGCATGTATCCCGTGATAAGAGGTGGCTCCTGGAACAGCTCGAGTGATCATTTAATAGTTTCAGATCGCCTGTTCAACGATCCTAAAAGTGGTTCCTTCAATATCGGTTTTCGATGCGTCCGCACAGATACAACGCCTTTACTGCTCCCAACAAAGGTTCCCGAAGGGAACAGATCCTTATCACTCCCGCCGAAGGGTTTTGCATCGTATCCATAAGGATAACAAGCTAAAAAGGCGTGTGAACCATATGCTAAGCTTCATTTTATCAATTCTATCAATTCCAGAATGAAACAGCAAATAAGACTAATTGCACCTACAATGTGCGATCAATGTCACCCTGTTTTATACTCACAGCAAGGTACAATTTATTATGGACTTATACACAGAAATGACCGCCCCGAAAATAATCAGGCCAGAGAGTGCAACAACAAAACCAACAACTGCCTGGGCTGAAGTCGATCAAGATGGTCGGCTGATCCTGCCACCAGATGTAGTAGCAAATTATGGGTTACAGCCTGGTGCCAAAGTGCGCCTGGATGAAGGGGAAAATTTCGTCCGTATGCACAGACCGGTAACGCATCTCACCAAAGTCTATATTGAACCAACAGTCGCCTGTAATCTGGACTGCATCACCTGCTTCCGAAATGGCTGGGAGCAGCCCATGGGTCGCATGACCGAAGAGACCTTTGCGGGCATCATGGATGGATTGAAGAAACTTGATCCAATTCCCAGCGTATATTTTGGTGGGATTGGGGAACCGCTCTTTCATCCCAAAACAATTGACTGGATTGCAGAAGCCAAATCGTTGGGTGTCAAAGTCGAGCTGATTACGAATGGCACAATTTTGACCGAGAAGATATCGCAGCGATTGATTGATGCCGGCCTGGATGTGCTCTGGATTTCGATTGATGGAGCGGAGCCTGAAACCTATGCAGATGTCCGGATGGGGGCCGAGCTCCCCAATATTCTCAAAAACCTGAAGCGCTTTGCCAGGATGCGCCCTCCTCATCATTATCCAAAACCAGAGATAGGGATCGCCTTTGTCGCTATGAAGCGCAATATTGCCGATTTACCCAAAGTTATTAAATTGGGAAAATCTGTCAAAGCTAAATATTTTTCCGTGAGCAATCTACAGCCTGCGACTGCAGACATGCAGGATGATCGCTTGTACACCCAGACGATGCATAATATCGCCTATATGCAGGCCCCAAACCTCCCGCGCTTGAGCCTTCCGAAAATGGATTTTAATGAAAGCACACGCGAGGCTTTGTTCGAGACCTTTAATAGCCAGTTGAATATCAGTTTTGCGGGCAACAACTGGGGTGGCGCCAACGATGTCTGTAACTTTGTTGAGAGCGGGACAATGACGATTGCCTGGACCGGGGATGTCAGCCCATGCTGGCCCCTGATGCATACCCACACCAGTTATTTACATGGCAAGGCGCGGGTGGCAAAAAAACATGTGATCGGCAATGTGGCCGAACGTTCGCTCTCGGACCTGTGGCTTGATACCGATTATGTAGCTTATCGAGAGAGATTACACAACTTCGCTTTCGCGCCCTGTACTTTTTGCGGAGGCTGTGATCTTTCCGAAACCAATGAGGAAGATTGCATTGGCAACACAACCTTCCCTGTTTGTGGCGGATGCCTGTGGGCACAGGGCATTATTCAGTGTCCATAAGAATAACGGGCAGTACCACCGCCCCTGTTCAACAGGAAATTATTATCAATAGGACTTACGCATTTTAGGCTCTGGCTGGATTTGCAATCCAGCGATTTCTCATAAACACGGGGATTGCAAATCCCCTTCGAGCCTAAAAAACGCTTTTTACTGCATAAGTCCTAATCAATAAATACACTGATTTGGTACATTTTCTCCAGTAACCGTATTTTAAGGAGTATGTGAGAATGAAAGTCCATTTATATGCAACTTTACGTGCAATCGCAGGAGAGAAGTTCGTGGAAGTGGA
>JACNJN010000010.1 GCA_014382535.1 Candidatus Desulfolinea nitratireducens | reverse complement strand
TCGTGATTTGAGCCTGCCACCACTATGACGGGAGATAGCTCGGCCCGTAAAGCTGTTTCTGCTACAACACGGATAAATGGACGTCCGTGATAATCGAGCAATTGTTTGGGCTCTCCATAGCGGGATGATTCCCCGGCTGCCAGGATGATCGCAGCTACAGGTTCGTAGTTTACCAGTTCCACCGGTTGCAGGGTCCCGGTGAGTACGGCATCGAAATGGGTTAGAAGGTTTTGCGCCATCCGGCTGCTGATGGCCTGAAGCTCTGGTGTATCTGCCTGGTTAAGCAAAGCGATCCGGCGTGCTTTTGGGGGGATGTTTTTCAGCCCTCCATCTCCATCCGTCATAACCGCGGAGAGCATTTCTGCGCTAATAATTTCCTGCTCCGAGGAAGCGCTGATTTCCACAAATCTCTCTGCTCCATAGACCCATTCATCTGAAAGCACCTTCCCAAGCCCGGATAAGCCCGCTACAACGACCACCTGATCCACAAAGTCGGGGATGACAGGTTCATGTGCTGAGGGGGCTTTGAGCGCTTTTTGGCGGGCGCCATCCGCTTCAATGAGAAGAGGCAGGGAATGCGTTTTACAATAATTTTCCAGCCAATTCAAGTTTTCAGTAGGAAGGGATTGCAGGCGATCATTTTCTTCCGGTCCGGTGACAAGAATTATCCCGGAGGGGGAATTTTCCTCCAGTTTTTTGAAATCTTCAGAATTGTGGGCGATGATGTGCTGATCAGCGTCATTGGCTTGCCATGCACCAAGATGGGTCGTTGTAGTGATAATGCAGGGAGAGATTTCTCGCGCCAATTGGAATAATGCAGTTGTTTTCCCCCCCGCGCCAACAAAGGCCACCCGCGGAGTTGAGTTATTTTTGAGTCGAAGGGCTTTTGCGAGCGTTAATCCCACAATCTTTTTCTCAAATCAGGGCGACTCAAAATTGCTTCAAGCACACTCCCGCCCAATGTGAGAGATTTATCGGAGATCATCGTGCAATAAACGGGATCATCACGCGGGTCAAGATCGCCAACTTTTAGCCCTTTTTTGACGTGAAGTCCGGGCCGAATTAATCCCCTCAGCACACCGCTGAAGGGAGCAATGAGCGAAATCCCACCTACTTCGGCGATGGGTTGTCCTTCATCGAAATGGTCGCCGATATCACCATGTGTGATCAATTCTCCATCAGCGGGGGCGCGGAGAACACGATCGGCGCGGCGTCCCAGCACTTCTTCGGGGATGCCCGTATCTGCCAGGGCAGAGCCCTCCCAGTAGACACGTCCGAGGGTGTGGCCGCGATGCGTTTCAATGACGGCATGACAGTTCTTGGCGGCGGTAAATCCCGGGCCAAGACCAATGATCAATTTGGCGGAGGCAAGCCCAATATCTGGCGTGCGCTTCGTCAGTCTTGCATCCACAAGAACGGTAATTGAGAGTTGAGAATTTAATATTTCAAGATCAGGATCGATCAGCACAGGAATTTCATCTTTATTGAGCGTGGAGGGAACCTGATCGGTATTCACGAGTCGCCCAGTAATTCCTTCGATGGTGATCTCACCCTCATAGACGGCTTCGCTGAAGGATACTTTTCGTCGCACAGAAACCGGTTGGGGGAGTTCAGCGACAAGGACTTTTAGACCAGATTTATGCAGGCGATAGGCGATCCCGCTGGCGAGATCTCCGCCTCCGCGAATAAGAATGAGGTCAGGCATTATGATGCTCCTGATGGAGATGTCCGAAGGCATAGATCGTGAGATAAACAAAAAGGAAAAATACGGTGAAAAGAGCAGTGAATCCTGCCGCACTGGGGCTCAGACTGCGCAGTAAATGCCATGAATCGCGGAGGATTTCGACCGGGTCGTGGAGAATATCCCAGCTATTCCAGCGCAGGAAGCGCCCCAGATAAACGCCAATACTGCTGAGAATGGAGACACTAAAAACCAGTGTCCAGCCAAAGAATTTCCCAAATTCATCTTTTACGATCTCTTGCATTAAATATAAGGAAACAACGCCAAGGAGCAAGCCGGTCCAGGAGAACCAGATCAATAGAATGACATCAAACCAGACAGGCGCCTCTCCCAATCCATCGGCGAGATGTTGTATATCGGTGATTAAATAAGGCGCGTTTGGGAAAAAGATCAGCCACAAAAAGGCGAAGATCGGGATGACAAAGTAAATCAGGATCCGTTTCCACGACAGGGCGTAGGCAAGATAGGCCAGCACAAAGGGAATCCAGGCGAGGAATAAATTCCAGACCAGCGAGATATAACGTTCAGAGTCGCTGTAGGCAACCCGCGCTCCGACCAGCATCACACAGGTCGCAGAGGAGAGGGCCAGCAGGATGAATATCGCCAGTTTATAACGATGCCTGATTAAAGATTGGTAGAGTTTATTGAACATAGTTTTTCTTTGATTTATTTTTGAAGGAATTGGAGGAGGATGGGATTAACCTCGTCTGCATTTTCGTAGTGGGGGATATGGCCACTGTTTTCGATGGTATGAAACGCTGCTTGTGAAATGCTTGCTGCCACTTCCTGACTTTGTTCGTAGGGGACAGTTTTATCCTCGCGTCCCCAAACCAGTAGGACGGGGATTCCTGTCTCCCCGACGAGACGATAGACCGCGGATGAATCTCTGAGAGCATCATTCCGCATTGTGGAAAGGATTGCGCGCCCGAAACCCTGCAATTTAAGCTGCGGGCGGTACAGGGAGGTGAAATGGTCGATCAGCTTTGGATCGTAAAAATCTTCTGCAATCCCATCGACGAGAGTTTTTTCGCCAAACAGCCCCATCAGCAATTCGCCAAGGCCGGGAATTGATAGTAATTTGAAAGGGAGGGTTTGTGGGATGGCACTGCCTCCAACTGGGGCGAACAGGGCCAGCTTTTTGACCCGCTCTGGATGGCGCGCGGTGAAAGTTGCAGAAATTGGGCCGCCCATCGAGAGACCACATAAGCAGATGGGATCAGAAATTTCAAGAGCATCTAGTAAATCTCTGAGCTGACGGGTAAAAAGATCAAGGGTATACGCGTTTTTGGGGCGGTCAGAATAACCGCGTCCATAAAGATCATAGCGTAATACACGGTAGCCAGCCTCGATCA
>JACNJN010000011.1 GCA_014382535.1 Candidatus Desulfolinea nitratireducens | reverse complement strand
TACAACGCAGAGCGTTGCAGCGAGAAAAAAGGTATTTTGCGTAAGTCCTATTAATTAAGGTTGGGGTAAACAATTTAGCACTTTTTGAATTGACCTACTACACGTAAGATATCAAACCCCTCTGCAAAAGGCTTTTCTGCCAATGCGCCGTGACGCACCATTGTGGCGCGAAGCAGCTCGGCATTAAAATAATACTTATCGTGATAAGTTTTATATTTTAATAATGCTTCAATCTTTTTGTTTACGTCTTCTTCGCTAACTCCCACAAAAAAATGGGGGAAGAAGTTATAACTTGATCTGACTACGTCAAAACCAAGCACTGTCAGTCCACGATAGGCACGTAAAGCTTCTTGGGTAATAACATTGTGATCCTGATGAAGATCGTTTTGGCTGTGGCAAAAAATTATCTCAGGTTTGAAATCGCGCCGCAGCTTGAGCAAATATTCAAGGACTTCCTGTCGCATATCTGGAAATTTGCGGGTTTCAAAGCTTTCTATGAGATCATCTTTCGGGTTGACTCCCAAAACAGCCATACTGGCACGATGCTCCTCAACCACATTTTTGAGCATTGGGTTTTTTTGATTATCAGAGAGGGTTACGCAGAGAATCTCGCTTTGACCACGAATATTATGAATCAGGGCACCAGCACCCAATTCGATATCATCTGGGTGGGCACCCACAAAGAGTACTCGTTTTCCGTAAAAATTCATTAAACACCTAATTTACATCATTGCGAGGAAGCCGAAGGCTGACGCGGCAATCTCCAAAACTAAGGTGGAGATTGCCCAGGTCACTATCGCTCCTTCGCACATGTGCCTTCGCCCAGTACAGGCAATGACCGTGAAATTATTTCGTTCCGACAAAACCGCCAACGACCTTTGTCATCACCAGGTTGCCATCTTTGTCGAGTCTCTTCTGAGCGACAGCGGTGATCTTTGCCATCACCTCTTCAAATTCACCGGAGCCTTTGAAGAGATCGCCCCACAGTTTGCGGTCTTCAGAGAGCGATGCACGGGTGTAGGCAATAAAGGGATCAACGGTGGGGAAGGTCAGCGGGTTTTCAAAGACATGCACATCCACTTTGGAGAAAGTTTCTTTCATTGCGTCGAGGATGCCGCTTTTATAACGGGAGCTGCCTGGCATTGGCGGAATGACCATCCTGGTGGCCTCACGAATGATTTCGTAGAAGAGTTGTTTATTCTCCGGCATCGGGCCGCTCGTAAAGAGGCGTCCGCCCGGTTTCAAGACGCGGTGCATTTCGCGGATCGTGGCGGGAATATCAGTCGCGTAATAGATCGCAAAGCAGCAGGATTCCAGATCAAATTGATTGTCATCAAAGGGGAAGCGCTGATCAAAATCCAGTGAAATCAGCGTGAGCGGATTGCCCAGTTTTTCATTCTCGCTGCGGGCCTTGGTTAGCAGTTCCTCGCTAACATCGCCACCGGTGATCTCGGCTTTTCCGTCAGTATATTCATGGTAGAGCGTGCATTGTTTGCCCGCGCCGCAAGCCACATCCAGGATGCGGTCATTAGTAGTTGGTTTGAGCAGATCAAGCATCCATTGGTCAATATCTCGCCCACCGAATTCTTTGTGAATGTCGATCCGTTTTAATAAGTCATTTGTTGTTTCACGATAATCAATTTTCATTTTTCCTCACATAATATTAGAAATAACGGCTCGTTTATACCACAACATGTGCTAAAATGGCGGGAGGATAATCGTAGAACATTGGAGCAATTTTATGGCAAAGAATATCATTCCATCCGTCAAGGGCACCAGAGAATTTTACCCTGAAGAGATGGCCTTGCGTAATTTTATTTATGAAAAGGTGCGTCGGGCTTCACAGCAATTTGGTTACCAGGAATGGGAAGCACCGTATCTCGAAACCCTTGAGCTTTATGCGGCAAAATCAGGCGAAGAATTGGTTAAAGAGCAAGCTTTTACTTTTGTAGATCGTGGCGGCTCCCGAGTCACCTTGCGTCCGGAACTTACCCCGAGCTTGGCACGGATGATCGCCAAGAAACAGCGTCAACTTACTTATCCCTTGCGCTGGTGGTCCTTTGGCCCATTTTGGCGATATGAACGTCCGCAAAAAGGGCGCTCTCGTGAGTTCTTCCAGTGGAATATTGACATGCTGGGACCTGATACTCCAGAAGCGGATGCAGAACTGATCGCTGTTGCCGCGAGTTTTCTGAAATCGGTCGGACTCAGCCCGGGGCAGGCTACCATTTACGTAAATAATCGCCGTTTGATGGATTCCCAATTCGACGCGATTGGGATCCCGGCAGAATCCCGTTTATTGGTCTCCAATCTGGTGGACCGTCGCAACAAGATGAAAGAGGATGCCTGGCAAACCTATGCCCTTGAAGCCGGCCTGAACCGATCCCAGCTGGGTGGTCTGATCGCCTTGCTTGAGAATAAAGATCTCTGGAAAGAATGGGAAGATTTACGCCGTCTATTCACTGCGTTGGATGCCCTAGGCGTGAGCGAGTATGTTGAGTTTGATGCAAATGTTGTCCGCGGTTTGCTATATTACACAGGCACTGTATTTGAAGCATTTGATGTCAGCGGCAGTGTCCGTCGCTCCCTTTTGGGTGGAGGTCGCTACAACAATTTGCTGGCTGATGTAGGTGGTGATCCACTTTCGGCCGTTGGTTTTGCGATGGGGGATGTGGTGGTTGGGATTGTCCTGGCAGAGAACGGCCTTATTCCGGAATTTGAACCTTCCCCAGCTCCTGTTTTGGTGACCGTTTTTAGTGAAGAATTTTTAGCTGAATCATTGGCCCTGTCTGCCGAATTACGGAAGGCTGGATTGAACGTAACCAATTATCCTGAGCCAGCCAAAATAGCGAATCAATTCAAATTTGCTAACAAGATGGGCATGAAGATAGCCCTTATTTTGGGGGCAATTGAAGTGGAATCGGGGCAGGTTGCGGTCAAGGATTTGGTGAGTGGCGAGCAGGTTAATGTGGCACGTGCAGACGTACCCGAAAGAATAAAGCAAATCCTTGCGAGTGAATGATGGTAGTGATATAATCTGCGGGCTTTAGGTATATGGTGGCTGTAGCTCAGTTGGCAGAGCACCTGTCTGTGGATCAGGACGTCGCGGGTTCGAGCCCCGTCAGCCACCC
>JACNJN010000019.1 GCA_014382535.1 Candidatus Desulfolinea nitratireducens | reverse complement strand
AGGCTAGAGTGCGGCCACTTTATGCTTCCAGCCCCGGCCATTTTATGGGTTAAGTGACATTTTTCACTTCAACGTGACCTCATAATTCATCTCGCCGCACCCACTTTCATAAAAGTAACCGTTTCTATAGCCTCAAACTCTTATGTCCTGAATTGAGCTGCATGGCGTTCGATGATCTTGATTGCCCGCTCTACACCCTTTTCAGCGCGAATGCTTTTGCCTAGTTGCGCCGCCCGTGAGCGCACCTCCTGATCGTTTAGTGCGATTTGAATTCCTTCTGCCAGATTCTCCGCTGTCAGGGATTTTCGATCTGGCATACGCGGACCAACCCCTGCTTTGACGACCTGCTCTGCCCAAGCATACTGATCGGCAGCAACGGGCGTGATCAAACTTGGGATGCCTGCCCTGATCCCGGCAGCGGTTGAACCCGCGCCGCCATGATGAACCACTGCCGCCATTTGGGGGAAGAGCCAGTCATGCGGAACATTTTCTATATAAAAGACATTCTCAACTTCTTTCCCTTGTGCAAGCCCGCCCCATCCGGAAAGAAGAATGCCACGCTGTCCGCTACGTTCCAAAGCCCGTAAGATCAGTTCCGTTTTTTCTTCCCCATCACCAGCATTCATGCTGCCATAGCCGATATAGACCGGCGGCGGACCACTTTCCAGAAAGTGCACTAATTCTGCTGGTGGCTGCCATGTGGACGGTCTCTCCAGAAACCAGTATCCGGTCAGGAAGTGGTTTGCATCCCAATCCGCTGGTTTTGGCAAGAGTGACGGGCTAAACGCACACAAGATCGGCGTTTTCTGTTGACGCGCCTGGGCATACAATTCTGCGTATGAATGCCAGGCTTTCAGTCCCAGTTGTTGACGCCACTGATTGGACATGGGTGCGCCAATGATCTTCCAAACCAGTTGATGGGCAGCCCAATGCGTTAATTGATTGTAGCCAGGCCCAAGCGATGACCGAAGTGCCCCTAGAAAGAACGATGGAAACTCGCGTGTCGTAGAAAAAGGAAAAAGATGGACAATTGCAGAGGGGATATTGAGCAGCTCGGTTGCTTCCAAAGCCCCGATACTGGTGCTGGCTTGGACGACAAAGTCTGCTCTTTGGGTAACTTCCCAGAACTCATCATGCAGATTCAGTGCGCGCGCCAGTTCTTCGCGCATGACCCGCAATACACGGAAAGGATTGCCCCCTTTGCGCATGAAGGCTTGCATCTCCGGGTGGTTCAACGCATCCTGCGGATCGAACTCTACGGGGCGTACATCAATCCCATAGCTTTGGATCCAATCGCTAAACGTGTGCGATGTGACCAGCGTGACCTTATGACCTGCGCGTTTCAATCCAACAGCCAGTGCGAGAAAAGGCTGAACATCCCCGCGGCTACCGAAAGTGGATATGGCAACCTGTATTGAGTTTACTTTTTCAGCCAAGCTTTTTCTAAATTTTCAAGCAAAATCGGGTCACCACCGTAATTACTCAATACATTGGGGATATTAGTGATAATGCGTTTTCTGATTTCTCCGAGCGCGTTTTGCTTTTGTGTATGTTGAATAATGCCAAGAGCTTCCATAAACCCTAAAAAAATTGGCAACAATTCAAGACCAGCAGAAATTTCATAGGGTTTTCCGCCCATAATCGAAAAATGCCCTCCCAGTGTTTCGTCCATTTTCTTCGCATTTGGAATGATACAACGCGCTAAAAAAGATTTTTTTGATTTTTGGTCGCTCTTTTTGTTTTTGCCGAGTTTTTCAAATTGTGTATAGAAAATCTCAAATAATTGATGCCAACCGAGAATGCAGCGCGATAACGGTATTCCCTTTTCCCATTCAGTGGCAACAAATTCTAATAGAAGGTTCCTGAATTTTTCTCGCCATTCTTCGCTGTTAATATCTTCAAGAAAATCATCCAAAGTCCATTCTGTTGATTTGGTTTGGGTAATTCTCGGTATAAACCAATCCAACCACCCTTTTTTCCACTCTACCAAAGAACCTGCTTTATCCAAAAAGGTAGGGTCATCCGGGCGAGGATGATCGGATGATTCCAAATAATCAATGAGCATGATTTCTGATAGTTCCCCGGCAAATTCTTCATCTGCCCCATAGATATATTCCGAGGAAGCCTGAATTCCGGGATAAGCGGTTTCCATTGCCTCCAATATAATTTTGGTGCATCCATGATATTTGAGCTGGCTAATTACCGTATCGAATTCGTCAAGATGTTTGCCTGATGTGAAGGGGCTTAATAGTCCGGGTATATTGTCCCAACGCTCATCAAGAATGGCAAAAGTAATCAAATCTTGATTGTAGTAATGGCTATCATGCTCATAAATATCCAGCTTTTCATCTTGTAACTTATTCAAAAGAAGGGCATAGTTTGCACGTCCTTCTTTGGTTGTCAAATCAAAATCTGATTTTAGCGTAGTCAAAAACTCGAAAGCATATTCAGCATCCAGCACATCGGACTCTTGCATTTTGCTAAAGATCAGTAACTTTTCATCTGTTTTGCTGTTCTCGAATAAATCCCATATCTCCGATTGTCCGGGGTTTTCTTTTTCAACCTCAATTTCTTGGTCGATTTTTTCTTCAAAGTTCATTTTAGCTCCTCGTAAACTATTACAGAAACAAAAGTGTGGAAGAATTTTCAGATTCGATTCTAAACGAAACACGCCCGGAGAAAGACTCTCCAGGCGCGAGCAGAGGCAGATCAAAGTGGACGGTTTCATCCGATCCGCTCCCCTGTACGATGACGTGCGCGCAGGGCAGGATCAGGTTTTCGGCGGCAAGAAATCCTACACCAACGGGATCCCCGTCAGCGGTGAGAATACGGACTAAGCTATTGTGCAGTTGATGGGACATGGCTCCCCTCCGAGGGTGATGGTAAGTGGCTATAATAGCGGCTATGATTATAAGGGAAAATGGAGGTAGGAGAAGTTTTTCACCTAGGTCCCAACAATTTACAGTGTCGCGATCTCAATATAAGGTATGCGGTTGTCCAGTTTTTGCCCCAGCCCATCATTTTCATTTTCCCAGGACCCCAGATACAACTGGCTGTGATAATCGATATGGGGGTATTTACGTGCTAAGGGTAATAAAGAATCAGTTGTGGTCAATCCCAGCATCAAATAGGCGTAACGCCGTTCGGCTGCCAGATTGTAGACCGCTCGCAGTAGTACGGCAAAGACATTGGCATCATCATTGGCAATGCAGATGAAGCTGGCATAAGCCGAGTGGATATGTTCCCTCTGGTTGGGCAGAGGCTGTGCGCCCAGCAAACGGGCACCGAGATTGTAAAATGGTTTCACCAATCGCAGTGAGCGATCATATTCTCGCACAACAGATTGCTTGTACCCGCTCTGATCCCATAAACCAAGGACCCCAATAATTTGGCCATCCCTACGAGCAACGATGAAATCGCGGATATCGAAATCACGCACAACTTCCCCCTCTGTGAAATCGGCTGCTGAATAGACAGGGAAGAATTGCCGTTGTGTACCGTGTTCCTGCAGAAAAATGACTATCTCCGGCAGGGTTTCGGAGGAGCCGCGTTCGATTTTCCCATCAAAAGGGAGTGCTTTCATCGGGTTGCGCAGGATGATTCCCAAGGTATAGATGCGGGCGATCTCTTGGGCTGAGGGAAAATTCCGGCGGCGACGCTCCACTAAAATTCCGCGTGAGATCCGGTTTTCAGCGGAGATCACACCCAAATAGGTTGGGGTGCGTCCATCGGCGTGTAATTCCCGAAAGAAGCTTAATCCCCGATGGAGCAACCACAGGCTACGATATTTTTCTGCGATCCTGATCTGTCCCACATATCCCAAATCCTGGGGTTTTCCGTTGATGAAATGTGAACGTACAGCCCGACAGAGTACGCCAGCGATCTCCTGGCTGGGGGTGTGCCGAAAAATGATGGTCTGCCAGAAGGGTCCCATAGTGGAGCAGCCCATAAAGTAGTTTGGTTCGCGCTCAAACGCGACTGTGATGCGCCCGGGCATGGGGCTTTCCGCGAGTAGTTTGCGCAGAGCAGGATCATCGGAGGGTTGTGCAAGCTCGAAACTGAATTTCATGGTTCACTCCAGCCCCAGGCGCATGCCGTGCTTTTTGAAGCTCTCCTGACGGAACAAGCGGCTGTACATGGCATAAATAGCAAAACGATAGAGCGAGCGCAAATTGGTGCGCGGCTCGAGCGCCCGCCAAATGATATTCTTGACACTGTTGAATTCTTTGCGACAATGGAACCCCAGCTCAGTAAGCTCATCGGCACTCATCTTGGCAGGGCGGAAGGCGGCGTAGTTAAAACGATATTCCGGATGCAACCACCATTGACCCTCAAAGAGCAGGCGGTCTTCGGCCTGCAAACGCTGGTAAAGGGGTGTGCCGGGGTAAGGCATCAGCACATTGAAGGCTGCAAAGGTGAAGCGATTATTCAAAGCAAATTCTAGTAGTTTGTGTATGGATTCGGGGGTGTCGTGGTCATGGCCAATGGTGAAGGCTGCCCAAGTTTGCAATCCATGATGGTGCAGGATTTCGATCTCTTCTGCGTAATGGTCTGTGCCTCCGCTCAGGTTGGGTGCTTTGCCCATTTCGGCCAGGTTGTGAGCATCGATGGACTCAAAACCGATCACGTTCCCCAGACAGCCGCTGGCAACCATCAGTTCCATCAACTCGGGGTCGCTGGTCATATCAATACTGGCTTGTGAAACCCAGCGGATTTTGAGTGGGATCAGGGCGCGGAACAGGGCTTTGGCAGCCTCGTGGTTTGCTAGCAAATTATCGTCGACAAAGAAAAGGTGGTGCCGGGATTGAGTCTGGATTTCATGGACAACTTCATCGATAGCCCGACAGTGGTGTTGTTGATCAAAATAGGCACTGACGGCGCAGAACTCGCAGGCAAAGCGGCATCCGCGACTGAACTGCATCAGGCTGAGGGGAAGATATTTTTTGCCAGCAAAAATTTCGCGCCGGGTTAGCAAGCCTGGCTGGGGAGTGCCACCGGTAGCGCGGTAGATTGGTTGCAAGTCTCCAGTCTGAGCATCGGCGATCGCCTGGGCCCAGAGAAATTCCGCATCTCCAATGTAGATGGAGTCAGCGTGTTGGGCAGCTTCATCGGGCAATAGGGTGACATGGATGCCCCCCAGAATGACGGGCACACCGCGCTTCCGAAATTCGGCGCTGATCTCATAGGCCCGTCGGGCGGTGAAAACTTCCACACTGATGGCGACCAAATCAGTAGGTTCATCGAAAGGGATGCTTTCCTGGCGGTCGTCGTACATCACAACTTCGACATCTGATGGGGTCAGGGCAGCCAAAATACCAAGCGCCAGCGGTTCCATACGCGCTTTATCAACGAAGAATTTATGTTCCAGACGGCCAATATTCGGACGGATGAGGGTGAGTTTCATGAAGAGGGGAGTATAGAGGGTTTTGGTGGTTTTACTAACCTATGGATACCAAGGAGCCGACACCCATCAGGATGAGTAAAAAGAGGACAAGGGCCAGCATTGCCGGGCTTCCCCAAGGACCAAGCGTCCACCCCGGGTCTTTAACAACCCCCTTTTGACGTGCTTTCTTATACATGGGAATGGTGATGAGCGCCACGACGATCGCTGTGGCTCCGGCGGCCAGACGCAGCCATTCGAGAAATTGCCAGACACCGATCCAAAGGATTATCAGCGAGGGAAGTGTAGCCAGTAACCAGGCCAGTTTTGTTGATAGCCCGATCCTTTCCTGAATGATATCGGCAAGCGCAAGTGAGACAGACCAATAACTGGTTACGAAAGCAAATATGATCAGGATTGAGCCAATAACCCCCACCCATGGCCCCATTTCTTTCGTGATCCCAATAATCGCGATTTGAGTCACTTCTGTAGAAAGCCCCAGCGCGACCAATGCAACAGTGGCTGTGAGTGCTCCATTGATCCCAAGGCCGATAAGGATTGCTCGAACAGCACCGTGACGATCTGAGCCAAGGCCTTTCACCACCTGGGGCACGCTGTAGAATGTCCAGAGGGCGTACATGACCATCCCGTAAAGCGCCATCCATCCTGTTGCAGAACCAGATGTCTTAAGTGGCAGACTTAGGCCTAAAGGAATCACACCCAAGACAATGACGGACACAAGGCTGATCAGAACAATAACGCCAATTTTCTCAGCAATCCCTACGGCCTTGAGACCAAAGAAAACAACACTGGCTGAAATTATGTAGATAGCGAGTTCAGCGATGCGCTGGTGTATGCCTGTAAGATTAGCTACGATCTCTCCAGCGCCAGAGATATATGCGGCAAGATTAGCCAGAAAGGCGATACTCAGAAATGTGAATATTATCCACAGAAACCATTTTCCGATTCGCCCCTTTAATATGTAGATTTGCATCAATTCCACGATCTGGAGATCCTGCCCGGTGCGAAATAATACTTCGGCAAGCATCAGGTGTACGATGGAACTCGCAGCCCATGCTACGGGCAAGATTACCGCAAGGCCAATAATGCCAACACGCTCAGCGAGAAATGGAACGGCCATGATCCCCGCGCCAACACCGGCCCCGACCATAAGCGAGATCGCTTCCCATTGGGTAAGTTGATTATCAGTCTTCTTTTTCATCTGATTTCATTATAGAGTGATTGATGTTAGCCGATCCACAACACCTTGCCAACGGGAATCCCGTCAGCGGTGAGAATACGGACTATGCTGTTGTGCAGTTGATGGGACATAGCTCCCCTCCCAGGGCGATGGTGGATGGAGATATTATAAGGGAAAACAGAAGTACGGGGAAAATTTTTCCTTGCTCGATTATTGCCAATCTACTTTTCAATAACAGCATCCATCACTCAGGGTACCTTGTCATTTAATATCGTATGATGCGCTCTCAGGAGACCGCAGTTCAATGCAGCGAAATACGATATTGCTATTCTTATTCTTATCTTTTAGCACATCTGGATATCTAATCGAGGACCACGATCTGGATGTCTTTTTCCCTTTTCCTGATAAATCCCCCTGTGCAGATTTATCTGTGGACGAAGATGGAATCAATTGTAAGGTAGGAGAACCTTTCTGGGATACCAGCATCTTTCTTCCCTTTCCCCATGTATATATCAACGAGGTAGATATTGATTCTATCCGCGCCTTTCCAAGCAGCTCTGTGAGTGAGACTGTTGATTTCCTCAAGGTACCAACCAAAGGAGGAGATACTCCTACTCCCTTTTTCGAGTTGAAGCGGGTTCGCATCACGCTTTCTTTGCAACCAGTTACCCCTACTTATCTAATGCCTTATCTTTCCGATATTTGGGTTTTTTGGGGTGGTAATCGCGTTCCTTATCAGGGTAGATGGGAAGTCTCCTATTTGCGCCTTGTTGACGAAGATTGGGAAGAAAGGATGTATTCTGGGAGGATAAACCCTGCCGATATTCCTAATCTGCAAGACCACCTCGCCGCCGACATAGACTATAACGGCGTTCCCTCTGCTTTTTGGAATTATCAGGTGGAATTGAGTAAATGAGTCTCTTTCTTCTCTTTGCCTTATTCTTTCTTAGCCTTTTTGTCTCCCTATACGATTTTCGCCATGCCAGTATCCCAAATTGGGTGACAATTCCACTTTTTATCACAGGTCTTTTTGTCAACAGCCCTCATCCTATGGAGATATACGCTTTTTTAATCAGCTTTTGGATGGCCTGGAAACTAGGCTGGATGGGAGGCGGGGATGCAAAACTGTGGATGGGGCTGATTGTCTCTCTGCCCTCCGCTTATCAAATGCTCTGGATTATTCCCCTCATTTTCTTTGCTACAGGTGCTTTGCAATTACTCTGGCGAAAAATCAAGGGCAGAATCCTAACCGGTGTTCGTAGTCCGGGCGCATGGCGAACACTTGTTTATCTGCTGGTTATTTTGATACAGGAACTTTCCCATGCTTACTGATCTCTTTCTGGCGCTTTTGGATAAGCGTAACCAACAGGCACGGGGTAACCCGATCTTGCCTGCCCTTTTATATATCTATTGTCCCGCTGCTTCAGGTTGGTGGTTGGCTGGGGCAAACCCTGAACCCGTCTTTGATGTTGCCTGGCATGTTTTGGATGATTTTAGTCAAGGAAAAACGCTCAAGGATGCGCTCACAGAACATGGGATTGGCGAAGCAGCTCTGGGTGATATTGAAAAATATATCGGTGAAGTAGCAACTTATCGCAGCCACCACCCGATGAGCTCTCCAGAACTATCACCCCTTTTTCCTGGTGGAAGATTCGACCCCAGTCACCGACTTGGCTCTCATGTTGCGATCAAGAAAATGGGCGGTTGGGATAAGGTCCTGGAATATGCCCGTGTCTGGGCTTTTCTTCTTTACGACTGGCAGGGAGATATGAATATTTCTCAAGATGCCAGTGTCCAGATAAAACTGGAATGGTTGGCAATTACTTCGCGAGGCGTGCGAAAAGCAGTCTACTTCCCAGCCTGGGTTTGGACTGCAACAATTGGCAAAGTAGAGCGTGAGCATATCGGTCTATTGGTTGAAGAGGGACGCGGACATGACCAATTACGCTTTGCACTGGTGCAAGCCTCAGATAGAGCAGGAGATAAGAGTTGGTCTAATCCGCCCTTGGTTTTTGGCTTGCAACGTAAAAGCGGAGATGCAGAGCTTTTTCAATCTGCTTTCAAGATAGATGAATTGATGCAGATGCTCCTGCCTTTAGCAGAGAGGGCAACATCAAAAGTATCCTTTCCCTTACGGGCATTACGCAACCCTCATGCTTGCCTGGACTGTGGTTATCAATACCTATGCTACCCAGACAAGGCAAAAATGGAACGTCAAATGCCAATATTTGGAGAGGCTTCATTGAAGATGCTCCAAAGGTGAAATTAATGTTTTCTCGTAAAAGAATTCTTCGCGTACTCTCTATTCTTGTGATTGCTCTCTCAATGGTTTTTCTGATGCTCGCTTCTTCCAATATAGCCTCTGTATCCGCTGGAGGGCAAGCGAGCACGCAAGCAGATATAGAGACGCCGGATGATGAAGATGTTCCAGACGACCCAGATGATCCTCCCGAAGAATCCACTTCAATAATTACCTCTATTACGCAGTCTTTTTTCCATGTGGTCTTCCATGATGACACAATCTCCAAAGCACTGAGCAATCTCTTCAAAAAAACAGCTGAGGCGCAGAAGAAAGATTTCAAAAAGGAGGTTGTGCGCTGGTCATCAGCTTTGAATGAATTGGTGAAACCTGCTGAAAAAGATCAGTTCACCAATGTCGCTAAATCAGGGTTGAAGACTGCTGCTGCTTTGGCTCCAGCCTTATTTCTGCTTCGCCTTGCACTCTATCATTGGAGCAAATTGCTTGGGGATGGGAATGACACCCCGATGGTTGTGGTTGGGGATTGGCTTACAGCGGGCTTATTGGCTGTACTATCTGGTCCTTTTCTTGATCTGATCTCACGTTTAGGCTGGTGGATGTGCAAAGTCGCCGCGGTTGGTGAAACACGTGTCCTGGCGGCCAATTTCGTCACCCTGATGTCCGCGCCCTCCTTTTTGAGTATTACGTCGGTCATTCCCGGGCTTGTCTTTTTGCAATCCTTAATCGGGATAGCCATGACCTTTGCAGCTATCTTAGCGATGTCCGGACTTCTTTTTGCCTTTGTCTCTGCACAAGCCACCCTTTTTGTTTTGGCTGTTTTAGGGCCAGCGATTTCTGTGGGTGCAGTTATTCCACAAATGCGCTGGTTACGTTCTCTTTGGTTGAAAGCCGTTGTCCTGATTTCCCTCCTGCCACTTATTGCAGGGGCAATCTTTAAAGCAGCTGTCTCTGTAGCTGGAGCGATTAGTCAGGGAGGGATGGTGCTCAGCTTGGTGCGCTTATTATGGCTCTTTGGGGCAACGGGAGCTTTACTTTCCCTGTCTGGCATTCTTGCAAAAATGACCTTGAGTGCGTCTGGAGAAGCCGCCAAGAAAATCTTTGGGGTTGCCAAGGGATTGGTAGCCACCGCTGCTTTGGCAGCAGCTACAGGCGGCGTTGGCGCTGCGGCAGGTGGAGCTGTAGTCGCAGGAGGAAGTGCAGCTACAGGCGCTGGAACAGCGGCAACCGGGGCTGCAATGAGTGGAAGTGCATCTGCGGCAGCGAGTGCAGAAATGGCGCATCTAGCCAAAGCACAAGGTTTTAATAAATTAGGGACGGCTTTTGACGCAGTGGGCGCACACGGACAGGCAAGGGTTGCTTATGGTATGGCGCGAAGTAGTGACCTTTCAGCCAGACAAGATCGCTTGCAGACAAAAATTGATGGCTTTGGTGGTGCTTCTGCCAAGCCCCAGGCCAATCAATCACCCCCGGAATCCTCTGACCTTGGCTTTTCTGCTTCTGCGGGCGTAAAGAAGGATATTCTCTCTGGCTTTGGAGGTTCATCAGAGGGCTTTCGTTCAGCTTATAGTGGTTTATCAACTCATGTGGAAGCAGCAGGCTTTTCCCCCGACGGTTTTGCTTCCCAATACCCACAAGCAGCGGGGATGATGGCAAAAACCTATGCACAATCCCAGCAAGAAATAGATGTTGCGACTGCCCCCCTATGGGAGACAGCCAACAGAGCCGGTGTTGATGCTGAACTCCTCTCTCTTCTTGAGCAGGCAAAAGAATAAGATGATCGATGCGAACGCGACTCCTTTCTGGCTGCTATCCTTTGCGATCTTCAGTTTTGCCGACTTGCGTTATCGCTTGGTACCAGCGATAGAGATTTTCTTTTTAGCGAGTCTTTTTATTGCCGCACCTGCATCTCTTCCTCAGGTTCTTGCGATTGTCTTGGCGGTGGCTTGGGGTATCTTTGCCTCCTTCCCAGGATTTCTTGTTATCCCAGCCTTATTCTTTCCCCCCGCTTGGGTCTTGCTACTCACCGGATTTGGCGTTCGACGTGGCTTGATTGGCAGAGCAGACCTTCTTGCTCTAGCTGGAATTGCCTCTTTATTTCCTTGGACAGCCGTAGTCCTATCGGTCTTGGGTGTGGAATTATGGCGCAGATGGTGGCGGAAACGCTACCCAAGTGATGGCCTCTCACCTGCCTTGCCCGGCATGTTATTAGGTTTATCTGTCTTTAGCCTTGCTCAATGGCTTTGGGCTGTATGAAATTGTTATTCATTTGGGGGGATATGTTTTATGTTACGAGTATTACCTTCTCGATAATTATTGCAGTGGAAAAAAGAGCCTAACGCATATCAAGGGGTACCCCCATGCGGAATCTTCTATACTGCCGCCATGAGAGCTGGCGTTATTGGAGTCCCAACCCCTTATAAAATTTTTGGAGAGTTTGCCGGACTTCCCTTTTGGGGAGGCGGTCTAACGCTTTTGGCTGCTGCGCCTGGTGTGGGGAAAACCAGTTGGATGTTGCGGATGCTCTTCGATGCCGCCGCCCAAAATGTCCCCGCCGCCATAGGGTGTTATGAGCATACCGAAGAAGAATTGAAGTACAGAATATCTCAACAAGTCACTGCCATGCTTGCGGGCCCTCATGGAGAAGCAGAACAATTTGCCAAAGAAGATAAATTAGCTGAATGCGGGAATGCAGTTTTATTGTCGCTGGATGATCGCCGTGATACGGTGCGAGGGCTAGAAGATGTCTTGTTGAATACCTATAACTTTCCCCAAAAAGGAAACGCCTTGCTAACAGTGGATTATCTCAACCGTATGCCCGTTGTTGGGCTAACGGGGATGATCCCGCTGGAGTTGCGCAGTGGCGAAGCCGCTGCTGCTTTGCGATCCATGTCCAGACGACATGAGTGGGCGATTATTGTGGCAGCAGCTTTAAAAGCAGAAAGTTTTTATTTGGATGAAGATTTTAATCTGGGGCACTTATTAGGCGATGAGCGAGTGCCTTATGAAGCAGACCGTGTCCTTCTGGTTTCTCGAGATGGTGAGCCTGCCAGTTGTGGCTGCCTCAATTTGGTTGTGCATACCCTCAAAGACCGTACCGGTCCGACCCGAACCTGGAAACTCCAATTCTGGGGTGAGCGTTTCTATCCTGCACTTGAATCTGAGTTCGATGGGCATATCTAGCAGGCAGACTATATGAGTAGCGTTGGAGACATTCTACTGGGTATTTTCCGGGAGGCATGGCAGGTGCTGGTCATCCTTACCCTGGCTATTGGAATGCTGGCGGGGCTGGCACAAATCCTGCGCCTCTCAGCTGGAACGATGCTCGGTGCAAATTTGTGGGTTTGGGAGGCAATGGCGGGCATTTCTGGCGTATTGATGCTGGTTCTTTTTGCTTTTCTGGGCATCCCTGTTTTAGTAGAAGCGACTTCCTCATCTATCCCCGGAGGGGCTGGGTGCGGGCCGATTAATGACCTGGGTACATTTTCAGCCATGCTGATTGCAGGTCTGGCAGGCTTACGCATGTTGAAAGCAACCTTTTTGGCAGTCCTGGCAGCATCGGCAGGAGGCGCAATTAACACTTCTGCCGCGCTGATTGAGATTGCAGAAGCGATGTTTGGGATGCTCTTGGCAAGTGTAGCTGTACCAGTCGCGGCAATCTTTTTAGGCGCATGTTGAATTTATTTCAGGAGCAATAGGATGAAATTTTTAGAGATTAGTAGTTTGTATTTACTGGACGAAGGTGATGGTGGGGGACTCTTCGGTCCAGTTATGGATCAAATTTTAATCCTGGCGCGAGATGCGTGGGGCTTTCTAGTTGGACTGATCGTCGTTGTTGCCTTATTGGGCGGCTTGTTTTATGTCTTGCAGGGCAGCGCAGGCATGGCTTTTGGTGGTTCCAAGATGGCGACCTATGCCATTCTGGGTGTGGTTGGCTTGGTGATTATGGTGCTGATTGGTTTCCTGATCCTGCCGCAACTCGGAGACTTATTGGAAGGTTTCAAACCTGATCCGCCTTTCCGCCCAGCCCCACAGCCCTGGGAAGAATTAGGCAGGTTACTGAGAAAATATCTTCCCCATGTTTAACGACCGTGACCTGACCATCATGGGCGTGGGGGCAATTGCGGCTGTAATTTGTTTGCTAATCCCCTCCCTGGGACTTGTTGCCAAAGGGATCATCGCCTTTGTAGTTTTGATGACTTTTATGGCTTTGGCTTTGATCCGTCTGGGACCCGATCGCGTGCCGATGGAAGTCTTTCTGAAACGGCGCATCAAATTTGCGACCCAGGTTCGGCAGCATACCTATCATGGTGGACGTGACGCTGCCTTCCCCTCAACGCATATGACCAAATCCCCTTCGCATTTCCGCCCCTTATCTTTGCAGTTAGATGATAGCAATATCTATTGGGTAGTCTCAATCTGGTTGGCTGTTGTAGGGATTTATTTTGTGATTTGGCTCCAAAATGGGGGAGCTGAAGAAATCTCTTTTTGGATCAGACAACTATAGGCATTAGGAGAAAGAATGACCTTTTTATTATCCCTTATTGGCGCATTGGCTTTGGCTTCAATTCCCCTTCTTTTGGGATGGAGGCGTACCTATAGTGCCGCACAAATGGCCCGTCAAATGGGGGTAGCCCCTCCTGAGAAACGCATTGATTTGGAAAAAATGGCAAGACAAACAGGAACGGGCTTGACGCTTAATCAAATTCTTTTTGGCTTTCTAACCTGGGCTGGGGGTGGCTTTGTGGCTGGTTTGACTCTAGGAATGGTGCCTGCTATTTTATTTTCTATTGCGGGCGGATTGATTTATAGCGGTTCCTTGTCGGATATTCGGCAGGCTTTTCGCTTGCAGCAAGCCAAAGATATTTTGCGTGGGTTATCTGTTGTAGAGACCCTGCTTGGGCAAGGAAGGACCTTGCAAGATTCTCTGGAAGGAGCAGCCAGATCGGTTGGGCCAGATGGTCGTCTTGTTCTTGAAGATTTGGTCCTGCGCTTGCGTACAGCAGCTTCTGATCAGGCTGCCAGGGCGGTGAAAGAATGGACGTTGACCTGGGATAACCCAGCCGTTGATATTGTTGCTACTTCTTTGCTGGCCTCCATTGAAGGACGGATTGAAATCTCGCCCCTGATTGCAAATCTGCGTACAACACTTGGTGCGGTGGTGGAGGTTTTATCCCGTGCGCGTGCAGCATCCAAAGGTATAGAATGGCAAGCTCGTTTTCTGGCACTTTTCCCTCCTGGCGTGCTGGTTGTGATTTCCATCATGACCCCGGAAAACGGGCGGATGTATGCGCAGAATCCGGTCTTTCTCTTACCTGTACTGCTCGGCTCAGGGCTGTCTTATTGGCTTTCGATGCGGATGGTTCGTAACGGGCTTTCTATTGAGGCTTCGATGGGCTTGCAGTCTGGAGAGGTAGGCATGATCCAGATGGATCGGATGGGGAAGGTTTTGTAAGACTGTATGAAAGGCCTATTGAAGATTACTTGTGGGGCAATTGCTCTACCCTTTTTTTGCGGGATAGTTTTTGTGGTTTCTTATGTAGTGATGGTGGGAATTGCCATCCCACAGCTCCCCTCTTGGGCACAACCCAGCGTCACCAAGTGGCTGCTGGATATTCCCCAGGATAGTGATAACTATGATATTGATGCCTGGGAAGGGAGCGACTTTGACCCAACCCGAGCTTTTTCTGGTACCTGGACAGATTATATAGGTTTGGATGCAGAGATTATCGGCATCCCTTTGTGGGGACCTCTGACAAAATGGGGCGAAGTTTATGAAAAGCCCTTATTGGGGTGTGATTACCATGATGCGCATTATAGCAACCATACCGGTGTTGATTTTCCCGTCGATGTAGGGACACCGCTTCATGCTGTCTTGAGCGGTGAGGTTGTTTGGGCAGGGATGAATGGTCCTTGGGGCAGATTGGTTGTGATTGAAAATAATGGCTATCAGGTTTGGCTGGCGCATTTTAGTGAAATCTATGTGGAAGAAGGGCAGATCATAGAGCGCGGTGATATTTTAGGGTTATCCGGAGGCGACCCAGCTGATCCAGGCTCAGGGAACTCTTCTGGTCCACATCTGCATTATGGGATCAAACAGCGCGATGGCGATGAGTATTGGTGGGTCAATCCCAATCAGTTTTTCTCTTCAGATGATTATCTCTCTTGGGGATGCTCCGACTAAGCACTGGATGACCGTACATATCAGGAATATCGTTTTTGCAGGCACAGAGAGTTTGGAGATTGCTCCTGGGCGTTGGACAGACACCTTTCTCTACCCTATTTCTTATAATCACTCTCTTCCGCCTTGGGATTATGCGCGTGCAGTGCGGACAAAGATCAACACCTTAGCCAAGTATCGACGGGGAGCCTCTTTGTGGATACAGGTTGAATCTCCGGGTAGATGGTATTTGGAGGAAGTGAGAGCTGCGCTTTATGGTTTGCCTCTGGCCACTGCAATTACGCGTAGTGACCATCACCCTGTTCTGACTGATTTTTCTTTTATCCCACAGACATTTATCCGACCTTCTCCCGGTGCGCCTGCTTCCGAAGGCTGGCAGCCTGTTGATATGGTTAATGAAGAAGTCCAAACCTTGCGTGTTCTGGCGAGGATCAAGACAGGCTATACATCGGAGATCGCTTCTCTGACCGGTTTTAGCGTTTGGAAAGCCAGGCGAATACTACGGGGGTTGTATAAGAAGGAATTGATAATTTCTCATGAAGAACCGCCCAAAGGGTGGGACGAGAAAAAACGTTTTTATCCATCCTGGAGCGTGAAGCGGAAGGGCGTTTCTTTGGCTTTGCGTAGCTGGGGTGTGCCAGAGGGGGCTAATTTTAGTGCCTATAAAGAAAGACGAAACCCTGAAGATGGAAGACATCGGCGCACTTCTCGGTTGTGGACTGCCTCATTACGAAGAGCATGGGCTGGGGCTGAGATTTGGACAGGCTGGAGTGAAGTGCAGATCCCTGGTCTACGAACTGCACCAGACGCTTTGGCTTGGGGACAATTAGACGGGCAAGAGACCTTGTTCTGGCTGGAGGTAGAGGGAGGCGGGACTTCTGGGCGGGTGATTATGCAGCGCTCTGCAAAACGCTTCCGTAAGGCGATTTTGTATGCGGATGACAATAATCTTCATTTGGTATTTGCCTTGCTTGCCAAACCCT
>JACNJN010000112.1 GCA_014382535.1 Candidatus Desulfolinea nitratireducens | reverse complement strand
TTGCAGGCGGGTGATCGGCTGTTGATGATTTGGGCTTTGCTCTAAAGGATAATAATAAACAACCTCCATTTTACTTTAGAACATTTGTTCTTGTTTGTATATGGCCATTTTCTGATAAAAAAAGAGAGAGATGATCAGTCTCTCTCCTGCAATTTGAACCTGCTACCGCTGGTCAATATTTTCTGCTTTCAGCGACTCGATGATGACCGGAACACGCCGGGACCCCAAAAGCCATAAAACAAATATCGCCAATGGGATCCACCCCATCACGCTGGCAAGGGTCCCACCAATTGCCAGATCAATGCCTGGTATGAGGAATAATATCGGCAAGCTGGCAATGGCATTTAAGGAACCATGCGCGAGGGCGGGAGTCCAGGGGCTTTTGGTATTGAGATATAACCAGCTCATAATTATGCCGACCAGAAGGGTGAAGACAACCATCATAAAAACCCCGGCAATTGGATAACCTGGATAGTTCAAGCCCATCACTATGGCGGGCGCATGCCAAAATCCCCAAATAAGATTACTGATGAGAATGGCCTTCCATTGGCCAAGAGGAAGCAACTTTGGCAGCAGAAATCCACGCCAGCCAAGCTCTTCGCCCAAAGCAAAGATGACGTTTATCAGTGGAGCGATTGTCAGCGCAGCACCGATCTGGATCGCAATCAGCAATGACGAGGTCAGTGCGCCCGTGTCAGGGAGTGCAGCAATGGTCTCGTTGACAGTTGTCAGATTGGGATCAAACTCACCGATTCCAAATAATACAGTCACCAAGCCTGCCACAACTGTCAGGATCGGGAAGAGCAACCAGGCCCAAATATAAAAGCGTTTCGGGCCCAGTCGTCCCAGATTCAGATCACGGAATGATCCGCCTGAGGTGAGGGTCGCAACGATGGCCGCAATCCCCGGTCCCCACATGGCGAGGGAATAAGCAACTGTCGTCACGATCTGCTGGATTTGCGCGTCCTCATTTTTGAAGGCCAGGGGCAGAAGAAATAAAGGCCAGGCGATCAGGAAGGCAATCACGATAAAGATTGTCAGGGCTTTGCGGTTAATCATATTTTCTCCTAGGATGGCAAATTACGATGGCGACGGGACGTTCTGGTCAGCGGGCGTTTGGCGACGATGGTCACTTTGGCGCTATTGCTGGGGGTATAGACATTGATCGCTTCCCAGCCTTCCTCACCCCATTCATCCAGGGTATCCTGAATGGCCTCATCTTTTGTACCAAAGGCGGAACCGATGGTTTCAACGCGGTATTCCCATTGGGCAAAATCTGTCATAGCAATCTCCCTGAATTATTCAGCCGCTTTATAGACACTGGAAACTAAAAACAACAATTCCTTCATCGTCATTGCGAGGTAGTTTTTTCGCCGAAGCAATCTCCATTTCAATGAGGGAGACTGCTTCGCAAAGGCAGCTCGCAGTGACGTGAAATAATAATATTGAAAATTTACTTATAGTGTATTAAGTTCGCGTTGATAAAGAATATAAGAATAAATATAGAGGAATAAAGTTGTCCCAAGAACAGGGACAAGGATAAACCAGATCGCATTGGAACCGAAGAATATGCCAAGGATGGCAATCACTCCTGAGACCATGAACAGGGTTGCGCCAAGTCGATGGATCTCATCCCAAACGGTATCACTGCTCAAGGTCCAGGGGGTACGGATACCGATAAACCAATTTCGCTTTGCTTTGCGGAGCATGTAGCCAATGAAAAAGAAAAGCAATCCCATTGCAGGCAGGATCGCTGTACTCATTTTGAAAAAGGTCCAGCCGAGATTCCAGAAGATGGTCAGCTTCCAGATATATCCCAGGAACAGCATGATCACAAGGATGAAGAGATTAAAGGCCTCGCGAAATTTAGCCACATTTTCTTTGAGGGGATCAAGGTGCGGTATAGCCAGGAAAAGCAGAAACATTCCCAAAGAAACTATGGGCATCATAAAGACACCCCAGAACCTACTCATATACCCATCAACCACATCGTTGACACCCCAGTGGGATGCCATTGGGTCGGGCAATAAATCGTAGACTACGACACCTGCAATTACTGAAATCAGGATGATGATACTTACTAAAATAGTTGTCAGTTTTGTGCTCATAGTACTCTCCTACGAATCTCATTATCTTTAGGACTTATCCATTTTTATAGCCCTTGTCCCAATGCTCTGCGTTGGGTATTATGACAAGCCGCAACGCAGAGCATTGCGTAGAGGAAAAGGTGGACTGCGTATGTCCTTTATCCTGATGTTTCATGTGAAACAACACATTACTCTTCTTCAGGCAGATTGTTTTGCGCCAAAGATACCATCCCACTCAGACCGCCAAGATTCATTGTATCGACAGCGCTGCTGGGGACGATCACCAAAGCACCCTTTTCCTTCAAGCCTTCAAAGAGCATGTTCATGGCTCGCAGATGTAAGGCGGTGGGATTATTGGCATAGGCTTTTGATGCCTCGGCAAAAGAGCCTGCTATTTGCATTTCGGATTCTCCGAGGATGACACGCGCCTGTCGTTCACGCTCAGCCTGTGCCTGACGACTCATGGCATCTTCCAATTCCTGCGGAATGACGATGTCGCGGATCTCCACGGATTGGACAGTCACACCCCAGGGGGTTGTGCGCTCGTCGATGATCTTCTGCAGATCTTCGTCCATCTTCGCCCGACCAACCAGAATGTCGGCGAGGGTCATCTGACCGATCACTTCGCGGAGGGCAGTCTGGGCGGCCCAGGCAATCGCGACCTGATAATCTTCCACTTCAAGGGCAGCCTTCTCAGCATCCCAGACAACCCAGAAAAGGACGGCGTCCACATCCACTGGAACAGTATCTTTTGTAAGCGTTTTTTCTGCGGCAAAGGGCGTCACCATGACACGATGATCGATCCAGTTGGGGATGGTATCAACAATCGGGATGATCCAAAATGGGCCTGGCCCGGAAAGCGAACGGAATTTCCCAAATCGGAGCACGATGGCTTTATCCCATTGAGAGGCAACTTTGAAGGCAAATAAGACATAGATCCCAATGATCGTCATTGCTGTTACCCAGATGCCGATCCATGCATCCGGCCTATTTTGATAGTCAAAAATGGCCGCACCGATAACAGCGACCAGCATAAAGAAGCCAAAGATCAATCCGGCGATTCCAGAGATGTGCAAATCCTGGGCATCTTTTTTCGTCTTGTTGATTTCACTACTTTTTGATTTTGGAGACATGATTTCCTCACTTCTATTTTTCTTCGGACTGACGCCAATCCGTAATTTCTTTTTCAAGGATTTTCAAAAACTCATCCGGTTGATACCCCAATCGCAGGGCATCCTGCAGGAAACGCTGGGAAAGGGTCTGCAAGGCCTGCGCCCTGATATCCTCCGGTTTCTCGCTTGCCCTCGCTTCAAGGATATAGGTACCGCGTCCCTGTTGGGTGGAGATGATGCCGGCTTCATCCAGCAGTCTATAAGCGCGAGCAATGGTATTGAAATTAACCCGCAACTCCTGCGCCAAAGCGCGGACCGTGGGTAACTGATCGCCAGGCTGCAAAACACCGGCTTCAACCAGTTGCTCGATCTGCTCCATGACCTGGGTATAGATCGGCACGCCGGAACGAAAATCCAGGCGGATGCGGGAGACAAGGGGGGTAAGATCGTTTGGGTTCATAAGTTTAGATATTGTACTAATTGTATAATTGTACTAATTGTACGCGAGAATTACTTTTTGTCAAGAAGGAAAAAGAGGATGTATAATCTGGGGGAGTTGGACATTATTGGCGAGGAAGTTTTTATCTGGTACCGAAGATAAGGCGGTATGCAATCCATTAGATCGCTGGTTTAGCGGCTCTTCGTCGGATGGGCACAATTTGTAAAAAAACGATATGAAACAATTTATAACAACGTTTCGCGACTCCATGATTCAAAGACCGCTTAGTTTGCTTACCTTGGTGTTAACGGGGTTCATGATCACAGTTCCCTTATACCAACGGTTTAGCGGTATTGTGTATATTGAACAGCTGAATTGGGTAGATGGTACAACAATCATTATGGTTGGGATCATTCTCATTCGTGGAGTCCTCCATTGGCAATCTGATACTGACTTGCAAGCAGTTTCCATCGCATTGATTGCCGCGTTGTCTTTCCTATTCACATTTGAGGCACTCTATAAGCTCTCTTTCTACACATTTCCATGGCGCATGGCGGGAGCAGAACTCAGAGAATTTGTGATCCAGGTCGGGATAGCGCTGACCGTCCTGGTTGGATTTGCTTTTGGCAGGTTCAGCATATCCAGGCCAAGCAAAGTTTTTATAGGGATATTCATCATCAGCTGGATTATTTGGTTGTTAGTCGGTTTCCCGCAACTTGAGAGTGGGGAAAACTTCTACGCTGCAATCATCAATATCCCTATCACTCAAAACATGATTTATTTTCTCAATCGAGCAACGAAGGGTGCTTTGTGTCTGGTCTATATTTCTCTTTATAAGTAGATGTTTTCCTGTCATAAGGAACTAATCCATGTCAATCACCAAAGAAAGAATTCAAGCTGCCCATCAACAGGTCTCAAATGCGCTCGAAGACGGTGTGATCCCATTTTGGCTGGAGCGCAGCCTGGATAAGGACTTTGGCGGTTTCCTGACCAACTTCGATGAAAAGGGTCAGGATCTGGGAACTCCCGAAAAATATCTCAACACACAATGCCGCTTGATCTGGTGGTTCTCAACCCTGACCCGTCATTACCCACATAAGAAAGCATATCGCCAGATGGCTCAACAGGGTATGGACTTCCTGCTCAGGCATTTCTGGGATGCCCGGCATGGCGGCTGGTTTTGGAAGACACGGCGTGACGGTGCAAAACTGGATGATGGTAAATCGGTCTACGGTCAGAGTTTTGCCATTTACGCCACGGCGGAATACTATCGCGCCACCCGGGATCATCGCGTGCTCGAATATGCCAATCGCACTTTTGACCTGCTGCAAATCTACTGTGCGGATACTTTGCGAGGCGGGTATTTTGAAAATCTGGAACGCGAGTGGCAAGTTTCGGATCCTGGTTTTTATGGCGGCGACCGGAAAGGGCTGGACACACATATGCATCTGATGGAAGCATTCACCAGCCTCTATGCGGCTTCCGGGCTTCAAATTCACCGCGCCAAATTGGGAGCACAGGTGGAGTTGATCCTCCGGCATCTGATCAATCCTGAAACTGGCTGCGGGCGCAACCAGGTGGATCTGGATTTCAACCCGATACCCGCCATTGCGCTGAATCGCACCTGGAACGCTGAACGTGCCGGGGAAACCCCTGCTGTTCCAACAGATACCACCTCCTATGGGCATAACGTGGAACTCTCCTGGCTGATGAATCTTGCGATCCAAACCGGTGATTTACCGCTGGAACCGTATAAACCGGCCATGAAAAGATTATTGGACCACGCCCTCCAGCATGGCGTGGATTGGGAATGCGGCGGCATCTACCGGGATGGTATCGCCGATGGTAAAGCTATTATCAAAGAAAAGGAATTCTGGCAGAATGCAGAGGTATTGGTTGGGTTCCTGGATGGGTATGAATCTTTTTGCAACGATCGTTATTTTGATGCCTTTGAGAATGTCTGGGAATTCGTCAATACGCATATGATCAACCATGCTATCGGTGAGTTTCGGACCTTGTTGGATCGCAAAGGTCAGCCAATTGATGCCAATATCGGCAATCCCTGGAAGGTCGCCTACCACACAGGCCGCGCGCTGCTTGAATGTTCAACACGCTTGGCTCGTTTATCTCAAGCCGCCTGAAAGAGATTGCTGCAAAGAAAAAGGCCATCCTTTTCAGGATGGCCTTTTTTGAATCAGTCAATTTTATCTACGGCGCTGGCGTTTCTTCAACCCCTGCTTCAGGAGCAACTTCTCCCTCAACCTCAGGGGCTACTTCGACGCTGAGCGCAGCGGCTTCGGAAGCAGATTCAGGCATCCCGGCTTCGACCCAGCGGATGAACATATCAACAAACTCGGGCTTCAATTCTTTCTTGGGCGGCATCACACCGATCGTCTCATCATCCACACCGATCACTTCGTTCTGCTGAATTGTCTGGAGAAGGATGCTATTCAAATCGCCAGCAACCAGGTTGGGCACATTATTACCACTCTTGAGGATCTCCTCGTAGCTCCCCATCAGATATTCGTTATTCTCTTTGCCCTCACGATGACAGGACATGCAATAACGCTTGGAAACTGCGGAGATATGGACTTCATAGGAAGGCACTTCGCCCTCTGCCAATGTGGGGATCGCAGATGCCGCAACTGCGTCAGCAGGGATTTCAGCACGGTCGTCCCAGCTATAGCGCATAAAGGCGACCATATATTCGATTTCGCTGGGAGTTAGTTCTCCACCATAAGCGCCGCCAAAAGGAGGCATACCCAGGTTTGGCTGACCGTAAGCGATAATGTCAAAAAGGCTGCCATCGTTTCGGGTATACATCTCGTCGGTGCTGCTGATCGATTTGACGATCACACCCTCAAGACCTTCAACACCGGCGATCTCACCGCCTTCCCCATCCGGGCCGTGACATTCCACACATTGGATGGAATACAGATCCTGGCCGAGGACGATCTGTTCGGTGAGGCTTCCGGCAATTTCGGTCTCGACCTGGGGAGGCGTTGTAATAACCGCGTTGATCGTTAACCCAATCATCCCGATCACAATAAAGGTCATTAACCCAATCGCAAACTTTCTTTTGGAGTAATGGCGAAAGGGATTTTTATCGTATAACGGAAGGAGGATCAATGCCAACACTAAAATGCCCGGAATAACTGCCGCACCAACCCACTCGATCTCGCCGGGGAAGTATTTCAGGAATTCAAAGAGGAAAAGAAAATACCACTCGGGACGGGGCACATAAGAGGCATCTGTGGGATCAACCTTGGGTTCGGGATGGATCCCGATAAAAGTCGCCAGGCCGATCAACAATATGAAAAGAGCAAAGGAGACCAACAGATCTTTGTAGATGCTATCGGGCCAGAAGCGTTCACCTTTTTGCAACTTTTCTTCGTATTTTTCGTTTACTTTTTTCTTGAAGTCATCATTCATCGGTGTGCTCCTTAATCATCCTGGTCGGGGTATGCAGATTCACCATGACGCATGATCAGATAAAGGTGAACGCCGATCAAGCCAGCCAAAGCGGCGGGCAGCATCCAGATATGGGCGGAGAAAAAACGTGAGAGCGTCAGGGCGCTCACATCCGTGCCGCCGCGCAAAGCCTTCAGGATAAAATCCCCAATGCCGGGCACGACCCCACCGATCTCAGTCGCGACAACAGTTGCCCAATAAGCCCGCTGGTTGAAGGGGAGCAAATAGCCTGTGAAGCCCATTCCCAGGGTCAGCAGGAAGAGCAGGCTGCCGACGATCCAGGTCAACTCACGGGGATATTTATAAGATGCCGAGAAAAAGGTACGCAACATGTGGATGAAAACAATCAAAACCATCAGAGACGCGCCCCAATGATGGATCCCGCGGATCAACCAGCCGAAGGCAACCCCGTTCATAATATACTGAATGCTGTCATAAGCATGATCCGGTGAGGGGGTGTAGTAAACGGTAAGAAATATCCCGGTGGCACCCTGCATGATAAACAGAAACAAGCTTGCGCTCCCGAGCGTATTCCACCAATTCCCATGGGGTTCGGGACGGTCAAGCAGATTTTTATACAGACCGTCGAACCCTACCCGTTCATCCAGCCAAGCATAGATTTTTTTGAACATAGGTTTTAGCCTTTCTGGAAGAAGATAAAGAGGTTGCCCTCTTCGATCTTTGTTTCATAGCGATCGAGGGGGGCAGGAGGCGGGCCATCAAGGACTTCGCCTTCTGAGCCAAAATGTGCAGCATGGCAGGGGCAGGCGTAGTTATTATTTCCCTCGTCCCAATTGACACTGCAGCTCAGGTGCGTACAACGACTGGAGAGAGCCAGGAGATCGGTTTCGGTTTTACGTAAAATAAAACCACCGTAACTATTCACTGTTTTTTCCCATCCATTGACACTCGAACGGGTAAATGAAAAAGATTTCGGCGAGCCAAGAGGAAAATTTTCCAACGGGCCAAGCGGTATCCAGGCCTCACTGGATTGGACCTTGAGCGCCGGGTCGATCAGATAACCAATCACGGGGATGCCCAGCGCAGCCCCCATGACGGAGCTCAATGCGATCGTAACAACCTTAACAAAATCTCGCCGGCTTATTCGGCTGGAACCTGCCATGCGTACCTCCTTGGGAGTTCATTGCAGAGTATATAGAATTTCAGACAAATACTTACTTAAAAACCATACGTATTTTAATACATTTTGCACTAAAGGATTATAAAGGTCTATTTAATCTTTTTTAGAGGAAGACTGAAACCAAATATCTATGTACATTGTCACTTTCTATGTCCAGGCCTGAATGGGATAATTTATCCGTTCCCGTTATAATACAATCTGATGATTGTTTTTCTAACAAGTAAATCTCTTCGATTTTATGTCTGGACCAGGTATAACGATATTCCAATCAGGAGGCGTAAATGGCTCTAAACCGGAAAGTTAGTCTCTTCACGGGACTAAAATACAAAGGGGGCGGCCCAATGTGGGCATGGATCATGCATCGCCTTAGTGGTTTGGCAATGGTCTTTTTTGTTGGAGGTCATATTATTGCCGGTTTTCTCACCCAGCAATTTGGCAGTGAGGTGGGGATCGCCATCAATACTATTTACGAAAACTGGATCTTCCAACTGGCACTTTTCTTCCTCGTAATTTTTCACGCAGTCAATGGATTGCGCGTCGTCATCCTCGACCTTTGGCCTGCTCTGCTGGAATACCAGCGCGAAGCAATCTGGCTGCAATGGCTTACCTTTATCCCCATCTATGGTCTTGTGCTCGTTGTTGTGCTCAAAGACGCGCTGGGTGGCTAGGAGGAGATGCAGATGAGTTCACGAACTGTAGCAAAACGCGGTTTCAATCTTGACTATATCATGTGGCTTTTCATGCGACTTTCGGCACTGGCCCTATATGCCCTGGGATTGACCGGCCTGGTGGCCGCCCTCATCATGGGAGCCCGCACCCAAACCGACATCAGCACGCTCCTCCGCTGGACATTTTTCCCCAACCCCAGCCATGTCATTAGCAGCGACATCGTCAACCTCGAACCCTGGATCAATTCCTTCTGGCAAATAATCCAGATGCTGGTGGTCTTCTTTGGCGTCACGCATGGCATCAACGGTCTCCGTATGGTTGTGGAAGATTTTATTGGTAGTAGCTGGTGGAGAGTCCTCTGGCGCGGTTTCATTTTTTTCCTTTGGCTTTTCATCTTGCTTGTGGCCATCTACGTAGTTTTGGCTTCATAAGAGGAGTGACTTCATGAAACAACATCAATTTGAAGTCGTTGTTGTGGGTGCCGGTGGCGCAGGCCTGATGGCCGCATTATACGCATCGAAAACCGCTTCGACGGCTGTTATCTCGAAACTATATCCTACACGTTCTCATACTGGTGCTGCGCAGGGCGGCATCGGCGCTGCGCTGGGCAATCTCGAAGAAGATCACCCCGAATGGCATACCTACGACACCGTCAAGGGAAGTGATTATCTCGGCGATCAGGACGCGATTGAGTTCATGTGCGAGGAGGCTCCCAGCATAGTTTACGAGCTGGAACATATGGGGCTTCCCTTCAGCCGAACCGAAGATGGCAAAATAAATCAACGCCCTTTCGGCGGTCATACCAATAACGATACTGGCAGGCCGGTCACCCGCGCATGCTATGCGGCGGACCGTACCGGTCATATGATCCTGCAAACCCTTTATCAGCAAAGCATAAAAAATAAAGTCACCTTCTATGATGAATTCCAAGCGCTGGACGTGATCGTGACAGACGATGGTGTCGCTGGTGTTGTCGCCCTTGAAATTGCGACAGGTGAAATACACGTCTTCCACGCTAAATCTGTTATCTTCGCGACTGGTGGCTGGGGACGTGTCTGGGAGATCACCTCCAATGCCTATGCCTATACCGGTGACGGGGTTGCGATTACCCTGCGTCGCGGCATCCCCGCGCAGGATATGGAGTTCTTCCAATTCCACCCAACCGGCATCTATAAAATGGGTATCCTCATTACCGAAGGTGTTCGCGGCGAAGGCGGCGTACTGATCAATGGCAAAGGGGAGCGCTTTATGGAAAAGGAAGGCTATGCTCCCAACGTCAAGGAATTGGCCTCCCGGGATGTGGTCAGCCGGGCCATGTATCTCGAAATGAAAGCAGGTCTCGGCATCGAAGGGAAGCGTTATCTCTATCTTGATGTTACGCCTGAGATGGTCAACAAATATGCGACTCTCGACGGACGCACGCGCCCGGACGGAACCCCCTATCGTGTCACGAGTGAGGAAATCCTCAGCAAGCTTCCCGACATCATTGACTTCTGCGAAACCTATCTCGGCATCAACCCTGTCACACAGCCAATGCCTGTCCAGCCGACAGCACATTATGGCATGGGCGGTATTCCAACGGATAAATTTGGTCAGGTTGTCGTTGACAAAAAGAATAAGATCTTACCCGGCCTTTATGCAGTTGGCGAAAATGGATGTGTTTCGGTTCACGGAGCCAACCGTTTGGGAACCAACTCCCTGCTCGATCTGGTTGTCTTTGGCAAACACTCTGGCCTGAAGGCTGCTGAATATGCCAGGAATTCAGGCTATATTCCGCTTCCTGAAAATCCCGCAGCTTTTGCAGAAGAACAACTTGAAGCCTTGCGCAATTCCGATGGCGATGAACACATCTCTGATATTGGTAACGAGATGAAAGAGGTCATGTTCGATCATGTCGGTGTCTTCCGCACAGAAGAGGGGATGAGCAAAGCCCTCGGGAAAATCCGCGAGTTGAAAGTCCGCTTCAAAAATATCAAGCTGGATGATAAAGGCTCTGTATTCAATATGGATATCCTGAACGCCTGGGAATTGAGCAACCTGCTCGATATCGCCGAAGTGACCACCGTCTCTGCGTTGAAGCGCAAAGAGAGCCGTGGCGCCCATGCCCGCGATGACTATCCTGAACGAAACGACAAAAAATGGATGAAACATACCCTTGCCTGGCTAAAGGAAGATGATGTCAAGCTGGACTACAAGGATGTGGTCTTCACTAAATTTAAACCGAAAAAACGGGTCTACTAGGAGGATATGATGAAAAAAATAACATTGAAACTCTTCCGCTATAACCCGGAAACAGATAAGAAACCTCATTACGACACTTTCAAAATGGAGGTTGAGCCAACCGACCGCGTGCTTGATCTGATGGAAAAGGTCAAGGGCTATGAAGATGGCACCCTCTCCTTCCGCCGCTCCTGTGCACATGGTGTCTGTGGCTCCTGCTCAATGCGCATCAATGGTGAGAATATGCTGGCCTGCAAGACCCTCGTCCAGGATCTGGGAACAAATAAGATCACGGTGGAGCCAATGCTGGGTCTGACTGTGCTCAAAGATATGATCGTTGATATGAAGCCTTTCTTCATCCATTACGAATCGGTCATGCCTTTCTTTGTCAATGATGAGCCTGATCCTGCACAGGAACGCCTTCAAAGCATCGAAGATCGCGAAAGATTTGACGATACCACCAAATGCATCATGTGCGGCGCCTGCACCACTTCCTGTCCCTCCTTCTGGGCAAATGAAGAATACGTTGGCCCAGCTGCTATTGTCAATGCGCATCGTTTTATTTTTGATAGCCGAGACAAAGCCGCTGCCGAACGATTGCAAATTCTAAACGATCAATTCGGTGTTTACCGCTGCCGCACGATCTTCAACTGCACCGTCGCCTGCCCGCGCGATATTCAAATTACAAAGGCTATCGGTGAGGTCAAGAAGGCGATTGCCACTGGTAATCTCGACTAAGAGAAAAAGAAGCAATTAAAAAGACATCCGAAACCAATAGATTTCGGATGTCTTTTCGTTTATATAACTTTCTCAGGACTTACGCAAAATACCTTTATCTCGCTGCGTTGTAGCTTGTCTACAATTCCCCAACGCAGAGCATTGGGACAAGGACTATAAAAAACGTAAGCCCTATCCCTATTGCTCATAACTTCTTTTTTGTGCTTGCCAAAAATTCAAGCCGGCGATATAAAAATAACCGCCTGCATAAAATATTAGCCATACAACGAGACTCCAAATCCCCTTGGTTAAAACAAAAAACAGCAATCCGGTTGCATAGAGTGCCAATAAAATTTCAAGCCAGGCGAAAGGATCACGTGGCAATATATATTCGTTGATCTTAATAGCGATATTTTCTTCGCTGATATTGAATTTCGGTGTTCGCAAAAAGGCGCTCTGCTTTCCTAATAATGCTTCAAAGACTGCAAGTGAGTTATTGAGAGAAAGCCCCATGCCTAATACTAATAACATTGCAAGATTATAGATTTTCCTAAGATTGGTTTCTTCTTTTTCTCCCATCGCAACCCAATACATCAGCAGCGGACCAATTGCTGCAAACAGAAAAATCGGTGTTATCCAAAGAAACGAGCTTTTAAGCAATATGAGGGGTAAGGCTATGATCAGATTGAATAGCATCAGCGGATGGACAATATAATGGGTAAGATGAATTGTAGCTTCAACTTTTTTGATAAAGGAATTTGATGAATGCCACAAGTCCTTTAGCAGTTTTCGAGCGGTCTGGATGCTGCCTTTCGCCCATCTAAATTGCTGCCGTTTAAAGGCATTAATATGGACCGGGAGCTCTGCCGGAGCAATAACATGGGGAATATATTTGATTTGCCAACCTTTGAGTTGGGCACGATAACTGAGATCCAGATCTTCGGTCAGGGTATCGTGGTGCCATCCCCCCGCATCTTCTATGCATGTTTTTCGCCAAACACCTGCGGTACCGTTGAAATTCAGAAAGAGATCATGTCCACAGCGAACTTCTTGTTCAATTATGAAGTGCCCATTGATCCCGTTGGCTTGTGCCCGCGTTAACCAGGAAGCTTCCTGATTGATATGCCCCCAACGAGCTTGTAAACAGCCAATAGCGGGGCTGTCTTGATAATAGGGCATAATTTCTTCAAGATAATCTGGTGAGGGTAAAAAATCGGCGTCAAATATGGCGATAAACTCTCCTTTTACGGAATCAAGCCCAAATTCCAGTGCGCCTCCCTTATATCCATATCGATCAGGTCTTTGAATATGTTCAATATCCAGACCTTTTAGACGCTGTTTTTTTACGGCCTGAGCAACAATCTCCCTTGTAATATCTGTGGAATCATCCAAAACCTGGATATGGAGACGGTGGCGAGGATATTTTAGATCCCCAACGGCTTCGATAAGACGTTCAACAACATAGCGCTCATTGTAAATTGGAAGTTGAACAGTTACATAAGGTCGATCATCGTTTGTATTAAATCTTTTGATGACGGTGGGCTTATGCCGTTTTACTCTGAACCAGGCCAATACGAGAGAATTATAGCCATATAGGGCCAGAAGCGTAGCGCATAAAAAATAAAGAATTTCTATAAATCTCAATTCATATACCTCTTATCTGATAGAAGCCATTACCACAAGAAAGGGATTTTTGGTTCGCCACGATTTTTCAGAAGCCAGGCATCCAACCCCAAACTGCGCCCTGATTTTGTCATGAATACAACGAAGAGAATGCCCAAAATTGTGACATAGCTCCAGGGCCAATCATGCCCAAAAGTGGCGAGAAAGGTATTGATGATGAAAAAGGCAGCGATTCCACTGGTGATCGGGGTGAATATACCAATCAGCAGGAATAGTCCCATAAGGAATTCCCCAACGAGCTGAACCGGTGCAAAAACACCCCGGATCGGGAGGATGACATTGTCGATAAAGGCAGCGTACCACCCCAGGGAGTTGGCACTTTGAGGAAAGACTTCTGTAAAGAAGTATTGCAATCCATCAGGCGTGTAAAAGCCTTTGGTGAAATTGCTTCCCCAGGTTGTCAGGAAAAGTATGCCAAGCATAATGCGCAATAATGCGACCCAACCCAGAGGTGTGCGTTGATCATCTTTGGTTATTATCGAGTTCATTTTTATCTCCTTACGAGAAAGGGATTAAGTGGATGCGTTCTTTGGGTATATGCAAAACAACCTTTGCGTGTTTATCATACCGGTGATGAGATTGAACAGAAGAACTTAAGATTTGCCCCTCCACCAAAAAATCGACCTGTATTCTGGATCCAAAATTTTTTTGTGAAAGGATTTCTGCTGACAGGTTATTATATCCATTTGCACCAATTTCGACTGCCTCAGGGCGAATGGAGAGCGTTACAACTCCATCAGGCCAATCTATTTGAGAGACTTCCAATTTTCCAATATTGGTTTTTACGCTGCTGCCACGCTTGACTCCCTGGAGTATATTGGCACCTCCAAAAAATTGAAGCACATCAATATCTGCTGGTTGCTCAAAGAATTGATTTGGTGAACCAACCTGGCGTAGACGTCCATCCAGCAGTAGTGCCACCCGATCCGCAATTGTGATCGCCTCTTCCTGATCGTGGGTCACAAAAATAGTGGTTATGCCCAAGTCTTTTTGGATAGAAAGGATCGTTTCCCGTAATTCGATTCGCAAAGCGGGCTCAAGATTACTCAGCGGTTCATCCAATAGCAAAACCTTCGGCTCAACCACCAATGCCCTAGCGAGAGCCACCCGCTGGCGTTGACCGCCTGATAATGAGGCTGGGTGGCGATCTTCAAAACCAGAAAGTTTGACTGCGCTCAAGGCCTTTTCGACTCTTTCTGAAATTTTGGCTTGCTTCATTTTCCGAACTCTTAAGCCAAAGGCAACATTTTCTTCAACCGACATAAATGGGAAGATGGCGTGATTTTGGAAAACCATTACTGCGCCCCGCTTTTCGGGAGGAATATTATTTACCGATATCCCATCAAAACGTATCTCACCAAATGTGGGGGCCAACAGCCCCGCAATTAAACGCAGAACGGTTGTTTTCCCACTCCCTGAAGGGCCAAGTAACGCAAGAAGTTCACCCGATTTGATCTGAAGATCGAGATTTGTCAGAACAGGTTTACCCGGCTCGTATTCTTTGGTGATATTGGTCAGGGTTAGATTGGTCATTTTATTTTTCTAAATTTGTCCAGGATAAGTAGAATTGTATCAAATCCTCAATCTGTTTTTTTTTAGGGCCAAATTTCCATCTCGCCACTTAGTGGCAATGGAACCACGGCATCTGGTCCAACAAACCATCGATTATAGATTTCATGATAAGTGCCTTTTTTCCAGAGTTCCTGAAGCGCAAAGTTAACCTGATCGCGCCAGCTTGAATCATCGTTAGGCAGGCCAACCCCAAATTGGACCTTATTATGCCCTCCGGGGATGAGTTCCAGATTAAGGTCTCCAGCTGCGAGGGCCAGGAGGGTGATATTGTCTTCGGTATAGCCCTCCACGGCACCATCCCGCAGGGCTTGCATTGCAGCCAGCTTATCGGAAAATTCAACTATTTCAGGCGCGGGCCCACCATGGGTTGTGGAATAGTTCGTCCATGAGTCTATAGTAGAGCTACCCGCATTTGCTGCGACTTTTTGGCCCATAATCTCTTCCAAGGTTGCATAAGTGCCTTTGCGAATCAAAAAGGATTGATTATCCCAAAAGTAGGTGATGCTAAAATCAATGGCCTCATCTCTTGAGCGTGTGTGATTCATGCTTGCCACAGAAATATCAACTTTGCCTTCTTGCAGGAAGCTGATCCGGGTGGTTCCATCGACCTGAACCAGATCAATTTCATAACCCAGTTCTTCTGCCAACGCATTCGCGAGATCAACATCGAAACCGACCCATTCGCCATCTTCTTCAAGATAACTCAGGGGTGGATTATCAAAGCGAACACCAATCCGAACGACGCCTTCACTCGCCACACGATCAGCCGTTGATTCAACAGAGGACGCCCCCGAAGCGGTACAAGCACTGATCACAAGGACGATTGCCAAAAACAAAAAGGGAATTATATTTTTTCTTTGCATGATATTAATCTAGCCACCTGACAGTTTTGCATCAACGGTAGGTACACATCGAAATGTTGAATAA
>JACNJN010000134.1 GCA_014382535.1 Candidatus Desulfolinea nitratireducens | reverse complement strand
GTAAGGAAGGAGCATCTGTTTCTTCCTGGGAAACGCTGGTACCGTCCGGTGCGCAATAGCAGAAGAGTACGTTGGTAACGCGCCACTTCCCCGATAGCTGATAAGATCGTTTCTCTCTCCATTTCTTCCTGTGCCATCGGCTTGCCCCCCCCGCTTTTAGAATGATGCCATTGCGAGCCCTGCAAAGCAGGGGATGGATTTTGGTTTTTGGTTCTACAGTGTGAATTGTGGGAGATCGCGACGCTTTGCTCGCCTCTCCTTGTCTCGTATGCACCTTGATAGCGCTACGAGCCGTGGATCCTCGCATCCTTCTCCTGAAGGATTCTCGGAGGACAAATAAAAAAGAAGGGGGTTGCGACGCGCTGCTCGCGAGGAGGTGACTTTGTTGGGTTGAAGAAATAAGAAAAAGACCTTGCAACTCTCCACAGGAGAATTGCAAGACCCAACCTACGTGGTTAGAGAGGATATGATTTTGTTGGGTTAGGAAAAGTAAATATCCAAGTTTCTACAAACGCAGGGGGGGGAGGTTGCGACGTCGGCACAGAGTGCCTTCTCCCAAGGACAGATAAAAAAGAAGGGGGTTGCCTTGCATGGGTAAATAACTATCCTCCAGGCACATTCATGCCTGGAGGACTTTTTTCCTTCTCACATAAAACTAACAACTTAAGGCTTTAAAAATGCCGATGGCCTGATGTATCTGACCAATTTAATAGATCGGCTCGTTATAATTATTGTTGCCCGGGTCAGGGTCGTCGAAGTTGGGCTGTACCTCGCAGGCAACCAGATATTCAAAGACGTTTGTATCCAGGGAGAGCGTGGTTGGAAAACTCATTTGCTCGCCGGGTTTCATGCTTAATGTAACAGATATATGGGCACTCTGGGCGCTCTGGGCTTTGGTATTCTTGTCAGTACGCTCGTATTGGCATAGGACGGGCACGGTAACATTGTTCAGAGTTCCCGGACCGTGGTTTGTGATGCGTACATGGAACTGCCCCTGAGGCTGATTGCCGGGGTATATGTCGGTAACAGACACATCGGCTGAGAAAGCTCCGCCTCCGCCGCTGGGTGGCTGTGTGGGTTGTGCCGGTTGTGGGGGCGGTGGTTCAGGGGGCGGTTCGCCTGGGGGTTGTTCTTCTGGTGGAGGTTGACCTTCTTCAAAGTGTTCTTCCGGTGGAGGTTGACCTTCTTCAAAGTGTTCTTCCGGTGGGGGTTGACCTTCTTCAAAGTGTTCTTCCGGTGGGGGTCCTTCCTCTTGAGTATTCGGGACGATTTTGAATGGCAAACTACATGCCGCCGTGCTGCCCAGCAATGCAAATATGCATAGCAGGATTACATACTTGATCAGGAGGGTTAAGTGATTTTTACTGCGATTTTTTGAATTCATTATTATTCTCCTTTTTCATCTTTCCACTTTCCCGATAAAAAAAGCGGTTATAGGCTCATGCCATATCCGCTTCCTGCTTCCGTATTCTTCTGCGATGATGCTTAGTTGTTTTCGGTTGTCTGCTTGTCTTAATTAAACAATCAGACTTTCGGCGGCCTGGCAATCTTAGCTGATTCTTGTCAGCTTTAGACCCACAGCATTGCGCCCCAACCTTTCGGGGGGTTTGCCTTTATCGAGTCTTAATATGTATAAATATTATCCACATTTCAACAAATTGTCAAGTATTCGTTGTATAAATGTTAGCGCAAAGTTCAAATGTCCCCTTTCTGCAAAGTTAAAATGTCCCCTTATTGAAGGGACAAACAGAAATGGACAAATTGATCATTATGAGCAAAAAAGAAATGAGTCGAGCAGAAATTATGCAGCGATTAGAGCAAAAAACACTGAAACAAAAAGAAGCTGCTCAAATTCTGGGGATAGGTGTCAGGCAGGTAAAACGCCTATATCGGGCCTATCGTGAAAAAGGCGTGGAAGGATTGATCTCCAAGAAACGAGGCAGATCAAGCAATCACAAAATCTCCTCTGAAAAGAAGAAAAAGGTAGTGGATTTGCTACACGGCCGCTACCATGATTTTGGTCCCACACTGGCCTGTGAGAAGCTGCGTGAATTACACGAATTGAACATCTCTCGGGAAAGTGTGCGGCAGCTAATGATCAGCGAAGGCCTCTGGAAACCGAAGCGGCTGAAACGGCCAGAAATCCACCAAATGCGAGAACGCCGAGCCTGTTTTGGAGAGCTGGTGCAGATTGATGGTTCCCCACACCGCTGGTTTGAAGATCGTGGACCCGCATGCAATCTGCTGGTGTTCATAGATGACGCTACCGGACGCCTGGGAGAATTGTATTTCACACCTCAGGAAAGCTTTTTTAGCTATGGGGAGGCCGCCAGGCGCTATTTTGCCCGCCATGGCAAGCCAGCTGCCTTCTACAGCGATAAACACGGCATTTTTCGGGTCAATATCAAGCATGCAGTCTCTGGTAGCGGCATGACCCAATTTGGACGAGCGATGAAGGAATTGGATATTGAGATTATTTGTGCCAATACACCCCAGGCCAAGGGCAGGGTTGAACGTGCCAACCTGACCCTGCAGGACCGTTTAGTCAAAGAACTGCGCTTGCGAGATATCTCCAGCATCGAGGATGCCAATTGTTTTATGCCTGATTTTATCCAGGACTTCAATCAGCGCTTTGCCGTTGTTCCTAGAAGTTCACACAATGCTCACCGCTCTGTGTCCAAGAGTGAAAATCTCAACCATATTTTTTCCTGGCAAGAAACTCGTACTCTCTCGAAGAACCTGACCCTTCAGTTTGAGAAAGTCGTCTATCAGATCCAGACCAAACGCCCATCTTATGCGCTCCGGAATGCTACTGTTACCGTTTGTAAAGATGCCCATTTTGGTATTGCTATCTTGTACAAAGGCCGCCCACTCGACTATACTGTTTTTCACAAGCAAGCTCATCAAGCCGAAGTTGTATCTTCAAAACACATTGGTAACGCTTTGAATTCCCCGAAAACTCCTTATGTGCCACCACCTGATCATCCCTGGCGTAAATCCAATACTTTCCTTTTTCATAAGTCCTCTGCCACCGAGAAAGGGGACACTTCTATTTAGCGAAAAAGGGGACATTTCTATTTTGCGCTGACAGTATTCGTTGTATAAAAGTGTACATTGCGGTGGAAAAAACCCTTGACACATACCCTCGCCAGGATATATATTAATTTTGCTGACGCAAAATTCAAT
>JACNJN010000021.1 GCA_014382535.1 Candidatus Desulfolinea nitratireducens | reverse complement strand
TCCGGTCTCATTTGCGTACTTGTCGTTTCCGGTCTCATTTGTGTACTTGTCGGTTCCGGTCTCATTTGCGTACTTATCGGCTCCGGTCTCATTTGTGTACTTGTCGGTTCCGGTCTCATTTGCGTACTTGGCTAAAATTTCAAGTACACGCTTTGTCAGTTCAGCAGGGGCAAAAGGTTTAAGAAAGTATTCTTCTGCACCTGCGTCCAATCCCGATTCAATTTCTGATTCTTGTCCTTTTGCCGAAAGAAAAACCACTGGGGTATTTACAAATGCAGGGTTTGCTTTTATCGCCCGGCAGGCATCGTAGCCTGTCATCCGTGGCATCCGCACATCCAGCATGATCAAATCAGGATTTTCTTGTATTGCCATTTCAACTGCTTCCTCACCGTTAGCTGCTGTGACAACTTCGTGCCCGGCAAAACGCAAAGTAAAGGCAATCAAATCCCGGATATCGCGTTCATCTTCTGCTATGACTATTTTTGCCATAAAATCCTCACTAAAACTTTTTATAAACAGGGAGTGTGAAGGAAAAGATACTTCCTTCTCCTACTTTTCCTGAGCTTTCTGCCCAAATACGCCCCTTGTGCATTTCTACCAATTGTTTAACAATGGCCAATCCCAATCCAGTTCCTGGAGTTGCAAGAACCAGCGGATCTTCACCACGATAAAATCGCTCAAAGACTTGTTCCTGATCTTCAATTGAGATTCCAACGCCATCATCCTGGACATTAATTTGGACCTCATCTCCTCCGTTCACTTCGTGGACAGAAACCATTATATGTCCATTTTCAGGAGTGTAATGATAGGCATTCTCAACAAGATTATTAATGATCTGCCGAAGTCGTTCAGGGTCGGCATTAACAGTGGGTAATTCTTTTGTGATCTCAAGTGAGAACTCCATAGCCTTCTCATCGGTCTTGGAGCGGCTTTGAACATTGTCCATCACGTCTTTGGTGATTTCTTCAAGTGAAACAGGTTGAGGGGCAAGCGTGATTCGTCCTGATTCAATCCTCGAAATATCAAGTAGGTCTGTCACTAAAACATTGAGCCTTTCCGTATTATTCCGGATTATTTCAAGAAAATGAACTTGATTTTCAGTTAAAGCTCCGGCTGCGCCCATCAGCAGGACGTCTACATACCGCGGATCGATGTCATGGGTGTGCGCAATTCATGGGAGACTGTCGCCACAAATTCAGATTTCAAACGATCTACCTCTACTTCGTGAGTAATATCCCTGAAAATAGAAACCGTTCCAAGGAAATCATTACCCCTTAGCATCACTGGAGCCAGGTGAACCAGGACAATCCGTCCATTTTCCAACTCCAGTTGTTCGGCATAGGTATCGCCTTCTTGATACTCAGTTGGAGTATCAGACCATTCGCGGATAATTTGATGCCAGATATTAGCGGCTTTCCCAAAGAGACCGCTAAACTCTTTAAGGGTTTGACTAATAACCTTATCGGATTCGATGCCAAGTATTCTTTCTGCGGAAGCATTTATAAAGCCAATCCGGTTTTCATTGTCGGTAACAAGAACCCCGTCAGCAACCGCCTCAAGGATAGCGTGTGAACGGCTGGCCTCTTCCTGTTCGTTGCGCAACATACTACCCAATCGTTCAGCTTGTTCCCGAATCAATTTATATAGATTGGCATTATTGATCGCCACTGCAACCTGTCCCGCAATGGCTTTTATCAAGCTAAGTTGTTCCGGGCTAAAGAAATTTACTTCACGATTAAAGACCAATAAGACACCGATAACATCCTCGCCAACCATTAACGGAGCAGCAACTGCACTGCGATGTCGCTCGAGATCAGATTCTTGATGAATCCATCGTTCGTCTTGATCAAGATCATCTATCAAAACGGCATCCCGATTTTCAACAACCCACCCGGCTAATCCTTCGCCAACTTTAAGGGTAAAACTTTTTCCTCGGTCTTTTGCCTTTGAAAGATAACCATATCCTGCACGGAAATGAAGTAAATTATCTTCGGGATGGACAAGCATTACTGTCCCTTGCTCTGCACCAACGGTATCATTAAGTAATGCGAGGGTGCGATTAAGAGCCAAATCCAGATCAAGGCTGGCAGAAACCTCTGTGAGGATATCGAGCAATGTAGATGTATTGCGCTGCTCCTGATTAAGTTCTGCCGTACGTTCCATAACGCGCTGTTCAAGATTTTCTGTTAGCCGTTGAGTCTCGGCAAAAAGATTACCATTTTGAATGGCGATAATAGCCTGGTTGCCCAACGTACTCAGAATCTGTTGATCGGCCGCAGTATAGGTACTGTTTTGAGAGCTTTGTGCTGAAAGAACACCAACAACCTGGTCGCCTGTTTGCATCGGAACAGCTACAATAGAAAATGGTGTCTTAACTTGCTCGTATCCTGCGTTTTCAATGGATTTAGTATCCACAATATTTTGAAGGAGAACCGAGGCCTTGGTAGCGATAACCTTTCCAATTGGGTTTGAATCCAGAGATATTTCTTGCTCAGGCAAGCGTTGATTCTGAACAACATGATAAACACTGCTAATAAGATTTTCTTCCTTATCAAAAAGTGCAATCTCAAAAGACTCTACAGACATCAGACCTTTGGCAGCCTCATAAATAGCATCGTAAATCTTTTCTGGCTCAAGGATTGCACTAATTTCCGCGCTCACAGAGTTGAGGATTCCCAAACGGTCAGCAGTGGATAAAGTCGATTGGTATAGACGAGCATTTTCAATCGCGACAGCGGCCTGTCCTGCAAAAGTTGCCCCAACTTGAGTATGTGTCAAAGTGAAGAAATTGGCTTCTTGTTTATCCAGCATCATAGCACCAATTACCTCCCCCTTATAGAGAAGGGGAATACCCAACCACGATAAATTCTCAGAATCCCCTACAGTTTGAACACGTTCATCTTCTCTCTTGTCAGGAACTGAGATTGTTTTTCCAAATTGAAGCATCTCATTCAAAAGTTTATTATCGTTTTGTGAGGCATTCATCCCAACACGAGAGATATCATCAGGAAAACCACGCGATGCTGCCACCTGTAATTTATCTTCATCATAGAGCCAAAGCATCGCTCTATCATAGGGGATGACCCTTTCAAGCTGGCTCAGCAAAGACGGAATCAATTCTTCACTTTGAAGACTTGAGTTTATTGTGGCAGTAACCTCTGTGAGAGATTCAAGCTGCGTGGCGCGCTCTTCCGTAGAATGTAATAAATCAACATTTTGAAGAGAAAGAGCAACTTGTTGTGCAAGGGAAAGAAGCAAGCTATCATCTTCATTATTGAAGGCGCCAGTTTTATTGAAATTGTCTAAGACCAGTACGCCCAGACAGTAATCACCCGTTTGGATCGGTACCAATAAACTGGATATCGGCAATCGTCCTCCTACTGCCTCACGATAGATATGAAGAGAAGAAGCCGAAAGCGTATAGTCCCGGGCAAAATTAACTTCACTTACAAGTCGAGAACGTCGTTCTGCAAAAACTGTGCCTGGCAATGCCTCACCTGAATGATAGGAGATTTTCTCCATGCTGGCATTATCAGTGTAATTTTGCACAGCCTCTGGTTCAAGCCTCTCGGTACTTTCATTCCAAAGCAATACTATCCCTGCATGAGCAGCAGAAATTACGTTCAAAGCACTTTTAAGGAGCGCTTTCGTAATGTCGGAGGGGCTTAGATCATCCAATGTTCGGCTGAAATCAAGCAAAAGATTCACTTCCTTGAACCTTCTGCGAACAGATGTAAGCAAATGAATATTCTGTAAAATGATCGAAGCCTGACGAGAAATCTGATAATACACTTGCTCATCATCTGAGGTGAGAATAGCCATTGGGTCTGTGCTCACCGCCAAGACTGCAGCAACTGTTTCCTCCTCCACAATGATAGGGAGAGCAATAAAACTCTTACTTTGCATCGCACTAAGCAAAGGAGTTTCCCGCCATTCGTCGTTTCCCTCCAGATTCATAACCAGCATAACTTCACCTGTTTGTAAACAAGTGCGCAGAGGATTGCGTTGTCCAAACAAGGCATCCGGATTAATCTTAGGAGGCAGATCCCCCATAGTTTGCAGCAAATGTGGCCCTTCAATAGTATTTTCTGCAATAAACGCTGTCATAAAACCCATATGGGTCAAAATTTCTCGTCCCAAAGCCTGCAATGCAGATGATGCGTCAACTTGCTTGCTAATTTCTTCTGTAATTTGCAAACCTGCACGAGTACGATCTGAAGCTCCATCAAGTTTATGAATGGTAATCGTCTGTTCCATGTCTTTATGCAACATCGTTGGCAAATCATTCTGGCTAATTTTTAATAAGCGCTGTTGTCGTTCAAGTCCGGCAGATAGAGCGTCCGCCCTCTCGCTAAACTCCTCCAGCCGTGTCTGGTTGCTGATTAAAAGCGCCGCCTGTGCAGCAAAAACTTCAACTGCTTCAACTGTTGACTGATCTGGATAGAAACCATCGCGAGGTTTATCAAGGCTAATCATCCCCAGCGGGTTTTCGCCTTGGTCATAAAGTACAAAAAGGAATTTATCATCAGAATGCCAGGCGCCAGATGCTTCGCTTTCATCATATTCCTTATCCTGGATAATATTATGAAATTTGCTTTGTATCACAGCGGGTTTCTCAGCAGGAATATAGTACGCTCTGCCTAGCTGAAACTCAGGTTTCAATAGCTGTTGAATACTATTAAAAGGTTGATTGGCTTCTTGAAGAATAATAAAGTTATCTTCCGATATGCCCTCTCCGGATATATATTGCATCGTCTCGGTCTTGGGATCATAAATGCTGATCAGCACCTCATCAAATGGAGTTGCATCACAAATGCCGCGAGAAATCACCTGCAATGATTCGGCGAGCGGCTGCTCCAACTCAAGAGAGCTGGTTGTGTCAAAAAGGCTTGTAAGAGTTTTTGCCTGGCGTTCGAGCAATTTTCCATGCTGAAGCTGTTCTTCGTAACGGTACGCATTCCCAAATGCGATCGCAGCCTGAATTGCCAATGTCTTTACCACATCCAAAGTTTCTTCGTCAAAATGATGGGGAGACATTGAATGCAAATGGAATAATCCAACAGTTTTCCCTTGGTAAGCAATTGGTGCAATCAAGGCAGATCGGACGCCCTCATGATTGGATGGATGCGACCCTTCAGAAAAATCATCGACAAAGAGCGCTTTTCCGCTACGCGCCACATTCTCTTCAGCTTCCGTTAACTGAGACCCCTGGGCACATCCTAATGCAAGTATGGCCTTAGGCGTATCCTCTTCAAAAGTGTTCTGATCAAATATGGTGATCGTGCCACAATCAGCTTTGGTTGTTCGCAAACCTTCATCATAAACAACCTTCAATAAATGTTTAAGGTTGAGATTACTATTCAATTCTCGACTAACACGTGAAAGGGCTGTTAGTTGGTCTACACGCAAACGTAAACTCTCATCAGTTTGTGCTGCAGCTCGTGATGACCCCACCGCAATCGCTAAATGCTCAGAAACTGTGATTGCGGCTTGAATATCGTAACCTGTAAAAAAGTCTGGAAATCGGCTGCCCAAGAATATTTCCCCTATACCATGCTCTCGAATTACAAGTGGCACAGCCAAAGCTGATTGCATTTCAGAGGCATCGGCCATCGGCCGATAAAAATCCGTAATCCGAGGGTCAGCTTGCACGTTACCAGACCTGAAAGATTGCTGGCTGCCGGTCACTGTAAAACGGAATTGAGGATCCTCAAGATAGATTTTAGAGAATTTCCCTATGCTTTCAGCAGGAATGCCATAAATTGATTTTTCATGCGCATTTAGCCCCCCCTCTTCTTCATCGAGCAAAAAGAGGACCGCTGTATCCGCATCAATTAGTTGGACCAATTCCCGAATCGAGAAATGAAGTGTTTCATCCAACGTTGCTGATGAGGAAACCAAACTGGCAACACGCCTCATCGTTTCAGCACGACGAGCACGCTGTCGGGTTTGCAAAACAAGGCTCGCATTGTCGATAATTGTTGCCGCTTGATTGGCAACGACATTCATCAAATGTACTTCGTTTTCATTGAATTCCTGCGAACCCTGAATATGATTCGAAAGTTGTAAATAACCCAAAAAGCGTCCGCTGGAAATTAAGGGAACCAATGCGGATTCATGCAAACTTGCTGCCTGGGCAATATTCTGAAGGTGAAGTTCTTCCCAGCGCTGATCTTTTGCTGCTTCAATGGTTAGTAGAGCTTGCTGCGCATTGATTATTTCTTCTGCCACGCTATCAGCTACTATTTCAGAACGATAGACACTTACAATATGAGAAGGCATCCCTTCAAAGGGAACTTGTCCTTCCAACATCCGGCGTTCCTCATCATAGAGTAAAAATCCAAGAATTTTGACATCAAAGAGCGGTCGAATATTTTTCACCAGGGTAGAAAAAAATTCTTCTCTGTCTTGTAAAGAACCTGCTGCTTGCGCCAAATTTGCCAAACTGGTGAGTTCCCTCGTTCGTTGCTGTTCATTTTCATAGAGCAAGGCATTTCGAATTGCTACAGCAGCCTGCCCTGCAATCATTTGAAGGATGTCCTGATCTTCCTGGGCATATGCATCCGCTGCTATCTGCCCGACTTCTAATAATCCCACCAGTTCACCACCCGCATGAAGAGGAATACCAATATATGAACGTATTGAAAACTGATCTGTTTCTTCCAGAAAACGAAGTTTTTCAAAAGTTTGTGTATCCGAAACAAATAATGCATCTTCCTGTTCTGCAATATAAGCCGAATAATTTCCAAAACGCGTGTTGTCGCTTCGTTCAAGTTGGGATTTTCCATCCGCTACTCCTATGCGATAAGAAATAAAGGATTGTCTCGCTTTCTCCCAAACTTTGACTTCCAGAATGTCAGAGAGAACCAGTCTCTCTACATTTTCTATTACCGCACTAAGGGTGGCATCCAGGTTGAGATTTTCAGCAATTGCTTGTCCAAAATCAGTGATGATTCGCAGTACCGAGCCTGAAATATCTTGAGCATCCGCGATACCTGTGGATAATTCTAGTTGTCGCAGAGAAAGCAAAAGCAGCGGATCTTTACCCGGCACCTGATAAGAAATTCCCTCAACCATTTTTCCTGCAATTGAAAAATGAGCCTGTCCCTCCGCTGCGCATAATTCCCAAAATTTATCGCTTGGTCGTGCTCGACGTGCAATTCTCTCCAGGTTTGGAGTCTCTCTTTCGGTCAACTCAAACCATTCTCTGGCCGTCGCGTTTGCGTAATCGATTCTTCCACCCGAATGGATTACCAAAACAGCATCTCCGTGTTTAGGGGTTTCTTTCGAGGGAGATTCGATAGCGGCTTGCAAAGTTGGGCGGACACTTAAAACCCAGCGCGTTAAAACCCAAACCAGTGCAATTAGCACCAGCCCTACCAACGCGAGAATGAGACCTGAAGCAATCCCTGCATCCATAATGGAAAAGACCTTAAACCCCGGTAGGTGTATCGAGGCGGCGAGACTCTGCCGCTAATTCTGTAATTTCCCGAATGTCTGAAAAGAGGTGCTCTTTTGGAGATATCGTTCCGATCATCATCTTCATAAAAGATGATCTGACCATCTCCCCTTCTGCATTCGCAGATTGTATAAACCCTTGGTCACGATCCATAAAATTATAGTGAGCTTGCACTTCTTCATCAAAACGATCCTTTAGAGACTTTTTGATCTGCAAGATGGCTTCATCCGATGAGATGACGATAAAATTATCTCCGCCAGTGTGACCGATGAAATCATTTGGTGACCCAAACTCATCAACTATTTCGCCCAGTAGCATTGCCGAAAAACGCAAGACATCATCTCCGGCAACAAAACCATACACATCGTTGAACGCGGAGAATTGACTGATTCGACAATCCATTAAAGCCCAATCTTTCTCGCGGATGATGCGGCGAAGCTGCTCCTCGATCAAGCGCCCAGCTGGTAAACCTGAACGGGGATCGGTGAGACTCTCACGTTCTGAACGTCGAATTGCGCCTTGCACGCGTAATTTTAACTCTTCGATATCGAAGGGCTTGGTAATATAGTCATCCGCGCCCAGCTCAAGCCCCTGGAGCTTATCACTGCGCTCATCTTTCTGGGTCAGAAAAATAACCGGAATATGGCTTGTACGCATACTGGTGCGCAAGTTGCGGCAGACCTCATAGCCATCAATATCGGGAAGCATGATGTCCAGGATAATTAAGTGAGGCAAAACTTGCCGGGTTTTTTCCAGCGCATCGTTTCCACGAAGAGCAACATCAACATCGAAGCCCAAGCTACTGAAATAAATTTTTAGCATATTTGAGATGTCGGGATCGTCTTCTACAACCAAAAGGCGGGCATTTCCCATAAGATCCTCCAAAGGTTCAGGATAGTACTAATTTCTTTTTGCCACATTACGACGTACAATCTCGATCTGAGCTGGCGTCACTTCCTTTTCAAATGAACGAAAACCGCTTAACCGAAAGCCATGTTTCTTTGCGATCATCGCGATCTCGTCTACACGACTACGGGTAATATCTTTCCCTAATGTGTAATCTACAAACCGACCTTCCAGAGCCAAAGCCATTGTCTCTGCCATACAGGCATAGGCCTTGCCTTCTGGAAAACCGAAATCAAAATGAAAATCAACTGCACCGGGGATGTCAACCATCCCACCGTCTATCACTAATATATCATTTCTTGCGGCTGCTACCATTGCAGAAACATCACGAGGTCTAGCCACATCACAGACCACGCTTCCAGCCCGGAGATGCTCGGGACGGATCACATTTTCGTTGACCGCGCTGGTCACGGTCAAAATTAGATCGGCATCCGCTAAATGGGAGAGATCTGTACTAGCTTGCAACTCCGCCCGAGAGGAAACATCCAATTTTGCTTTTAGCTTTTCTAAAGGTTCCGGATGACGCCCAAGAAGATAGAGTTTTGATACATCATCTGCTAAAAGTTCTGCGCAAACGCGACCAATCGCTCCGCCCGCGCCCACAACTGCTGCCGTTGATTTGGCAAGGGTAATGCCCATAAGCTTTGCGGCTTCACGGAGCGCCTCGACTGCAATAGCGACGGTAAAAGCATCCCCGGTCGTGACAGGAATATCCAGTCCCTTGGCGATGGTGATACCGGCATCGCCTATAACAGAGGTGAATGCACCCAGCCCAAGAATTTTGGCACCAAGTTTTTCTGCCATGCGCCCTGTCTGGATAATTTTACGATAGACTGACTTCTCAGGCAAACTCAACATACGGCGCGGCGTATAGGGGCAGGCAATAAACCAGCCCTTGATCTCTTTGCCAGTCGCCTCAGACCGGATCCCTTCGATTTCCGAGAGATATACCGGAGGAAAGAATGTTGAGAAAAAATCAATTTGTCCTTCGCTAAGAATGCGACCCAGCAACGGGAATTTACGACTGACATCCCGTTTCGGGTCAATGGGGTGGATGATGAAGGCAAAACTGTCCATACATTACCAGGATTCCTCTTTTTGATGGTACGGTGTCATATGTAAATGGCCTAATCGTAGTTTGTGATGGTCACTATCTTTGAAATATATATTTTTATCAATCACGCGTCGTTCATTGGATGCTGCCAAAACGACATCTGATTCAATTGTTCTTGCCGGGTAAATGATCATCCCTGCGCCAATTCGGCAATTATGCCCCACACAGCCCCCTATCACCGGGCGGTTAGAGTTTTTTAGCTCATTATTACCATCCATCGCCCTGATTGGTGCGGGGATCAGATTGTAGTCCGTAAAGGTTGAACCAGCACCAATAAAGGTGTTTTTCCCGATCACACACATCTGTAAACAGGTATTTTGCGCAACCATGCTATTATCCATAACAGTTGTCATAAATAAAGCCGACTTGAATGGTAAAAATGTTCCATCACCAACGACCGAGAGCATTATTTGGCAATCCTGAGATATATTGACATTATCACCAATAATACAATTTTCCACTACTGATCCTGCGCCAATGGTAACCCCATCTCCAATGATCGTTGGTCCATGAATGATCGCCTTCGGGTCAATAACACAATCTTTGCCAATTTTAACCAGCTCGGAACATTCCAAAACCTGCCGACCCTCATAGAGAGCCTTTCCCAAAACCTTAATTTTAAAACCAAGGTCTTCTTTGAGCCTTTTCTCAAACCGAAGACCCGTTGCAAATACCCCAAAGACCACATCAGCAATAAAGATATGGACCCACGAATCAATTGCCAGCAAAGAGCGTATCGGCACCTGAAAAACCAGATCCCCACTTTGGTCCGCCATATAGGTCGGGACATGATAATAACCAAGCTCACTGGGCTCCATATTTATCAGCATTGGACGCGCATCGGCAACAGGGCCGCGCGGATAATACCAAAGATCGGCAAAGTATATATTTCCGGCTGATGTATATGAGGTTGAAAGAGGCAGCGCATGTTCACGAAACGCGGGAGCTTCTGCATGAAAGGCTGCCCGGCAAGCCCGCCCGGTTTTCCGGGCCATCATAATAAAAGTATCGATATAACCCCGGTCGAAAAAGAGATTATTACGATAAACCAGCATCTCCTCGCGCCTTTGCGGCAAATGTTCCCCGGGCTGCAATTCGATTTCACGGGTTGTGTATTTCTCAAGCAGATCTCTTTGCAACAAAAAAAGAGGTCGGTTATGAACACGTAATTCACGCGCAGCCACACCAAAGGGATGGATAAGTTTAGGCGCTGGCAGGATGACTTTTAACATAGGAAAAGAGGGGTCCTAAAATAATGTATTTCACAAAAAGAAAAGTTCCTAGCGATACATTATCTTACCATTAGTTTCTACCACAGAAATAAATTTTAGAAGAAAAAACTCCCCAAAATCACGGCTGTTATCGTAATTGTTAGGTTGTCAATATCCTTATAGGGAAGAGATTCGACCAACATCCCGCCAAAGGCGATGATCGTAATAGGCAAAATAGACTCGGCGGATGAAAAGCCGGAAACGCCCGCAACCCCATAAATGGCCACCATCAAAATAGCAAGCAGCCAGCCCCCAACAAAAACCGCCAACGACCCGGCGATAGATTTCTCAGGACTCCAGGGTAATTTTGCCGATTTGACCCGCCGCCCGACCACATCCGCAATGCCATCACCGCCACACATCAGCATCAACGCAATGATGCCAACAGGTGAATCCTTCCAGAAGATGAGGGTCATTAATACAAAGACGATCCCATAATAAAGGGGGCCTTTCAATATTTCTTTGGGGTCTCCGGTGCGAGACATGGCTTTCACCGAGGCTTCATCCTTGAGAATCCCCAGTCCGATCAACGCAAACTGGACGGTGATCGCAAAGGGGACCAGAGCAGCCATCCAACGTGCAGCAGGCATATTGTCAAAGAGCAGCCAGCATAAGACAAAGATCGGTCCCGTCCCAATATGGATGATCTTGCGACTCAGGCGAGATTCGATCCATCCGCGATGAGCGAAGAAATCCATCAGGCGTAAAAATCCAAGGGCAGCTGTAAAAGTGATCGCGAGGGCAATCCAATTATTCATGATTTTCCTTATTATTCTGGATATCTCCCCTAAATTCCTGACTTAGGATTTGGGGGTAATGTCCGTAGGACAGAGGGGGTCACCGCAATTCCTTGCCAAAGGGGAATAAAGCCAGGGGAATAAGCTTGAAATGCTGTCTGGCAAAGGGTAGGCCAATGATCGTAATAGCCAAAACAAGACCATGCAAAAGATGGGAAATAGCGATCTCCCAACCGAAGAAAATTGCCCAAAGAATATTAAATAACATGTTGAGGGGATTATCTGCTTCTTTGGATATCACGATCTCACGCCCAAAAGGAGTCATCGTAGCAACGCCCAGCTTAATTGCCTGGGTACCAAAAGGAATCCCGACAATCGTTAAAAAGGTCAGCAACCCGCCGAAAATATATCCCATCCCAGAGATGAATCCCCCAAATATTAACCAGATCAAATTTCCAAGAAAGCTCATCAGATCTCTCCTTATTGTTAAAATGAATCTTTTTTGTAAAAATATGCTCGTACACTATCTGAATTGTATACGAGAAACTATCTTTATGTAAGATATACGCCCCCTCGTACCATCATTTTCTTGATCCGAAATGGGGAAAGCGAGGGGGGTATAATTGGCGAATTCTGGATAAAACTATGCAAAACGCAAGAAACGAATTCCTTCACGGCGTCAAAGATGAACTCCCCATTCTTGTTGGGGTGATCCCCTTTGGGATGATCTATGGCATCCTGGCAATCAGCGCAGGCCTCTCCGAAGCAGAGGCACAGGCCATGTCGGTGATCGTCTTTGCCGGATCAGCCCAATTCATGTTGGTTCAGCTTGCAGGCATTGGAACTCCCGCATTGATCATGATCGTAACTGGATTCGTGATCAATCTCCGTCACGCACTTTACAGCGCATCCATCGCGCCACATTTGCGAAGATTGAATCCCATTTGGAAGACGATCCTGGCCTACCTGCTTACCGATGAGGCTTACGCCGTGGCGATCACACGCTACAACCGTGAAGATGAGAGTGACCACAAATACTGGTATTTTTTGGGGGCGGGATTGGCTTTATGGACGTCATGGCAGATCAGCACAGCGGTCGGTGTTTTTCTGGGAGCGCAAGTCCCGCCGGGATGGTCACTGGATTTTACCCTTGCGCTGACCTTTATTGCGCTGGTTGTTCCAAGTTTACGCGACCGGCCCAGCTTATTCGCTGCGATTTCAGCAGGTGTCGTCGCCGTCCTGACAGCGGGATTGCCCTATAAATTAAACCTGATCGTCGCGGCGATGGTGGGAATTATCGTCGGCCTGTGGAGTGAAAAAGAATGAACTCTTTTTGGCTGACAATGCTAACCGTAGGCATCCTGACATTTGGGATTCGTCTCTCATTTATTGTGATCCTTGACCGCTGGCAACCCCCAGAATTAATTCAGCGTTCGCTGCGATTTGTCCCCGTAGTGGTTTTGACAGCGATTATTGTCCCGGAGTTGGTTATGCCCGGTGGGACAGTGGATATCTCCATTAGCAATTTACGCCTGCTGGCGGGAATCGTCGCAATGCTGGTTGCGTGGAAGACAAAGAATATCGTCTGGACGATCATCGCTGGGATGGGAGTATTATTGGGGTTGCAGTTATTAATATAGGGGAAAAGAAAAATCATCGCCAAAAGGACGAAGAAATCCAGAGGCATAATTAATTGTGTGCTTATTCAGCTGCGATGAAGGGGATGATCTTTCTGTCGAAGAGTGCTACCAAATACGCAAACCTTATTTTAAGGATATATCGGGGAACTATCCATCGATGGGTTTTACCTTCTTTGCATCTTGAAGGATCTTTTCGATTTTTTCATATCCATTGTCACTATGTGTAACACCTATCGTAATTGGCATTTGAACCTGGAATCCGATAGCTTCTAAAATTTTATTCAGCGCTATTTCTATGCGAGTTGCAATCATTTTTGGCGTATCTTCATCGAGTAAATTTTCACACAGGATATAAAAACTACCCTGTTCGAATCTGGCAAAAGTATCATAAGGGCGGATAACATTTTTTACTGTTTCTGCTGTCTTTCGGAGAATTAAATCCCAGCTTTGCGCGTCTAGTGGTCCTTTTTGGTCTAATTTAAATGAGAGCATCGCAAAAATATAATCATCTATTTCTTTAGCTTGCCTGAGAGAACTCTCTAATCGGTGCATGAAAAAAGATTTGTTGTAAAGACCCGTGCTTTCATCCCAGGGATTCCCCTGAATAGGTGCTGTTTTTTGAGAATCTTCCAGATCAGAGAAACGTTTTACAAATCTTGTTAATTGATCAAGGCTAACAGGTTTTAGCAATATCAAATCGGGTTCATAAGATAAACTATCGGCCATATATGCGTGAGCAGTAGCCACGATTATCTTGGTTTGGGTTAATCGTTGATCTTTTCGTATTAGTGACAGGATATCATTACCAGTAACCCCCGGTAAATTCAAATCTAATATTACAATTTCTGGTTTGCTTGTGCGAAGGCGCTCGATTGCCGCTTGCCCATGGAAAGCGATCTCTGTGCGGTATCCGGCAATATCAATAATATGCCTAAATAGCGAGGCAATATCACGATCATCTTCAATAATTAGCGCAAATGGTTTGTCCATACCCATTCCCTTACTAACCTTTGGTGATTAAAAAAGATCCCCTTTTGCATATGTGCACAACATTATAATATAAAAAAAGGCTCTGCTGGATTCACCTGTCCCCGCAGGGGGAGCCAGACCTTTAGCGTATTCAGACCCTCTTTTGATTGAAAATTTATTTGCCAAATCCAAATTATCAGTAATGAGCGATATTGTAACTGTGACCAATAGTTAAATTGTGAACAGGCGGATTGTTGTTTAATGCTTATATGGATTCATTTTCTTCTGTAATAAGCATCGTGGTAAAACTGCATAGCTTTTCAGTTTCCCATATCATATGTTCAATCTTTATTATTCTGATATTCATGCTTATGCCCATATATCGGAAAGTAAGCGCCTCTCCTTCAGTAAATGGGGGGAAGACTGTTTTAGATGAGAATGAATATATGCATTCGTTTTTACTCTCAGAATTATAAATCTCTAGTTTATATTCCAAAGGTTTTGACATTATTCCCTTCCTAATAAATCTTATTAAAGAAAATCTGTGCTGAAAGCCTGTTTTGCGGATCCGGCTGAATTCGCCAGCTCCCACAGGGGAAAATAGCGATCTAACAGATCTGGTTCAAACTCGGTACGGCTATTATTTTACCTTACTCTGTGTTTCTATATAATCATATCCAGAAAACGACCGAACTCTTTCACCAGCCATTCAAAAGTAGGGGGCTCAGGGGGCTGATGATAGGGATGGGTGAACTTTTGGATAGTGATATTGTTGAAATTTCTGCGCACGATCTCTTCCGTCATCTCATAATTCAGGATATCGTCATTAACCGACATGCCAAAATAGCAGGGTGTGTTAAAAGGGGCGTTTTCGTACTGATAATCCATTTGAAGAAGTTCATCTACAGTGTAGGCAAATACGTCCAGTGTGGATAAGGGCAAGCGGATGGCATTTTTGCTTTTCAGGATTCGCCTGTCCACATTGCTGAATTTGCTAAGAGCAAGGGTGAGCGGCTCTTCCAGTTGGGGCATATTCATCATGTAATGTGTCCCCTTGAGTACATAAGTGTTTTTCAAAGCCCTGACTGAGTTTCGAAAAATCCATTGACGAGATATCGACCATTTTAGCGCACGTTGACTGAGACTGGGCGAGAGCAGGATCACTTTTGATATCCTTGATTGCAAGCGCTCGAGGGTGCGCAAAGCCAGCAGACCACCAAAGGAGAACCCCATCAGATTGAAGGTGCCGTGCCCCATGGCATCGACAAAGGATTCGACTGTTTCAGGAACGCGGCTGCTCTCAAACTTTTCAGGATAAGGCGTGGATCCACCATGCCCTGGCAATTCAAAAAAATAAGTTGTGAAACGCTGTCCCATGAACTGCACCAGCGGCAGCCACTGGCGAATAAGGGATACCGTAGCTGGGACAATAACCAGCGGTGGCCCGCTGCCAGCTTTCACATAATGCAGTCGTGTACTGGGGAGCGTAATATCACCGAATTCGACCTGCGGGGGGACTACAGTATTTTTTGTCGGAGTTGAAGAGATTATGCCCATATGGAATATAAGTATAGACCGTATTCCAGCTCAATACAACTGGAGATCCATAAAGAATCCCCTTCTCACATGGTAAAGCTGAAATCATTTTTTCACATTGCAGTGTTTCCACCATCAACTACTAAAGTTGTTCCTGTAATATAAGAGGCATCATCGCTCGCTAAAAATATTACCGCTCGCGCAATTTCATCAACTTCTCCGACACGGCCAATTGGTATCTCTTTTCCATACTCTTTCTTGGCAATATCTTCATCAACCGGATCATAATTATTAAAATATCCTTTGTCTACCCATCTTTGCACATAAGTATCTCCCGGGCAAACTGCATTTATCCTGATATTTTCTCTGGCATGATCCAATGCCATTGCTTTGGTCATCTGGATCACAGCCCCTTTGCTCGTACAATAGGCAACAGCATCCTTTCCTCCTACGATCCCCCAATCTGAGGCATTATTGATGATCACCCCTTTTCCATTTTTCCGCATATGGGGCAAAACCAGCTTACTCATTCGCCAGACCGCTGTCACGTTCAACGCTATCACATTTTGCCATTCCTCTTCTGTTGTTTCTTCGGCATTCCCTTGAATTACTACCCCGGCATTATTGAATAGAATATCTATCCGACCATAATAATCTGTCACGGCACTAATCACTTGTTGACAATCATCCACTTTCATATGATCTGCATTAATATAAATGGCATC
>JACNJN010000012.1 GCA_014382535.1 Candidatus Desulfolinea nitratireducens | reverse complement strand
TGCCATTTGCGCTTCAACACTATGACCCTGTTCGCCCAATTGCACATTGATATGGGAGGTGACGCTGCCTGCACCAACTAATAAGATTCTCATGGCATTATTCCCCGGCCTGGCTATGTTCCAGCTTGAATAGATCTTCAAAATCCCAGTAGGTGAAACCTGTTGATGGGCCATCCTGTCCGTCTTTAATCAGGGAGACTATCAGCAGGTTCCCTTGTTGCAGGGATAGAGCCAGTTCTTCGCGGCTTTCATCCGGGATCAGGAGCATCAGGCGTTCGGGTTGGGAGAAGCTTGAATAGCTGGTATTCGTGCCTGTGCCGGTCGCTGATTCTAAATTTCCTGCATCAACTACTTCTGGCGGTAATCCCTGAATAGAAATCACCAGCGCACCTTGCGGGAATAAGTCTTTTGCTAATGGCGGAAAAGCACGCTCTTCCAATTCTTGTTGTGCTTTTTCTACAGCAACTTCTTCCTCGGAAGGAGGATTTATCGTTGCGATTATTTCTGGAGCATCAAAAAGAGAATCTGGCAAAGTGAAGTCTGGGTCAGGGGTTGCGGTTTCAATTTCCTGCGGTCGTCTGCCAATCACGACCGTGATCGCGACCTTGTCGCCAGGTAAGAAGGCTGTAATATCGGGGGCAATTACATTTGCCGCATCCAGAGGAAATGGAAATAAGCTGTTGCCCGATGGATAAGACGCTAAGGCAGCAGATAAGCGGGTGCCTTCAGCGGCAGGAGAGATAATGGAGTCTCGCATAATGGGTTGTCCGGCATGGATTGGCAAGACAGCCAGACTGCCCGGAAGAGAATCGCTTTCATCCGCTGGAATATAGAGACTGGCATTTTCATCCTGAAAGACGGTTTTGATAATCAGGTCTCCCTGACCGATCGTGTCGCCAATATCGAGAGCCTGGGCTGCTGCAAGAATATCGAGGGTCTCCGGCTTTTGGGCATTCCCGATTGAAAGTAAGGCGAATAGCGCGACCAGAAAGAGTGCCACAGATATTCCTAAAACGGCGACGTTTATGCCACTATTGAGTAAGCGTTTCAACATGATTTTTATTTCTCCTGAAAATAGTTGGAATAGCTTTGGGGATTATTGATCCCATAGATCGCTTTGTCTGGCTGCATTGAGAAAAGATGGATTTGCTTTAATATCTTCTGCCAGGAGTTTTTCTGATTCTTTGAAAAGACCGTATAGACAGAGGGTGACAAAATCTGAAGCTGTGCTTTCGCGCGCGATACGCACAGCCATGACGACATTGAGTGCGTCTTTCATGGCATTGGATGATGCCAATGATTCTGCGGCGGTTCGTGGCATCTTTGCATAGAAGCTTTGTAGGTGATCCGCGAGGGAGAGGATGTCTTCTGTGAATGCTTGAGCAGGCTTTTGAAGCACAGGTCGTTTTTCTGCGGCTGGTGATTTGATCGCCTGCCAGGAAATCTCGCCTTTTGCATTGACAAGACCGAGCAAGCTCTCTTTATCTATATCGGGAAAAATGTCGAGCAAGAGGATCGCTTTCGGTAAGCTCTCTATCTGATCATTGATCTCTGCCAGCAATAGAAGCGCGGTTTGTTGTAAGGACGCAATTGCATCTACAGAACTCAAGGCAATATTCTGTAATGGGGTTGGAAAGTTTTGTCTCAGCCTTTTCCAGCGCTCTTTTTTTGATTGATAGTCTTCTGCCATGGCGGGGAGAATACTGTAAATGATGGCGGGGTACCCCTGTGAATGCACCGACATATCGGAATGTTTAGCCGACTTGTCGGGAGAGAGATAGGGGCAATACCGATATGTAGGAATGTAAGCGGGAGTTTTTATGCTTTGGATGGATTAGGAAGTTTGAACTTAGAAAAGGAGCGGAGAGAATATGCCAATAGAAAAAAACAAGCCATCCAGTGGAGTCAGGGGGTTAGGCATAGCAAAAACATCTTCACTTAGCCCTTTTGTGGAAGCTATCCATGCGTAGGCTATATAAAGGAAGCGACATTTTTAGGTGCTCTGTGTGTTTTATGCTCTTTTGATGGAGATCTCCTTCTTTTTCCCCCTACCTCGTACTAGAAACGGCAACAATATACATACCGTGAACTTATTGCCCTGAGAGCTTTCTTGCTATCTTTCCAAAGGGAAAAGAGAGTTGAAGTAAAAGTTCAGGAAGATGATCTGCGGATAGTGTTGGAAATTGAAAATGAGATTAGAGATGTTGTTCTGGAGATTTGAGATATTTGAGAGCATATCCTGGGTATCCCCATAACAAAATGCTCATCTGATTATCGTTAGCGCTACTCAGTGTATGTTTCTAAAGCGTATGTGCTTTCAGCCAAACTACCATGCTTTCAAGTGTTTCTGCCCCCTTGGCAACAGCTAATGTGAAGGCGGCTAAGTCTTCCTGAGATGCACTAAATTGGTACCCATTTGCTTGCAAAAATAGCACAGTGGATGTGATCCCTGTGCGTTTGTTGCCATCAACAAATGGATGGTTATTGACTAAAGATTCAAGCAGGGCAGCTGCCTTGGAGAAAATATCAGGATGTAATTCCTGTTGGTCAAAGGTTGCTTGAGGACGCGCCGCTGCCGAGCGTAATAGCCCCAAATCATAAATGCCACTTTCTCCCCCGGTTTCTTCAATCAGTCTGGCGTGAATGAATAGAATTTGTTCTGCACTGAGATATTGGGTCATTTTGCCAATTCATCCAGTGCAGGACGGTAGGCTGTAATAAACTCGCTGACCTGACGAGCAAAGTCAGCATCTACCCCAGCAATGGGCGGATGCTCGGTGGGGCGAATGATGATTTGCCGATTAGGCTGATCCAACATGACATCTACCTGGCTACCATCCTGAATTTTGAGTGCGTCCAACATTTCTCTTGGTAAAGAAACAACGGCGCTATTGCCTGTTTTGAAAATTTTTCGGCTCATCATAAACTCCTTGTATGTGCTTACGCCGTAAGTATATCACAAGGGGGAATCCTAGCTGATTCTTTGCCACGAATAAAGTTGGTATCTCATTATGGCGATTATTCAGTCTAATTCGCTGGTTATGAAGCAAATTCTTGGGATAAGTAAGTACAAGCTTTGTACACTTTGGCTCTTAATAAAAATAACTACCGATATGTCGGGTTTAGGGATTTACACAGATATTTTTGTGGGGATTTCTATCGGGCTAAAATCTCTTGACGCTCCTCCATTCTGTCCTATAATTAGGGCAATCTAATAAGCAAG
>JACNJN010000013.1 GCA_014382535.1 Candidatus Desulfolinea nitratireducens | reverse complement strand
CAGCGCGGTATAAATCAAATATACGGGTATAAGTTCCGCCCAACAATGTACCACATTTAATACATACCACATTTTGACCACCATATACGGGATCGAAGTAATCTATACAGCATAAAAGTCTATATATATGGGTTTGATTTTGCCCAAGCCAAGAATGTTTCTCGTAGACCATCATGCCGCGCTCCCCAGAATTCCGGGCTGGGGAGTAAGTTTTTAATAAAGAAGCGCCCTGATAATTCTGAATTATCAGGGCGCTTCTTTGTCAGATAATATTCTTGAAATTACGCGCTACAACCAAGTTACAATTTCTCCGCGATTAGGGAATTTCAGTATTTCTTTGCTTACTGCAAAATCATTGATTTTGGCTCGAAACGCCACTTTAATATGGCGCTCACTATCAATAGTTGCTTCAGCTAGAAGCTCGTCCACCAGTTGTTTTTTCAACAAAAAGATGCGATGTTGTTCATCGGGGGATTTAGAATTCGCGTTATTCAGTTCTTCAATACTGGCCTGAAGATTCTTTACATAATCATTGACTTTTGTTTCCCAATCCATCTCGGTATAGGCTTTCAATTCTTGCTCAATAGTTGCCAACCTGCTCTTCAATCGCTCTTCTTCACCATATAGCTCACGCATCAGTTCTGCAAACGCATCATCATCCCTGCGTGTTTTTCTTGCATCTGTGATAACCTGTTGGCGCTTTTGGGACTGCTCATCCAACGCTTTCAGCAACTCCTTTTGGATATGTTGCAGAAATTCATAGTTTTGCTGGAGTTGGTGAACCAGTTCTTTGGCTTGCGCAAGTAAGAAATCCGGGTTGATGACAAACTTATATAACTTCTCCCAGACCTGCGATTCTGCATCTTTGGCGTTCATGGATTTGGGGCAATCCGGCGGCCTAAGCTCCTTGTGGGGTTGAGGACAGAAGTATGTGCTAATTGGAGTCTTGCGCTCAACCCATTCACCTTTGCGGCTGCGGCGATGCGTCGTCGTCCTTGCCCGCCATGTCAGATTGCAAGCACATTTTAGATGACCGGATAGCAGGTAATCATTTTTCTTGCGGTGTTTTGAATAGGTTTTGTTTTCTTCTCTCATTTTTACGAATAACTCATAGGTGGGCATATCAATGATAGGCGTAACAGGAATGTGAAAGGTTTGCCCTGCACGGGAATATGTTTTGAGACCATAAGCGTATTCTTCGGCAGACCCGAGTATAGCCTGAATACTTGATCGAGACCATTGGACGCGTCGGGGAATGTTGCACGCTTTTTGTGGCGCATTAGTGTCGATCAATCGCTTGCGAATTTGCATGAGGGGGATTTTTTGAGTGTACCATGCAAATATTTGACGCACCCATTTCGCTTCTTCTTCAATAATATGGATATTTTCCCCAATACGGGTATATCCGTAGCGATCCTGCCCTGTATTCGCTTTGCCAGCTTTGAGCCGCGCGATTACCCCCATTGTCATCCGTTCCCGCATACTTTCTAGCTCCATTTGAGCAATCCAGGCTCGTATCGGCGCAATTTTAGGATCAAATGTTTCTTTCGCCAACATAACTGTGATCTTGTATCGCTGAATAGATTCCAGAACCATTAGCATGGCTCGCAGGCCTCGATACAGTCTGTCTTCACGCCAGGCGATGATCACGTCAAAATCACGCCTGGATGCATCTTGAAGCATGACAAGCAAGCCTGGACGATCTGAGCGTAATCCCGACGGTTCTACGAGTTTGTTCTTAACACGATATTTCTCGATATCTCGATAGACATGAACAACAATCAAGCCGTTTTCTTTTGCCAAAAGTTGGCAATCGTTTTCTTGCTCAATAGGACTGACCCCTTCTCCTTGAGTTTCCGATGATGTACGGATGTAGATCGCGGCTCTTTGTTGTATTTCCATCTCCTCGTGTGGCACTTAGCCAACAGAAATCAAAAAAGGCTGCTAAAAAGCAAGCCTTTTTTGCGTAGACTAATTTTGCGGACCAGCCTTTCTAGAACCAATTTGCAATATCTTCCCACAATTCTGGCATTTCCAGAAGCTGAGCAAATTGGGTTATCCAGTCCTGAATACGTTTTTGGTCCAAGTCAGGATTACTTTGAATGATCCCCTGGATATCCAACAAGTCTTTTGGGCGGTGTGCGACAGCTTTCATAATGATCAGGTCTTCGGGAGTTGGCAGGCGGATAGTTAACGTATCATCGATTGTATGGGGAATACTTCGCTGAATCACTTCTTCCTCGAAAGGCAAAACACCCAATGAAATATCAATGCTGGTTTGAGAGCGCGCATGGCGTAACAACAACACCCGACTACGCTTTGCGAAATCTTCGGCTTGGTCAATACGTGGAACAATTCCTTCTTTTTCTGCTATGGCTAAAAAACGGGGAATATCGTCCATAGAAAGCAATACCATTGCATCCAGATCTTCTGTAAAACGGGTTTGGCTCAAAAGGCCAACGGCAATTCCCCCAATGACCACACCCCGATGGCCAAAATGCGACAATAGACGGTCTAAGGCTTCAAGAGGATCGTGGAAAGGCTCATTTTTTTTAGGCAAGGGTATGCGCCCTCCTCAAATCCGCCCATAGGAAGAAGATTTCCATCTCGTTGTCATCCCCATTTCTCGTAATTCCAAGACGAGTAGCACGCGTCCTGAGCGCGTTCAACTGCCGCCAGCGATCCTGGATTGTGGCAGCCTGTGTTTCCAGACGTTCAATCCGTTCTACCTCTCGCCACCGCTCCAAATAAGCTCTTGCATCAACTGCGTCCATAGCTCTATTATAGCATGTCACTTTTTCATCCTGAACATCGCCCGTTCAGCTCTTTTGGATTAGTTGAGTACACACTATTCCGGTGCTGCTGTACAGCCCATCCATTAAAAAATGGCTTAATTGGTTGCCGCTATCACCACCGCGCTGGGGGCACAGAATGGCGTCCTGATGCGCGGCCGATTGGCGCTTGAGTAGGCCCACCTGATCAATACCATTATCTTCGATGAGACGGGGACCTTGACTGGAAAAAGCGTAACGACTTTTTTTAGCCTGGCGCGCCACTGTACGGATTTTCCGTGAGTATTCAATCTCCTGCCATCAAAACGCCACTACTCAAACTACCAGGAGATGCGAGCTTTGTGCCCAAGCCAGGACTGTAGAATCTTTTTAACAACGCCCATCAGCAAATTAGCGAGAGTGCGATCAAGGTTGCGTATCAGGATGGGGATGATGAAGAGTGATCGTTTCTATACCATCACAGCTACAAGCTCAGCGCGGTATAAATCAAATATACGGGTA
>JACNJN010000014.1 GCA_014382535.1 Candidatus Desulfolinea nitratireducens | reverse complement strand
ACGGGCGATTTCACGTTGGGATAATTCGTGCCGACGGTGAAGTTCCTGTATCAAACCGGCTTGTTCAAATATATCCCATTTGCGTTCCCCCGATTTGATCAGAACGTGACACAGCGCTTGTTTCTCGTCACCATTAAAGATGTGAGCCGGCAATGTATCCTTTCCCAGACGCTGGGCGGCAGCCACCCTCAAATACCCATCGATGAGGGTGTATCGGGGCAGTCGAGCCGGTGTCACCAAAATCGGCATGACTTGGCCGTAGTTGGCCATCGCATCGGCCATGCGGATGACCGCCTTTTTGTTTTGGACACGGATGTGGCTGTAGCTCAGCTCAAGGTGGACGATTTCAACAGCTCTTACTCGAATGATCGCTTCCATGGGCAAAGCTCATATCAAAGCTCATTGTCAAAGCCCATTAAGTGATCTCTTTGCAATCATCGGTTTTTTAGGGTCCCTGCGGATAACTGCCTGTAATTAAATTCAATTTCACAAGGTACGCGTCACTCTTTGCAATCATGGCCCCCTCAACGGGGACCATCCTGTAAATACCCGATATGATATCGCTTTGATCCTTTGACGCGTACCTCTTTGCAATCAACGACTCGGTCACGACCCGTGCCAAGGTCCGTTTTTTGTTGCGCTCACTTTGCTGCTGACGATTCCTTCGCCTGTATGCAGGATGCGATGCTCGGTAATGCTTCCAGTAGTCCGGGTTTTTCTCGCACCACCGCCGTTGCGCATCGTATTGGTTGGCTTTATAATCCGCATCGGAGGCGAGCTTCTGCTTCCGCCATCGTTGACGCCTGGCATTCTGACAAATTCTACGGGAACAATATTGCTGTTCGGGCACATTGGCTCTCGGGGTAAACAATCGCCCACAGCACAGGCATGCACGCTTCACTTTGTTCTCCTAAAAACATATTTTCTATTAGAAAAACAAAATAGAAACGACAGCGATTAAAATTCGTCAATACTTGATGAAAATAATCTCAGGGTTGCTAATTCGATAGGACCAATGTCGAGGGGTTATTCGGTATGAGTATGGGTGGGTCAACTTCTACGAGCGTCAAGGCCCATTCTCGTATCAGCCTTTGTAAAGAGGCTTTAAATCCATAAGAACGAAGAAGTTTACGTAACTCATCGTATGATGGCTCCAATAAATCTTTCCCAATATCTTTCAAAAAATGTGCGTGACAACTTAAAATAGTGACGTCTTCGTCAAGATCCTTAACAAAATTCTTGGTAGCGGGAATAACCGCCTTCCCCAAATCTCGCATAATCGCAACTGGTATACCAAACCGCTCTACTGTTTCTTCTAAACAAGGTGTAATCTGATTAGCTCTCTCTGTCGTCAGTCTCCACGATCCCAATACCCACCCACGCCAGTCTGTATACGCCACATACAAAGTGCCACTTCCAGCTTCACTCGTAGCATCGATATTTAGCGGATATCCACCATCTCTCACCATAGCTCTTTTTAATTCGTCACTGCGGCTAAGGTGAAGACATTGAAGGTGTCCCAAAAACCGTTTCGCCAAATTTGATATCTCGCCCGTTGAAATTGAGATATTACGTTCGGTTTTAAGCTTGTTTTGGATCTCTTCCCGTTGCTGAAAATGTGAATACCTTTCAATGCCTACAAATACTTCAATGTCATAAGCAAAGTTTGATCCCCTCGGAACCAGTCGATTCAATGCCTGGGGATTGCGAGTTATTAGAGTTCCATCTGCATTGAGGCATCCAGCTTTACATGCCAGCGTTAATATGCGTAAATCAATACAACCGTATTTGATTGTGGCAATATATCTAGGACGAGTTTCCTAGTTATCTAGAGGACAGCGAATATCCTTTGTCGTTTCAGGGTGTTACTCGGAGTGGTTCCTTACCCTAAAAGACTATTTTTTTCTTCGTCAAGCATTAGAATGGACATCAATTGTTTCTGAACATCGGATACCTTGCTAAACACTGTCTGCCTTCGTTCGGTTTTTTGCCGTCGCTTTTTCTGATAAATATTGATGACTTCTCGGATCTCACTCAATTCCCGTAGAACCCGTTTGCCAGACAGGTGGAGTCCTTTTTGCCTTACCTTGCGCAACATCAAGGCCCGTATGAGAAGGGCAATCGTACAGTATAACCCATGCACTCTGATTTTCGAATCCGTCCAGTGATACATCGGCCACCAACTGCCTGTGGTTCGATCCTTCATTTCCTTGAACACATCCTCAATAATAAACTGGCTGCGATATGCCGTTACGACCTTGGCGTTATCCCATTCTTTCCTGCTGGTGATCAGAATATTTTTCCCCAGGTACGTGTTCGAAAGATCGTGAAGAGCATCGCTATCAATTGCATAGTCCATGCGTGGAATGTTGTCATGGCCTTCAGTGACTGTTACGGAAATCAGTTTCTTCATATGCTGGCGACTCAGAAACTTCTTGCATTGCGTCTGTACAGAGACTAACGTCGGGGCCCTGCCTTTCGTAATTACCCCGTCGACACGATCCTTCAGCTTTTGGCTCAGTAGCGACAACCGCTCAGCCGCCTTTGCTATATCATTCTGAACCGTAAGCCATTGCGCATTGAACAGATTCTGGTTGTATGTAACCACGACCACTCTATTTCGACCGTAGACTTTCTTTTCTACTCGAAGAGCCTTCGTTCCTTCGAGATCAGGATCTTTGCAACCTTCAAAGGCAGGATCATTATTGGGGATCCGGGCCAGATCTTTATGCTCGTCCAGTTTCACAGAACCGACGAAGTGCAGTTCCAATGAATCAATCAATGCGAAATTATCCGCTGAATTGTTGCCTTCCTACATGTTCTCGCCACCGATGGTTGCTTTTACAACGACAGCGCTTTCATGATCCGTCCTCCCCCCAAAACCGCAGAGCTTGAAGAACTTTTCCGACATGAAGTGTTCAAAATGCTTAAAGCTGAGGGTAAAATAAATGACACGGTGATCGAAAACATGCTCAATTGGCATCACAGTGGCTTTAACGTTTATTGCGGCAACGCCATTTGGCCTCACAATGAAGAAGGCTTGGAAAACCTGGCACGCTATATTATTCGAGCCTCCTTCTCACAAGAACGGATGACCTATATACCGTGTGATGAGTCAACCGATGGCGTGGCAAAAGTTTTTTATGATTCGAAGGACGGTAAGACAACCAAAACATTTGACGCCCTGGACTGGCTGGCGCAATTAACAACCCATATTCCGAATCGTGGGGAGCAAATGGTCAGATATTACGGATTTTACTCGAATAAGTCCCGTGGATTACGAAAAAAAGCAGGCA
>JACNJN010000087.1:14602-16865 GCA_014382535.1 Candidatus Desulfolinea nitratireducens | reverse complement strand
CATAATTGGTTGGCCCACCAAAATGAAGGATCACTGACACCAAGCTGATAGCATTGAGTCATTCTTATCGCAACAAAGGCAGCCGCTCTTTCCATATCGCTTAGCTCATCAAAATTTGATATATGGTCTTGTAAATCGATCGTGGTTACATTACAGCCAAATAGTTTTGCGATCCTGATCCGATCTGCGGGGTCGTAAGAACTGGATAGTTGGGCTGGTAAAAATAATTGAACCTTGTAGCCTTTCACCGCACCCACAAATGCCAGCGCAGGGCCCGTATTCCCGGTAGATTGATCGACAATGGTCCCTCCCGGTTTTAGCTCACCACTTTTCTCAGCCTCTTCGATCATACGAAGGGCCATCCGGTCTTTGATACTCCCGCCAGGATTCATGAATTCACATTTTACGTAAATTTCTGCATCTGATGATTCGACTACCTTGTTAAGTTTAAGCAAGGGTGTATTGCCAATTTTACTGAGAATATTCATCTTCTTTTTAGTTCCTCTTTTTAGAACTCTTATTCTTCCTTTTCAATCTCTCAAGTCGATGATTCAGCTCTCCCAACCAATGCTCTCGCTCGTGGAAGGGGAAATCTTCTGTCTTAACCATCTCCAATGCTGTCAGGACATATTCTTTTGCAACAACAAAATCCTTGGTGCGGTGTTCATAATGCTTGGCTAGCTCCACATGCGCATAGATATGACCATCCTCCGCAGCCCGCCCCCACCATTTTACAGCCTCTTCAATATCCCCGCGCCGACGTTGTAAAATGGAGAGACGTTTGACCGCACGCATAAAATCTTCCTGTGGCAATTTCCCTTCCAAGCCATGTTCATATAGGTGCGCAGCCTCGTCCCACTGGTGCAGGTCTTCAAAGAGTTTGGCGATGGCGATCACATCCAGGCTATGGTTTACACCCTCACCAAAGGGATCTGCGAGTATCGTTCCCGCGTGGTTGAGCAGGGCTGCCAGCGAAAGGATATCAATCTCATTATGGTAGAAAACGCCTTTCATTGGTTCTGCGTTTTTGTCACGGAGATAGTCGAAGTAGAGATAAGGGATTTCGTATCCGGGCACCTCCTCGGATGTGCGCCCAACACTGAGGATATGTTCTTCAATAGATTGGAGGGTTCGTGATGTGAGACGGTCACGCCACAGGCGGCGGGCGAGGTGGAGCAGATCAAGATGCGCATAGTCTTGAAAGGGGATCGGCATCTCATGCAAGCGGTAACGTGTTTGCAAAAGCGGCGCATCAAAAGATTTGCCGTTATAGCTAACCAAAATCTCACAGGGGGCAATAAACTCAGCGAGAGCCTCGAGCATGGCTGGCTCTTCAGATGGATCGCGAAGGAAGAATTGAGCCAAAATAAACTCATCTCCTTCAAAACGCCCCGCACCGACCATGAAGGCATAGGTCCCTGTACCGCCCGCAAGTCCGCTGGTTTCCGTATCAAAAAAGACAAATTTCTCAATGGGCAATCTGCTGATCCGCTCATCCTTTGCCCAGGCTGAGAGCAGGTCGGGAAGGGGCGTGGTGGGGAGCAAGGGAATATCCCCATGCAGATGGTTTAGCGGATATCGCTGCTCGTAGACGAAGGTCTCCCCATAATGGGTTTGACGGTAGTCGCCCGGAACGACCGATTCGATGGGGGTATGCTCAGCAGGTTTGGGGCGCGGATGCTCCGTCGCGCCGACTTTGACGCCGAGTGATTTCAATTTATCTGCCAGAGATTTCTTTGGAGATGAATTCATGTCTCCAATTGTATCCGCAAAATTGAATAATAATGCTACACTAAGGAATGCTATCCAAGGAGGAAGAAATGCTCCCATTCCCAACAAAGAGACGTTCAAAAGATGATGTGTTGACCAGTATGCGTACCGCCCGCGACCACGATGTACAGTGGCAGCAGGGTAAAGCCTTTGGGCTGATCTATCATGTGGATGAGGCTGTTGATGCGCTGTTACAGGAAGCATTTACGATGTTCTTTGCCGAAAACGGGTTGAACCCGACCGCTTTTCCCAGCCTGAAGAAGTTTGAGACCGAAGTTGTTTCGATGACGGCCAGTTTGCTCGGTGGCAATGCGCAGGTGAGCGGGAATATGACCTCTGGCGGGACGGAGTCCCTGCTTTGCGCAGTCAAGACCGCCCGCGATTGGGCGCGCGTAAATCGCCCAACGATCACTACGCCTGAAATGGTTTTGGCGCGCAGTGCGCATCCTGCGTTGGAGAAAGCGGCCCATTATTTTGGGGTGCGTGTTGTGCA
>JACNJN010000087.1:0-14216 GCA_014382535.1 Candidatus Desulfolinea nitratireducens | reverse complement strand
GAATTACGCCGTCATCAGATGTTCGTTTCCACCGATTGGTCGGGCGGCATTTACCCATCCCCAACGCTCGCGGGAACGCGGCCTGCCGGGCCGATCGCAGCAGCCTGGGCAGTCTTGAATTATTTGGGTGAGGATGGCTATCTGGAAATCACCGAAGCAGTGATGAAAACGGTTGAGAAAATGCGGGCAGGTGTGAACGCAATCCAGGGGTTGAAGACTTTGAGCGACCCGGAGATGAGCATTTTTGCGATTGCAGCAGATCCTTCGTCGGGTGAGAGTCTGGATATGTATGAAATGGCTGACGAGTTGGGAGAGCGCGGCTGGCATTTGGATCGGCAGCATTTCCCAAAATCCTTACATATGACCGTCAATTATGCGCATATCTCTATTGCAGATGATTTTCTGCACGACCTGGCTGAATCTGCGGATAAGGTGCGTAAACCATCCATGCAAAAGAGCGTCAATAAATGGGTCATTAAAATTGCCAATTTTCTGACGCGCTTCCTGCCGGAGCGATGGATCAGCAAAGCAATGGCCAAGGTTTCCGCGCTGTTGGGGGGATCGGGTGGTGGCCTGCCAAAGCGTATGGCTCCGATGTATGGGCTGATCGGATCGTTGCCTAATCGCGGTGATCTGAAAGAGTTGGTCCTCGATCTGCTGGATTCAATGACGCGCTATAGCAAGGAATAGGGAATTTCTGGGAACTTTATTTTATTGCTTGGCGTCTACCTGATGAAAATAAAACTTTTATGAACACGAGGTAAAAATGAAAAAGAACGTAGCTTTCCTGATTTTGATCGCAACTCTGCTCACCGCTTGTGCGGGAACAATTACATTGAACGGAACGACCTGGGAATTGGTCTCCTATGGTCCCGTTGATAACCCAACAATGGCTTTACCCGATGTGGATGCAACGATCTCATTTGATGATGATGACAATCTGAAAGGCAATGTAGGTTGTAACGGTTTCTTTGGAGAATATGAAGTATCCGGAAATACCATCTCCACAGGTCCGCTGGCGTCAACCATGATGGCATGTGAAACCCCTCAAATGGACCAGGAATACGCAGTATTAATGCTGCTCAATGGCACTCTTGATTTCGAGAGCGATGGTGCAACGCTGACTATTTTCTCGGAAGATGGCACGTCGGCATTGAACTTGATTCGCACAGAGAATTAAGAAAAAGCGGGGTTGAATAAAGATAGGCATAAGATGGCTTGCAAGTCATCTTATGCCTATCTGGTTTTTAAATGCATTGGCAACGATAAAAAACTGGACAGGTTTTCTGGTAGGGATTATTATCAAATCCAGTGATGAACTTTACTCTTTGCCTCAGAGCCTGAATACTTGAGAATGCCAAAACCCAGTCCAAAGAAAAATATATTTTCGCAAAAAAAGAAAAAAAACATTCCCATTTGGATCTTCCTCCTGGGGATCTTGGTAGTAGCTTTTATTCTTATCCCTGAGACTCCAATGATTGAAATGCCGGCCCCTGCAGGGTTAACTGTCGAAGCCACTTTCCCGCCGACCTACACGCCGCTCCCACCGCCAACTTTTACCCCCCAGCCCTTTCCTACCGGTGTTCATGGAGGGAGAATTATCTTTACCTGCACACGTGGTGATTATAACCAGATCTGCATGGTCAATCGAGATGGCAGTGGCCTCCTCCAAATTACACACGAGAATATTAATCACTACTACCCTGCATTTTCGCCCAAAGGGGAAGCGATCATTTACGCTTCAAATCAGAGTCGCGGCACATTTGACCTCTACTTGCTTGTCCTCAGCACATCGCAATCTATTGAGCTCACGCATGAGATTGGGAATGTTTTCTCTCCCGATTATTCTCCTGATGGTGAAAAAATCATCTTTGTAAATCGGCCTGCTGAAGAGCCAGCCGGTCTCTGGATCATGGATCATAATGGAGAAAATCCGCGTTTGCTCTATGGCGGACCGAATTATGCCGGCCCAAATACCCTCGTCAGTGCAGCCTGGGCACCGGACGGAAAAAGAATTGCTCTCGCGATGATCGTGGATCAACTTTACGAATACGAAATCTTTATACTGGATGTGGAAAGTGACAAACCGCCACGTCGCGTAACCTATGGCTTGCTGGGTATTACAGGAGGTGTTGACTGGTCCCCGGACGGGCATTACCTGCTCCTCTCCGCTGGCCCGCCACTTGATAAAGATATTTATCGCTACGAAGTTGAGACCGGTATTTTCTCCCAACTCACCTCTGGTGGGAATAATAACTCAGCTACCTATTCCCCCGATGGTAAAAATATTGCTTACAATTCCCTGCGGAATAACGATCAGGCTGATCTCTTTATCATGCTGCCAGATGGGAGCGACGTTCAACAGATCACTGACAACCCCGAACCGGATTGGCAGCCCCAATGGGAACCGTAGTAAAAGTAAATTGATATTTCACTTTATTGATATTCACTAAAACAAGTTGATTTTATCTGAGTCAAACGTCCCGCAGGTTCATGATAAACCTGCGGGACGCTCATAACCAGTTCTCTGTTGTTTTCACTGAGGGTATAATCCCAACATGATCCTCGTTACAGGCGGAACCGGTTTCATCGGGCGGGCATTGGTCCGTCAACTCGTTGAAGCTGGGCATGAAGTCCGCACCCTTATACGCCCATCACCACATAGCCCGCGTTTGCCAAAAGGTGTGCCTGTTGAAGTGGCGGTTGTTAGTCTCACCGATATACGCGGATTGCGCGCTGCCCTGCGTGGCGTGGATCGGATTTATCATCTTGCGGGGGGGGAGAGTAAAGCAGAGCTTTTTGAAACGGATATTGAAGGGACCAAGACTCTCGTCCAGGTTGCAGACGAAGCAGGTGTCCAGCAGATCATTTTTCTCAGCCACCTCGGTGCTGATAAAGCGTCCGCATTTCCTGTCCTAAAGGCCAAAGGTATCGCCGAGGAACATATCCGCCGTGGTAAAACCCCGCATACGATCATCCGCTCCTCCATCGTCTTTGGCGTTGAGGATAATTTCACAACAGAAATTCTCCGGTTGGTGCGAATTTCCCCCGGCTTTTTGTTTATTCCCAACAAAGGTCAAACACGTTTGCAACCACTCTGGGTAGAAGATTTGGTCACTTCTTTGTTGTGGTCGCTGGATCATCCTGATTTGCAGGATCAAAGTATTGAATTTGGCGGCAGTGAATATTTTACATTGCGGCAGGTTGTCGAAGTGATTCTTTTGGCAACAGGGAAAAAGCGGCTAATCTTTTCAGCCTCAACGCCGATATTACGCGTTTTGACAGTGATCCTCGCGGCCTCTATTCCTAATTTCCCAATTTCTGGTTTTTTTCTCGATTATTTGGCAACCGACCGTACCTGCGAAGCCGACTCTTTGCCGCGCATCTTTGGGCTGATGCCTGCTCGCTTTACCTACAGGCTCGATTATCTTCGCAAAAAGAGCTGGCTTGAAAAATTGCGTGAAAAGCAAGCAAATTTAAAAAAAGCAAACTGAGATTTATGAGATGAAAATGCCCCACTACGGTATTCGTCTTCTTGAAAGCCCTGAAGAAATGCGATTGATCGAAAGGCTGTCAGACGATATTTGGCGCGGTGGCCCATTAGACGTTGTTCCAGCCCATATTATATTGGCCTTTGTCCACAATGGGGGGCTGGCCATCGGTGCCTTTCAAGATGAGGAGATGGTCGGTTTTGTTTTTGGTTTTCCCGGCATATCCAAAATTGGGCAAGAAACCCGGATAAAGCTTTGTTCCCATCAGATGGGCGTCCATCCCGATCACCGAGGTAAAGATCTTGGCTTTATGCTTAAAAAGGCGCAGTGGCAAATGGTGCGCCAGCAGGGGATCGACCAGATCACCTGGACCTATGACCCCCTGCTTAGTAAGAATGCCTATCTCAACATTGCCCGTCTCGGCGCAGTCTGCAATACCTATAAACGTAATGAATATGGCGATATGGTCGATGAACTCAATGCAGGGGTGGCCTCTGATCGCTTTCAGATTGATTGGTGGACCCATACTAAACGAGTCTCTCAACGTCTGGATGAAGAAAACCGGACTGTGCTGGGATTGCGGAATTATCAGCAAGCAGGTATTCAAGTTCCCTATACTCCCGAAACAGACTCCAATTCTGGCTTGTTGAGGCCTCCATCAAAATTTACTTCCCCAAGTGGTAGCCTGGCCCTCGTCGAAATTCCTACCAATTTCCAGACCCTGCGCGAAACCGACATCTCCCTCGCCAGAGACTGGCGCTTCTTTACCCGCGAAATTTTTGAAGAAGGCTTCAGTACTGGTTATCTCGTCACCGATTTTATCTATGATCGCAGCCAGAAATCCCCGCGTGGATTCTATATCCTGACGAAGGGTGAGAGTACGATCTCATAGCAAGTTTTCACAAACAGGAAAAACCATTAACGAGAGGCGAAATGATGAACTGGCATAAAAGTACCCTTGAAATCCGTACATCAGGGAAGGGCCTCCACGAAGTAACTTCCCTGATTGCCAAGCAAATGGATGATTGGCAGGTAGGGGAAGGCATTTGCTATCTCTTTCTGCAACATACCAGCGCATCGCTGCTCATCACTGAAAGCTGGGATCCCTCTGCCCGCGCTGACCTTGAAAGTTTTATGGAACGAATTGCCTCAGAGAATGAGCCGTGGTATACCCACACGCTGGAGGGACCTGATGATGCGACATCCCATATTCGGGCCATGCTGACAGACGTCAGCATTACGATTCCAATTGATTATGGCAAACTCTCTCTGGGGCAATGGCAGGGAGTTTTCCTTTTTGAGCATCGTGACCGTCCACATAACAGGCGGATATTAATGAGAGTCTTGGAAGTGATATAAGATTTATCTTAGAATAAGTAGGATGCGCCAAATAACATTTCTTAATATGGTATCATGCCCGTCAAATATCATGAAAATTATCCGATTAAGGAGTGTGAAATGAAAAAGAATAAGGGAATATTGCGATTTTTTTCTATTCTTGGCATAGTGATTATTGTTGGCGTAGCAGCATTTGGCTACGCCTTCCTGCGTGAGCCAGAGGCGCCTAGTGTAGGGTTGGAAGAGCCTTCGGTGATGCCCGCTACTGAAGTTACTCAAACCAGCGAGGGCCAACCCACGGCTGAAAGTGCCCCCGAAGAAAATATATCTAAGGAGAATTCGCAATCAAGTATCTTTCGGATTGATTCCTCACAATCTGAAGCTCGCTTTACTTTAAATGAGGTATTGGAGGGGCAGCCTACCGTTGTGATTGGCAAGACAAGGCAGGTCACTGGAGAGTTTCGCGTTGAGCCTGATCAATCGCAGGTAGAGGTGGGCGAAATCCTGGTCAATGCACGTGACCTTGCAACGGACAATACCTTCCGTAACCGTGCGATTCACAACAGGATATTGGATAGCAATACTTTTGAGTTCATCAGTTTTGGGCCTACGGATATTATTCTGCTTCCCGATGAGGTCAACATTGGGGAAGAAATTGTCTTCGAGATAGCTGGTGCCCTGACAATCAAGGGCGTGACCCAGCAAGTCATATTCATGGCCAAAATTACACCCATTTCTGAGATGCAGATCGAAGGCCATGCCGAAACCATGTTGGCCTATGCCGATTACGGGATAAAAATTCCTTCTGTTGAGCGTGTGGCAGAGGTGGACGAAGAAGTTCTGCTGGAAATCGATTTTGTTGCTTTAGCGATATCAGAATAACCGCCCAACAAAAAACCCCCGATAATTTCGGGGATTTTTTGTTTTAGTGCTCGTGGTCGTGATTGTGTACATGCCCGTGCTTCATCTCTTCTTCAGTGGGATCGCGTATCGTAATTATTTTTATGGCGAAATGCAATTCCTTTCCCGCCAGTGGATGGTTAAAATTTAGCTCCGCCATATTATTTTCAATTTTATCTATGCGCGCGTAGGCGGGCTCGCCATCTTCGTTCTCAATCTGTATTTCTGTGCCAACCTCAACAGGAATATTCTCGGGAAATTGATTGGCTGGCACTTCCATAAAAGCATCTTCTTCTGTTTCGCCGTAGCCCTCAGCAGGAGAGACTATAACTTCTTTGCTTTCGCCAATTCTCATACCGAGAATTTCTCGTTCCAACCCAGGGATGATATTGCCATGACCCTGTAAAAATTCCAGAGGTTCACGCTCTTCCGAAGAATCGATCACCTTGCTGTCTACTGTTAGACTGTAGTCCATTGCGACAACGAGATCATTTTTTACAACATTTTCTTCGCTCATAAGGATCCTGTAGGGAAAGCTCTCTCAGTTTGCTCTTTGTATCTTTTTGTATTGATATATGGGGGGGATGTTGGAGACGAAATTGTTCATCCATTGTCAAAAGTTCATGGCAGGATTCGAGGTCAGATGGGTTTGAAATCAAAATTTTATTTCTAAAGCCATGAGGTTTGAACTTGACTATCGCCATCCTCTTTTGCACGGTTTAAAGCTTCGCTGGCAAGTTGGAGTTGATCATCAAGAAGAGTAACAGAGCCTGTCATTCTTGTTACAGAGGCAACACCTGCGTTGGATCGCAGTGAGAGATGACCACTTTCTGGAAGGGCAAGCTTTATAGCTGCAATTCCTTCTACAATGCGAATGGCGACTTTTTCGGCATTTATGGCAGATGCTCCAGGCAAAACAACCAGAAATTCGTCAAACGACCAGCGACCGATACCATCGTAGGGACGGAGGCGTTCTTTAATGATCTTGGTGACAGCTTTAAGTGCATCGTCACCCACATGGTTTCCATGCTCATCGTTGATTTTCTTCAGGTCATCAAGACAAAGGAAGACCATGCTGATAGAATCAGAGTAACGCCGGGCGCGTTCCACTTCTCCACGCGCAAATTTATAGATCGCGCGGCGATTTAGTAATCCGGTAAGAACATCCACCATTGTCAGTTTTTCAAGCTTGTTATCAGATTGGATGAGACTATCTTTAAGGGTAAGTAATTTTTGTCCAAGAGCAACACGGGCTTCCAATGTAGTTGGATTAATTGGCTTTGCCAGATAGTCATCGGCGCCAGCGGACTGGCCTTCTACGATATCCTCATCTGTGTTATTGGAAGTGATGAGAAGAATATAAATATATTCTGGAAAGTCTGCGGACCGGATGTTTTTAATTAATTGAATACCGCCCATTCCCGATAAATTCACTCCGGTGATGACAAAGCGAATATTTTCATCTTGCAGAAGCTCCCAGGCGGCCTCCCCGCTATTGGCCAGGACGACTGTATGCCCCAAACGTGTCAGTATTTTTTCGACAATTCGGCGATCTTTTTGTTCGTCATCAACGACCAGAATTTTTTCCATGATAAGGAAATTATACCTTTAATTTTTCTCTAATTTGACAACAATCATTATTCAAGGTTAAATAGGTTCACATTGTAACGGGGAGCCATTATTGGCTGAGAGGAGCGCGTTGCGCTCGACCCGCATTACCTGATCCGGATCATGCCGGCGGAGGGATATTGCGATTTATTAATCAAACATCCTCCCAACGGCGAGGATGTTTTTATGTCCAAGCGCGCGCTTATTTTTATCAATGGTGATTTGCCAGATCTTGATGCTGCCCGTCGTATTCTCGAACCAGACGCTTTCATGATCGCCGTGGATGGTGGAACCCGACACCTCCTTGCCCTTGGTTTGCTACCCTCTGTTGTCATCGGGGATCTCGATTCCCTTGATCCTGCCCATCTCCTTACTCTGGAAAAGAATCATGTTGAGATCATCCAGCATCCAAAGGATAAGGACGAGACTGATCTTGAGCTGGCGCTCAATTATGCCCTTGATCTGGGATACAGAAATATTCGCCTCGTGGCAGCGCTGGGTGGGCGTCTGGACCATACCCTTGGCAACCTGTCCTTATTGACAAACCCTTCCCTTGCCGGGCTGGAACTGCGCATAGAGGACGGGGTCGAGGAAGCCTTCTTTGTCCGGAGGCAAGCCCAAATCCACGGGCGTGCCGGAGAAACTGTGTCCCTCCTCCCCTGGAACGGGGATGTGACTGGCATCCAAACCGAAGGTCTGCGCTGGCCGCTTCGTCACGAAACACTGAAGGCACATAAAACCCGTGGTATCAGCAATGAAATGGTATCTGATGTGGCAAAAATAAGTATCGATTCTGGCTTATTACTATGTATTCACAGTGCTAACTATAAAAAAGAATGAAGGTTATTATGAAAAAAATCAATTTACTCACTTTATTGATCGCTTTGTTGCTCTCCGCCTGCACGTTGACAGCCGAATCTTCTCCAGAAGAGAATCAGTTGGAAAGCGGGTTTGGTGATGATGTCATATTGACAGTGATGACTCATGACTCTTTTGCTCTTAGCGAGAAGGTCATTGAGTTATTTGAAAATGAATCCGGGATCAAGGTGGAGTTTCTTGCCAGCGGCGATACCGGGTCTGCTCTCAATAAGGCAATTCTTACAAAAGAGGCACCCCTGGCAGATGTATTTTATGGTGTGGACAATACTTTCTTATCGCGGGCTTTGGCTGCCGATCTGTTTGAATCCTATGCTGCACCTGGATTGAAAAACATCCCTGAGGAATTCAAGTTCGATCCTGAAAACCGTGCCCTGCCTGTGGATTATGGTGATGTTTGCATTAATTACGACAAAGCCTATTTCGCTGAAAATGATCTGCCTCTTCCGGAGAATTTCGAAGACCTGATGAAACCTGAGTATGCTGAACTGCTGGTTGTGGAAAACCCGGCCATATCTTCACCGGGGCTGGCATTCTTGCTGGCTACAGTGGCTCATTTTGGGCCAGATGGATATCTTGATTTCTGGGCAGCCATGAAAGAAGGCGGAGTTTCAGTAGCCAATAGCTGGGAATCGGCCTATTATACGAATTTCAGTGCCTCATCCGGACGTGGTCCGCAGCCGATGGTTGTCTCCTATGGAACCAGCCCTGCAGCAGAGGTTTATTTTGCTGAAACGGAGCTATCGGAGGCGCCAACCGCCTCAATTCTTGGGCCTGATACCTGCTTCCGCCAAGTAGAATTTATCGGTATCCTGACTGGAACCCAGCAACGAGCCGCGGCCGAAAGATTCGTAGACTTCGTGCTGGATGTGGATTTTCAGGAAGATATTCCCTTGCAGATGTTTGTTTACCCGGTCAATTCTGACGCAGAACTGCCAGAAGTATTCCTGAAACATGCTGAGCTTTCTGATCAACCAGCCACTATTTCCATGGATGAAATCGCGGCAAATCGTGAAGTCTGGATTCAGGCCTGGACGGAGACGGTATTGAAATAATGTCTACCCGCAAAGTAGCGAAGAGCGCTGAGAAAAAGAAAGTTTTTTCTTCGCGTTCTTCACACCTCAGTGTACCCTTTAGGTATCGCGATTCGATTTTGCGCTGGGCTCCCGCCCTCCTGTTCATCTCAATCTTCTTTTTCTACCCCCTCACCAAAATTCTTGGATTGGGGGTAAATTCGTCTGTATTTCTCTCTCCAGAATCTCTGCAAATTGCGCTGGATAGTCTGGGTTTTACGCTCTATCAGGCCGTGTTATCAATGCTGCTGACCCTATTGGTCGGATTACCTGCAGCGTATCTTTTTGCTCGTTACGATTTCCGAGGAAAGGCGCTTTTGCGCGCCCTCACAGCTGTGCCCTTTATGTTGCCAACAGTTGTCGTTGCGGCAGGATTTAATGCCTTGCTTGGACCGCGTGGTTGGCTGAATTTGAGTCTGATGAATCTCCTCGACCTGGATTCTCCGCCGATTAATATTTTATACACTTTAGGCGCAATCCTCCTGGCGCATGTTTTTTATAATACGACCATCGTCATCCGGGTAGTGGGCAACGCGCTCTCCCGTCTTGATCCACGACTGATCGAAGCTTCCCGTCTGCTTGGAGCTGATCCCTGGCGTGCTTTCTGGCGAATTACTTTCCCATTACTTCGTCCATCCATCCTGGCTGCAGCTTTGCTGGTCTTTCTGTTTGACTTCACCAGTTTTGGTGTAATTTTGCTCCTTGGCGGTCCAAAATTCTCCACTCTTGAAGTTGAAATTTATATCCAGACTTTGCAGATGCTTAATTTGCCTGTTGCGGCCCTGCTTTCGATCATTCAATTGCTCTGCACGCTGACTTTTTCCATTCTCTACAGTCGGATGCTGGCGCAGACATCCACCCAGGTTGCTCAACAGGATACCGAATCCCGGCTGCGTCGTTCAAAAAATAAAAGAGAACGCATCTTTATTTTTACAATGATCACCATTCTATTTGCGCTTTTTGTCCTCCCGATGCTTGCTTTACCCCTCCGCTCTGTGAGCCGTCTTGAAGCTGATCGCGGTGACCGCGCCGATCTTCAAACAAGCCTGACGAGCGACTACTATAACGAACTCTTCATCAACCGACGGGGATCGCGTTTCTACGTACCGCCGATCGAGGCTGCACTAAACTCCCTTGAATATGCTGGGATCACGGTTGCGCTCTCATTGCTAATGGGGTTTCCAGTGGCCTCGGCCCTGGCAAAACCCAACCGCATGGATCGTTTTCTTGATCCACTTTTGATGTTGCCCCTTGGGGCATCGGCTGTGACATTGGGACTGGGCTTTATCATTGCCTTTAGCCGCCCCCCGCTGAATTTGATCGCCTCCCCGTGGCTCGTTCCTTTGGCGCATACTATAATAGCATTGCCTTTTGTTATCCGCTCACTCCAGCCCGCGCTGGCCTCTATCCCACAGCGGTATAGGGAAGCGGCTGCCATGCTGGGAGCATCTTCCTTGCGGACCTGGTTTACGGTGGATTTTCCGATTGTCTTTCGAGCGGTGCTCGCCGCGGCGACCTTTGCATTTACCGTTTCCCTGGGAGAGTTCGGTGCGACCTCTCTTTTGGCGCGCCCGGATTTCCCGACCATTCCCACGGCGATCTATCGTTTCCTCTCCCAGCCAGGCGGGTTGAATTATGGTCAGGCAATGGCGATGGCAACGATTTTGATGATTTTGACAACGCTCAGTATTTTCCTGATCGAAAAGTTGCGCTTGCCGGGGAGGGGGGGATGGTAGGGAAAGGGCAACCGGTCGGTCGCCCCTTGGGTATGAAATTATGTTAATTCTTTCTAATATCCACAAATCCTACGAAGGGAAACCCTTACTTAGAGGCATATCCCTTGAAGTTGGTGAGGGCGAAACTATTTGTCTGTTGGGTCCATCAGGCGGTGGGAAAACGACCCTTCTGCGCATCATCGCAGGGTTGGAAAATGCTGAAGAGGGTGAGGTAAACTGGAATGGAAAAGATATCTCTTCTGTGCCGCCGCACAAGCGCAATTTTGGCTTGATCTTTCAGGATTACGCTCTTTTCCCGCATTTGAATGTTTTTGACAACGTCGCTTTTGGTTTGAAAATGCAGAAACTGGGGCGAGAAGAAATTCATCAGCGAGTGATGAAGTCTCTACAGCAGGTTGATTTGATTGGCCTTGAATCACGCGATGTGATTGACCTCTCGGGGGGGGAGCAGCAGCGCGTTGCTTTGGCACGGGCATTGGCACCACGTCCGCATTTACTTTTATTTGATGAACCACTCGGTGCGCTTGACCGTAAATTGCGTGAGTATTTATTAGCGGAATTGCGCAGTATTTTGCAGGAAAGTGGTGTTCCTGCGATTTATGTCACCCACGACCAGGATGAGGCATTTACCCTTGCTGATCGTGTCATGTTGCTTCATAATGGTGAAATCGTCCAGCGTGGTACACCTGCGGAGGTGTATGCACGTCCCCATTCGGGGTGGGTGGCTGAGTTTTTGGGTGCAGGAAATGTGGTTCAGGGGAAGATATTGAAGGACGGACTCGTGGAGACGATCTTTGGAACTGTGAAGATGCCTGTTGAAGAGAGGCAAGCCGAGGGCTCGCCCGTAACGTTATTAATCCGTCCTCGGGATGTGCGTATTGGTAATTTGTCGTCTCCGTTACGCGGAACTGTGAAGGATGTCGTTTTTCAGCAGGATCGATTTAAGGTGGTGCTGAAAGGTGGGTTTTATTTTTATCTCTCCGATCCTGTTAATGTGGGTGAAGAAATCGGGTTGAAGATCGAGATGGGTAAAATCCAGCGTTTAGCTGAATAAAAAGAGCTTCCATACGGAAGCTCTTTGGTTTTTGAAATAGTACAAAGTGAAATATTTAGCCAACGCCCAGGAGAGCATCTCCGTTTATCCAGAGCCAATAACCGCCACCGCCAAAAATAACGAGACAGCAGCATAATACAATAGCAACAATGCCAACGATCAGCCAGACATTGGATTTCTTTTTTTCTTCATCGGGTGGGGGAGCGATATTATCGTACATTTTAGAGCCTCCAGGAATTGATTGAATTAGTATGCAAATGAGTCAAGTACGGGGATTGATATGCCCATGGCGAGCATGACAAGAACGACGCAGATACATAATGCCGATGGAATTAGTTGCAAATAACCCATAACAAGCCCGGCAGTAGCCATACCATCACCAGCCAACCGCCCCATGCTTTCGCGGATCTCGCGTTTTGCCATATGTCCGGTGATGATGGCCGCTAATGAACCGAGTAGGGGTGCAATCGTCCAGCCGAGGATGCCAGCGATCATGCTGATCGTTGCCAGAGTGCTGTTGGGCGTTGGCGGGGGGATTTGTTGATAAGGTTGTTGAGTCATATCTCTTCTCCTTTTGATAAAGCCATTAGGCTGGTTTTACGGCGTTAGCTTTGCGCCATTTCCACCAAATATAGGTGGTTGTCAGCAGTATAAGAATGATACCAATAATTATCGGAATCAGGATTGCCAAAATGGACAGGAACGTGGAAATAATATCCTCAGCGATGCTGACGGGCGTGTTCGCTGCTCCGCCGGTGGTGGCTGTGAGCGCAGGCCGCACAGCAATAGACTTGACCGAATGCACGCTTCCGGCAACGAGTAACCCCATTCCCATGGAGAGGATCGGGCTCATATCGGTGATTACCTTGGCACTGGCGGCAAAGGCGATTGCCCCGGCAACCGGACGGACAAAGGTTTGGATGATATCGTTGATATGATTCACGGCTGGAACCTTATCAGCGAAGAATTCGATTGTTCCGAGAACGATCAGGGCACCAATGATCCACCAACTGGTGAGCGTATCCCAGGGAGATTGAAGTTTGATCAGATCAGTAAATCTTGCGAGGAGGGAGACCACGAGCAGGGGAATATAGGCGTTCAATCCTGCACTTGCGGATAGCCCAAAGGCCGAGAAGATGCCGGTTAGGAGTTCCATTTATTAGTCCTTTTGTATTTAAAACTGACCGCCAAGACGCGGAGAAGGCCAAACTTCTTTTTTTATCGCCAGGTTTTTAGGTAAATAGCCTTGGCGTCCTGGCGGTTAAAAAAGAGCACTCCGTTTATCCCAAGGGAAAGGCTCCCCAGGTGCCAGTCAGGCGCAGGCGGAGTAAATCAATGACAAGGAGCATGATCAAAGCGAGAGTCAGGCCGGCGGTGAGTGCCAGCCACATTTCCCGGATGGATGTGAAGGTGTTTTCCTGCCTCATCACCATCATCCAGACCACACTAAAGATCAGGGTAAGTAAGGTGACCACACCCAGTACGCTGATGAAGGCTATTGGATAGAGGGCAATGGGGGATTCGGAAAGAATTGCGAGATCGATAAGAAGCATGGTCCCGATGAGCAAGCCGAGGTCACGCCATGAGCCCAGCGCGGGACGCGCATCCACTTCTTTCCACGCGGTCTGGTTGAAGGCGGCGTAGAGGACGGCGCCCATCCCCATCCCCATCCCACTGCCGGTGAGTAGACGAAGGATATTATTTGGGATATAGATATTGGGGATTTGTGGGAATGCCCCCGGATAGGTCTGCTTGATTAAATAGAGATAGGAATTTGAGCCATCGATAGCCCAAATCAGAAAAAAGGCCCCGAGGGTAAGGATGATCTTTTTGGGGGGCATCCCACTCCGCTTGCTTCCGATGATAGAGAGGAAGATGAGCGTAACAGCTGCACTGGTGAAGGTGCCGGTATCGCGGGCGCACATGGGGAGTTGGCGTTCGCCGATATGGAAAGACCGCTCGCTGATGCGATGACAGATGGCATAACCAACGCCATCTGCTTTGCCAAGGAGACCGGGTGGGGTAATATATACATAGGCACCTATGGCGAGCAGTGCCGCAAGAGGAACGATCCATTTTACAATTTTCTGCATGACGGGTTGATTATAGAGGTTTTATAGGGTAATTGCAAGAAAAATAT
>JACNJN010000107.1 GCA_014382535.1 Candidatus Desulfolinea nitratireducens | reverse complement strand
ACCCAATTGGATAAAAAAGTGTAGTTTTCTTTATAATTAATTTTTCGCAAAAAAACATATTTTCCTGTTGAGTATATGGGATCGCCCTTCCACATCACGACGCATATCTTTGATATATGGGTAGCAAGCCCAATAGCATCGTGTGTTTCGTTTTTTTATCCATACAGCAGGGCGGATTATAGCACGGCAAGCTCTTCACAGTGGTAGAATCTGTTCATTCCTGTTTTTGAAAACGGAGGTTTTTCCCATGCCCGAAGCAGTCATTATCGATGCGGTCCGTACGCCAATTGGCAATTTTCGCGGGGCGCTGGCCGCCATTCGCCCGGATGATCTGGCCGCAGTTGTGCTCAAATCCATTATTGAGCGCACCGGCATTGATCCTGCCATTCTTGAAGAAGTTTATCTCGGCTGTGCCAATCAGGCTGGTGAGGATAATCGCAACGTGGCTCGTATGGCAACATTGCTGGCGGACTTTCCGATTGAAGTTGCAGCAGTCACATTCAACCGTCTCTGCGCATCCGGTCTGAACGCTGTTAACCATGCGGCCCGCGCGATCAAGGTCGGAGAAGGGGATGCTTTCATCGCAGGCGGAGTTGAGTCGATGACGCGCGGCCCATTTTCCGTTCCCAAACCTGAGATGGCTTATCCCTATGGAAACTCCATTATGTGGGATACAGCCTTTGGATGGCGTTATCCCAACCCGAAAATGGAAGAGATTTATGGGACAGATGCGATGGGTAATACGGCTGAAAACCTTCAGGAGGCTGGATTTATCTCCCGCGAAGATCAGGATGCATTTGCGCTTCGCTCTCATCAGCGGGCTGTTGCCGCTATCGATGACGGCAGATTTGCTGAGGAAATTGTTCCCGTTTCCATACCCCAGCGGAAGGGAGACCCCGTCATTTTCGATACCGATGAACGTCCGCGCAGGGACACCACGCTGGAAAAACTTGCCAAATTGCGACCGGCTTTCAAAAAAGATGGCACTGTCACCGCTGGAAATGCCTCTGGTTTAAATGACGGCTCATCTGCTGTTCTCTTGATGAGCGCAGAAAAAGCGGATGAACTTGGCCTGAAACCGATGGCGCGGATCCTCAGTTCTGCGGCGGCGGGCGTGGCCCCTCGCACAATGGGAATCGGTCCTGTCCCCGCGACAAAGAAAGCCTTAGCACGGGCTGGTCTGACTCTTGAGGACATCGGCCTGATCGAACTCAACGAAGCTTTTGCGGTTCAATCATTGGCAGTGATGCGTGAACTCGGCATGAATCCTGAGATCGTCAACGTTAACGGTGGTGCGATCGCGTTGGGGCATCCGCTGGGATGCTCAGGTGCGCGTATCCTGACCACGTTACTGCACGAGATGAAACGCCGCGCACCAAATGAGAATCGCCCATATTACGGTTTGGCGACCCTTTGTGTTGGCGTTGGTCAGGGAGAAGCGACGGTTATTGAGTGGCTGGGTTAATGGGGTCAAGTCCAAAAGGAGTAAGAGTCGTATGAAAAATAATTGTAAAACCTGGATTCTCTTCCTCAGCGGAATCCTGCTCCTTGTGGCTTGTGTTCCTGTTCCATCCAGTCAGGAAGAAAACGAAACCGAATCCCTTTCTGCGCGGGAACCTGCTGCGACTCCCCCAATTGAATTTCTCGCAACACCTGCTTTCGAGATCGTCGCTGCGCCATCCCTGACAAAGATCGAGATGCTTGATGAGCAAAATGGCTGGGGGCAGGCCGCAGGGCTGGTTTTGCGTACCGAAGATGGGGGCGAGACCTGGCTGGATGCCACCCCCGAAGATGCTTTTAATGATCCCGCCTACGCACGATCCGCTTTTTTGGACGAGAAAATTGGCTGGATCCTTCTCGAAGATCTCGATAGCCCCACTGTAGGGACGATCTACCGGACCACAGATGGCGGCGCAAGCTGGCTTTGGCGCAACACCCCATTTGGGCGTTCCTATATTGGTTTTCTGGATGCTGAAAATGGCTATGCCCTAACGGGGCTGGGGGCAGGGGTTGGCTCGGAGGGTGTGGCGATCTGGGAGACAAAAAATGGGGGCGGAGATTTTGATCGCACCTTTGTCCATCAGCCTGGCCTCGACGACAGTTTGCCCTATAGCGGCATTAAAAACGGAATTACTTTCCGTGATAAGCGCAACGGTTGGGTATCGGCTTCTGTTCCACAAAATGGTTTTATTTGGCTATATCGAACACGGGATGGGGGATTTACCTGGGCGCATCAGGGTTTGACGATGCCCAACGGGTATGAAAATGCCCAAACTTCGGTCAGGGCACCTCTCTTCTTTGACGGGATGCGGGGTCTTCTTCCCATTCAATTATTAGCCGAAGAAATGGCGATGGTCTTTTACCGCACAGATGACGGCGGTGAAAGTTGGGCAGCGACTCTGCCTGTGCCAACAAGGGGTAAATTTTCCGTCATTTCGGGAGATGAGATCGTTGTTTGGGATGGTAGCGCTTCGATATTTTTTACTGTGGATGGTGGTGAAACGTGGAGCTTCCATGCCTCCGAATGGTTGCCCGGAGATATTCTCCGCGAACTGGATTTCGTCTCAGCGACAAAGGGCTGGGCATTAACAGATTTGGGACTTTACCACACGGAAGATGGGGGAAAAACCTGGGATAAATCAGGGGATTAAGAGAAAGTACTACTTTAAGTATCGACGACTCCGATTTTTCCTCCCGTCTGAATTATCAGGTCGGTTATCGCAGCATAATTAATTTGAGATTGTAATTCGATTGGGTTTTCTGTTTTGCCGACCATTTCTGCATTAAAACTATCACCCTCCCGATGTAAAACGAGTTTTCCCGTACAGGCGCGGCAAAAAACCACATCTCCATCACGGGCCGTGCGCGGTACCGCGATCACTGGGCCACAAGTGGGACAGGTCACCAATGGTATTTTCTCAGCGCTATGTCCTATGATATGGGAAAGATCACCATCCCGCCCTAATTCACAAATATGATTGATGACGGTTTTATCAAATTGTGTTCCGCTGCCTTGCTCCAAAATTTGCAGTGCTTTTTCCAGGGGCATCTCCCGCCGATAAGGACGGGTACTGGTTAAGGCATCCAGCGTATCTGCTACGCTGACAATTTTTGCTGCCAGGGAGATATTCTGACCTTTTAAACCGTAGGGGTAGCCTCCCCCGTTCACTTGTTCGTGATGTTCTACAATTACTTTTGAGACCAATTCTGATAGCGGATGCTCATCAATCAGTTTCAGTCCGATCAAGGGATGAGTCTTGATAACATCGTATTCTGCTTCTGATAAATTTCCTTTTTTTAGTAAAATCTCATCAGTAATACCTACTTTTCCCAGGTCATGCAAATAGCCGCCCAAACTGATTTGAAGGGCTTTCCTTTCCGGGAGTCCCATTTTTACAGCCAATAATTTTGAAAATTGAGAAACACGCCAAAGATGACCACCAGTATAGGGATCGCGTGCTTCAACAACATCTGCGAGAACAAGTAGTGATTTAACCAATCCGTCAATCATATTCAATTCTTCCTGGTCGATCCCCTGTTTGTAGAATGCCCCCTTTCAGAAAATCTACAGATTTTCTTCAAATTCCAAGGCGGCAACCAGGGCCTCATATTCTTCAAGGCAATCCCGGCACATATCCAGATGATGCTTTACCATTGGCATCAGACCTTCAACATCATCCCCACGTAATTTCATCTCAGCATACTGATCGACCAGAAAGTGAACCTCGTCACAAGGAAGTTCATACTCATTCGTCATGATAAGTTTTTTGAGCAAATTAACCGTCATTGATGAAGATTTTTTAATTGGATTGATCGAGTTCATATTTTTTTACCATATCAGTTATTGACCAAAAACTGCTAATAGACCAGCAGGTGAGACCTCATCGCGCTCGAGGCGGCGTTTTAAACGTAAGCGGGCATCGTGCATCAACTTATATAGGGCGTTCCGATTGGTGCCCATTCTTTTAGCGACCACGCTCATCGGCACGCCTTGCACCGAAATTGCCATCATCACTTCGAGTTGACGGGGAGTTAACTCCTCGTCCATTATTCTCTGCACCATTTCCATCACGTTCTTGCGTTCCAGCATCGCTTCAGGATTGGGGTCAGTTGATGCGAATTGTTCGGAAGGCATCTCATCGGGTTGGCTGCCCTCTTCCAGCCCATCGAGTGAAACCTCTTTCCACTTGCGCAAACGCAATTCGCCCAGCCCAATGTGGACGCCAATTTTGTAGACCCAGGTTGTAAATTTGCTGCGTCCTTCAAAAGTATCCAGTCGATCGATTACCCGCAGCATGGTTTCCTGAGCGGTATCTTCAATAAAGCTTTCAAAATGACTCGACTCAGGGGGAAGCCAGCGAGATAGAGCCGAGGGCAAAATGCGCATAAGAATTGTGTGCAATTCTGCCAATGCGGCTTCTTTTTCTTCACCTTCAGCACCCAGGTCTCTTACCCAGGCATGATTATCACGAGAAGTTTGCATGCCAACATTATAGCGCATCTAATAGAAGATTAAAAGACTCTAATTCTTACCAAAGTAAGACGGGATAAGAAAATGACATCTTATTGACAATATAACCCCTGAAAAAGACTCAAAATCGAGCATCTTTGGGGTTATCGACAAAAAGGAGTTCCAATGTCTTATCGGTATAAAAAATGGTTTTTTTTGACGCTCGTCCTTATCCTTGGTCTTGCCGCCTGTGCGCCGAACAGCTCCCGGGCAGATACCCCCGCAAATGACCCTCCCGAATCCGAACCTGTCCCGGAAGAGGCTTCCGCTGTGGAGGCCGAAACCAGTCTTCCAGTTGAGCGGCCACCCAGCGGAGCCGAGGCACAATTTTCCACTGATTTTAGCAAACATAGCATCTCTTATAGTGAAGTCCTTTCTGGTGGCCCACCAAAAGACGGGATTCCAGCCATAGATGATCCAAGCTATGTGTCAATCGCCGAAGCAGATGCCTGGATCAGTGACGTAGAACCGATAGTTTTTGTTCAGGTAGGCGACAATGTACGGGCATATCCGCTCCAGATCCTGACCTGGCATGAGATCGTTAATGATGTTCTCGGTGAAAAACCCCTGGTGGTTTCATTCTGTCCGCTTTGCAATACCGCGATTGCCTTTGAGCGCGAGTTTGATGGACAGATCCTTGATTTTGGCACAACCGGTCGGCTGCGTTATAGCAATCTGATCATGTATGACCGCCAGACAGAAACCTGGTGGCAGCAGGCCACAGGTGACGGTGTTGCTGGAGAATATACAGGCGAGCGATTAACTTTTTACCCGGCATCAATTATTTCATGGGAAGATTTCAAGACAGAGTATCCTGATGGGAGCGTACTCTCCAGGGATACAGGGTTTAACCGCAGCTACGGGACGAATCCCTATGCTGGTTACGATGATATTAACCAGACACCCTTCCTCTTTGATGGTAATTATGATGATCAACTCCCCCCGATGGCGCGTGTACTGACTGTGGAGCTAAACGGAGAAACCGTTGCTTATACCTATGATCTTTTGGATGATGAGGTCGCGATCAACGATCAGGTGGGTGGCGTGTCGATTACCGTCTTCTGGACGGAAGGCACTGCCTCTGCTTTGGATTCTCCCCAGATCAGTTCCGGGAGAGATATTGGAACGGCAGTCGCCTATTCACGTGAGGTGGCGGGACAGACCCTCACCTTTGGCCTTGACAATGGCTTCATCCGCGATCTGGAGACAGGCAGCACCTGGGATATTTTCGGGCAGGCCACCGATGGTGAGCTGGCAGGTGAATCTCTCACGCCAGTTGTTGCTGTGAACCACTTCTGGTTTTCATGGGCGGCCTTCCAGCCGGAGACAAGGGTTTATCAGCCTTAGGGCTTTTTACCACAAAGGCACAGAGTGCACAGAGAAAGCACCTGTTGTCACTGACAGCCGCGAAGCGGCTGGCAGTGACATTAAACAGTAAGGGCGGGTCTTCGTGTAACATCCCCGAAGAGGGCAGCCCCGCCCTTACTCATATCTCTACACATTAGCCGTGAAAATCGGCTTAATTTAGTTAAATCCGCGTTCTATTCCTCTGTCTTTTCAGCGTCCTGTATTTCACATCTATCGGGATATCAATATATTTTCAGAGCGTTATTGGATCGAGTTAATTAGATAAATGCCATCTATATTATGTGGTATAACTGCTTCCTTGCGAATATTGAGAATCGCATCAAAATACTCACATAATAAGGATATTTCCATGCCATCTCGCACTGTTTCCCAAAAGACATTCTTCCTGATTGCTTTGCTTACGTTAATTCTGGCTGGCTTAGCCTGTAGCTTATTGCCTTCACAAATTACTGAGCCACCCACTGCCGTCTCAACATCAGCTGTTGATCTTCCTGCAGATGAACCAACCGCTGATTCACCCCCAGAAGAGATGCCGGCCACAATATCTCCAACCGCCGCTGCACCATCAGAGACAGCGCCCATTGAGGGGCTGGTTACCGCAGACTTTGATTCTGTCACTTTTTCCTTTGGTCTTGATGTCGCCAATCAGTGGAAAGTGGAATTCATCCCCCAGGGACCGGGCAGATCTTCCAGTGCAGGTCCCTTCCCCTATACTGACCCCGAGCACCTGATCTTCTCCTTGGAGAATTATGCTCTGCCCGAAACATGCTGCAACCCATTAAACCAACCTCAGATAATTGTCTATCCGGTGGTTCAGATGTCTGAGCAAAACCCGGTCGCGACCACGCAAATTACGGCTCTGCAGACATATCTAGCCAGTCCGCCAGCCAACCTGATGGATCAATTTGTGGAAATCCCATTCCTGCCACTCTTCAACGCAGCGCAGACATTTCATACTCAGGTTCGATTTGTTGACTTTCAGAATGGTAAAGGAGTCCGATATCTGACACAGTATTCTCAAGGTCCGATGCCGGTCAACAATGCTTCAATTTTTTATACCTTTCAGGGGATAACAAATGATGGTTCATATTATGTAGCAGTAACAATGCCGGTCACGCATCCCAGCCTGAAGAACAACGCCGAGGAGGTCTTCGACCTCGAAGGGGACGCCTTTATGACCGATCCCATAAACTATATTAACGGGGTTACTCAAGCGCTTGACAGTTTGGATCCAGGCACATTCACCCCTGGCCTTGACGCTTTGGACGCCATGATTCAGTCTTTGATGATACGGCCATAATAGAGAAAGTTATCTCTTAAACTAAAAAGGGCAGAACTTGATTCTGCCCTTTTTAGTTTAAGTATGTCGAAATTACCTCTTCAAGGTCCTATACTTCACGCTCTTGGGCACATCGACTGATTTTCCATAGCGTTTGTGATAGTCCGCTTCATAATCGGACCAATTGCCGAGGAAAAGACGGGCCTGTGGAAACTTACTTTTTCAGAACCCAACTATTGCCACTGCGTTGATATCCATAGCCTACAGCCTCTTTATCCAGCCAAAATGCGAGAAAAACATGGACAGGTAGATCATCTTTTTGTTTTTGGCCAAGTATCTCATCGATATCCATATTAATAAAATCCACACGGCTAACTTTTTCTTCAAGTTGAGTTTTCAATCCTTGGATATAGACGACTTGGGGGTCAATATTCGCTTCCTTCAACTTTGCTTCCACCATAGGATTAAGCAGGGTATATTGCCCGCCGTTTTTCTGAACATCTTGTATTACGACACTAATTTCTCCAATAACAAATCTTGAGTCATTTGCTGGCACAGCCTGGGATGGACTATCTATTGGTTTTGCATCAAGAGATACCGGGCTGGTTTTTGCGCCCTCTACAACTCCCATGGCCACTATGCCAGTAGCCACATAGGGGTCAATATCCTTATTCTTAATGCAATGATAGCCAAAAATGATCGAACAGATAATCATGCCAGCTTGAGCACTTTCTAAATAATTAAGCCCGTGCTTTTTCATGATCTCGTTATATGTGTGCTGGTATTCAGTCTGTGTCTGTGTAAGGTCCATCAACGGCCTGTCTTTTTCCGGAAATTCCGTCATAATACGCTTTGCCATAACATCTATTCCATTTTTTTTGCAATAGAACGCAAATAGCTTCAAAAGCTTTGGATAGGCCTGATTAACTTCTTCTGATAGAACAACAACTCCGGGATCAACATCTTTTTTGTTAATTGCCCTGAATTGACTTGTCCCTGCCAAACGTGCTGCAACAGACAGAACAGTTCCGGCATGAGGTTTTCCACCTACGAGAGGCATTCTTCCCTGGAATACCTCTAAGAACTCCACCGCAGCAGCATATCGTTTTTTCTGCTGATCAGGCGAAGATTTAGGATGGTTTAAATTAGGTTTTTTTGCTGGTTTCTTATTTGGCTTCGAAGTACCCTTAAATAAGTTTAATGGCATGATTTATTACCTCCTCAATTATCCTGCTATTTGGCCACTAATAAGAATTCTATCATCACTTGTGATTTTTATAAAAAGAAAGGGCCACCAGCTAGTGGCCCTTTCTTTTAACGTTTTAATTCGTGAAAATCAGCAATATCCGTCAAATCCGCGTTCTATTACCTCTTCAACGTCCGATATTTCACACTTTTCGGCACATCGACCGATTTGCCGTAGCGTTCATGGTAATCGGCTTCGTAATCGGACCAGTTGCCGAGGAAGAGGCGGGCCTGCGAATCGCCTTCAAAGGCCAGGATATGGGTACAGATCCGGTCGAGGAACCAGCGGTCATGGCTGACGACCACGGCGCAACCGGCAAAATTTTCGATCGCCTCCTCCAATGCGCGGAGAGTGTTCACGTCAAGATCGTTGGTGGGCTCATCGAGCATGATCACGTTGGCGCCCTCGGTCAGCATCTTGGCGGTGTGGACACGGTTCCGTTCTCCGCCAGATAACACCCCAACCTTCTTTTGCTGATCGGTGCCGGAGAAGTTGAAGGAGGAAACATAGGCGCGTGAGTTCATTTTATGCGCGCCGAGGGTGATATTATCCGCGCCACCGGAGATCTCCTCCCAGACGGTTTTATCGGGGTTGAGGCTGCGAGCCTGATCGACATAGGCCATCTGCACGGTTTCGCCGATCTTTATGCTGCCTGCATCGAGTTTTTCCTCACCGGTGATCATTTTGAGCAGGGTGGTCTTGCCCGCGCCGTTTGGCCCAACGATCCCGACGATCGAGCCGGGGCGGATCTCGGCGCTGAAATCTTCGAGAAGCAAATTCTCGCCATAGGCTTTGGTGACCCCATTCAATTCGATGGCGATATCGCCCAAACGGGGTCCCGGCGGGATGTAGATCTCAAGATCTTTGCGGAGGGCTTCGGTCTCCTGCGAGAGCAGATTTTCATAGGCAGTCACACGCGCCTGTCCCTTGGTTTGGCGCGCTTTCGGTGACATCCGGATCCATTCCAGCTCGCGCTGCAGGGTCTTCTGGCGTCTGGACTCGGATTTTTCCTCCTGGCGCAGACGCTCTTCCTTTTGCTCCAGCCAGGAGGAGTAATTCCCCTTCCAGGGGATACCGTAGCCGCGGTCAAGTTCAAGGATCCAGCCGGCGACGTTGTCGAGGAAGTAGCGGTCGTGGGTCACAGCGATGACCGTCCCCTTATATTCGCGGAGATGATGCTCGAGCCAGGCAATCGATTCGGCGTCGAGGTGATTGGTCGGTTCGTCTAGGAGCAGGATATCGGGTTCCGTGAGCAGGAGTCGGGTGAGGGCGACCCGGCGGCGTTCTCCACCGGAGAGGGTCTTGATGGAGGTATCCGCTGGGGGGCAACGGAGGGCACCCATCGCCAGCTCGAGCCGCGAATCCAGATTCCAGGCATCGGCATGGTCAAGCGCATCCTGCAATTTTCCCTGTTCGGCGATCAGGGCATCGAAATCAGCATCTGGTTCTGCAAAGCCGAGATTGACTTCCTCGTAGCGCGCCATCATATCGACAAGGGGTTGGACGGCCTCGCGGACGATCTCGATCACCGTTTTGGATTCGTCAAGCTGGGGTTCCTGCTCAAGAAAGTCGACGGTATAACCCTTCGACATGGCGATCTCACCGGTATAATCCGGGTCGATCCCGGCCATGATCCGCAGCAGGGTCGATTTCCCGGATCCGTTCAGGCCGAGGACGCCGATCTTGGCGCCGTAATAAAAGCCGAGCGAAATATCGCGCAGGACTTGTTTGTTATTGGGGGGATGGACGCGCCCGACGCGCACCATCGAATAAATTACTTTTTGGGTATCTGTGGTCATTTTAGTTTCCAGTTTTATGAGATTAGTGATGGTGATTTTACCTTGTTTTTAAACACGAAGGGCACGAAGATACACAAAGGAAAAGCAAGAAAAGAGATGGAAGAGAAAGACCTCCGAGATATTGGGTATTTCGGAGGTCTGGAATTAAATATGTTTAGAGCGACAATTGCTCTATTTTGAGTAGAAGATCAGGAATATCTTTCTTGGCGGTTTGCCAGACTTCATCCCAATCAACTAAATCGTAGCCATGGATGAGATGATCGCGCATCACAGCAATGAGCGCCCAAGGGATATGTGTGTGCTGGGCGCGAAACTCTTTTGATAAACGCTTGACGGCTTCGCCGACAACGGTGAGTTGATAGAGAACAGCAGAGCGTGTTTTCCAGTCGTCAATTACAAATCCGATATCCTGCGCCCATTGCCTGACCAGCAGATTTGACGCCTGGTCATATTCCTCTTTTGAAACTCCGCTGGGTAAGGCCTCCGGATTTCTTGGTGCCTGGCGTCCGTCCGGGAAAACCGTCAGGACTGCCCCGTAGGTGTGGCTGATCCCGATCACCGTATAGCCATGCGAGGCAAGCTCCTCCACCTGGAAAATATTTTGTTCTTTAAATCCGGCCCATCCATGCGAAAAAATAAGGATGGGGAATCCGTCGTCAGTTGTGATCGGGGGGGCGTCAATGTAGGCATTTGCCTTTACATATTTGAGGTGATTGAGAGCGAAGGGCGGCAGGTCGATATAAGTTGCGATGGCAGGTGCCGCAGCTTCGATATCCTGCATCCACTGGACCTGCTCGTTATCTTTCGTGGCTTCGGCTGGATACCATACCTGGACCATGATCTCGCGAGGGGCGTTTGGGTCTTTCCCGTAGAGCTCCTGTCGGCTGGAATCCGTTAAATGAGCCACTGTGGTTCCCACCTGATACGGGCCCGTGATCGGATAAGGTTTCGGAATGGGGAGCAGTTTCGCGGCCATCACAGAAATTAGCGCCAGGAGAATGGAGATGCCAATTGAGATCGACGTACCCAGACCCTTTGTTTGGGTGAGGGCAATGATGATCAGAATAGCGATCCCGATAAATAGCGGCCAGAGCTGCCAGCGGAAGCCTTCAAAGATCAATTGCGCCCCTGCGACCAGGACCAGTGCTATGGGCAGGAATTTATATTTCACCGGATCAGATAACCAGGGGATGAAATAATTAATGGCAACAAAGAGGGCTAGTATGCTCAGGGATAGTTCTATAGACCGCATTTTTATATCCTGATTTGAAATATTCAACTCAATTCTCTCCCCATGAGATCGAAAGCAGGGTTTGCTCAGTGTTGGGGGTTGATGGGCAATTGCAAATAAAATGTGCTGCCAGGAAAATGCATTTCATCATGCCCATTGCTCTCCACCCACACCTTGCCCCCATGGGCGCGAATTACACCTTGTACGATTGCCAGCCCCAATCCAGGTCCCCCCCCCTTTAAAGCTCGTTTTACCGGATGAGTGGACTGCGACGCTGCCCACCTGATAGAATTTTTCAAAGATCAGTTCATGGTGTTCAGTGTCCAGCCCGATCCCTGAATCCCTGACAGAAATTTCAACCCCCGGTCTGTCATCCTCCATCATAATTGGGCGTGTGTTGATGAGGACCTGGCCGCCATCAGGTGTGTACTTAATCGCATTGACAATAAGTTGGTAAAGTGCCTTTTCAATCAGGTTTGGGTCAGCATTGATATTGGGTGTTTCCTGATTATGCTTGACGATGATTTCTATTTTGCGTTCGGTGGCGGCTTGTATCAAACTTTGTGCTACGTCACCTACAATCTGCTTTACCGGCACGGGAACGGACCCAACCTTTAATATTTCGGCATCAATACGTGTGATATCCAGCATCAAATTGACGACATCATGCATGCGGTTGACGCCCTTGTCGATCCCTTCGAGTACCTCATCCATGGCGGGATTTGCCTTGATATCAGGGAAGGATTGGAGCATATTTGCATATCCCTTTAGAACGGTCAGAGGGGTGCGGAGTTCATGTGCTGTAACCTGGATGAATTCCATTTTGTTGCGGTCCATCAGGCGCAAAACCTTGTTCGATTTCCGCAAATCTGCGATTGCCACCTGATCATTTTCCCGGAGGCGATCAATCGTGATGCGCATGAGGTCGATCGTCAAACGGGGGCTCCGGCTTAGGATGGATTCAAAATCATCTTCCACCATCTCGAGCATCGTACAAGGAGTGGTGGTCCGCACAGTTGCCGAGCGGGGCGCTTTTTGGATCAGTCCCATTTCGCCTATTACGTCGCCTTTGCCCCCAACGCGTAATATGCGTTCGCCTTCCTCTTCACCAAGATTCAATGAAATAACCACATTGCCATCGGCAATAATATAGATAACCTGTTCATATTTGCCTTCATGGCACAATACATGATCTGCTGGATAATCGCGAAATCGAGTCAGGTTTGCTATCTCTTCTAACTCATCATCATCCAGCCCTTTATAGGCAAGTTGTAGAAGGGAAATTTTAGACTGGGTATGCGCCGTTCTAGTCATGGCTATAGTATAACCTGACTATAGCCGCTGGCAACTACAATTACCTTACAATAAATTATCACCCATTTGAGGGTATCCAGAGCACATTCGCCAATGAAAAAGACCTCCTTTGCGGAGACCCTGGAAGTCTGGAAATTAGAAATCAGACATTTACCAATCATCCACCTTTTTTCTCGCTGCAATGCTCTGCGTTGCGGCTTGTCTATAATATCCCAACGCAGAGCATTGGGATAAGGGCAATAAATATGCGTAAGTTCTATATCAAATATTTACCAATCAATTTTCTCCCCATCCCGGAAGAATTCGCCGCGGGGGCCCTCATCGGGGAGGGTAGCTGCCCAAACGATACCGCTGGCGCCGGTTTCCAGGTCGCGTTCGGCATCGGGACCACCCATATCTGTCCGCACCCAGCCCGGACAGACGGCATTAACGAGCACGTTCTTTCCCTTCACGGCATTTGCGAGCATCAAGGTGATTCCGTTCAACGCCAATTTGGATAAACGATAGGAAGGCCCGTAGTTGTTCAGATCTCCAATTTCACCCATTCCCGAAGAGACGTTAACGATCCGCCCATAGTTTTGGGCGATCATCATCGGGATAAAAGCCCGTGCCAGCATTAAAGGGCCAAATGTATTTGTTTCCAGGGTTGCGCGGAGAGATTCTTCTGGTACGTCCAGAATACCCTGTTTCTCGTCCAGGAAAACGCCGGCATTGTTGATCAGAACATCCAGCCGACCGAATTCCTGCTCCACAAAGCCAAGTAGTGCAGCGATGCTTTTCGCCGAGATTACGTCCAGTGGATGGAATCGCACGCCCAAATCACGCGCGGTTTCTTCTCCCTTTTTCTCGTCACGGCTGGTGAGAATGACCTGATAGTCGAGTTCTGCCATCTGGCGGGCAGTTTCAAGACCAAGTCCGCGGTTTGCGCCTGTAATTATGACAACTTTTTGCATACTCATCTCCATGCTTATTTCGATTGATTTCTCCAGGAAATAACAGGGATTTTACCTTGTTTAGATTGAGGGGGGCGAGTTGAATTGGATGTATAATTCTCCATTTCAACTAGCAAAGGAATACCAGGGTCATTTTATGCAAGCAAAACAACAGGATTTTTTCACAGGGGCGCAGGATTCTCTGCCCATCTTATTAGGGGTTGTTCCCTTTGCGCTGATCTGCAGTGTGGCTGCTGTCAGCGTGGGCTTGACGCCCTTTGAAGCAGCAGGGATGTCCTTCATCGTCTTTGCCGGGGCCTCACAATTAGCTGTCCTACAACTGATTGGCGAAGGCGCGGTCTGGCTGGTGATGGTGCTTACGGCCTGGGTCATCAATCTGCGTTTCACAATGTATAGCGCCACCCTTGCGCCTTATTTGAAGGATGAGCCCATCTATCGTAAAGCCCCCTTTGCCTTCATTCTTTCAGATCAGGCCTTTGGCGTCACGATGAGTCACTTTGCCAACAAAATCCCTGCCAACCCGGCCTGGTATTTCTACGGTACAGCCGCGGCCATCTGGCTCACCTGGATCATCAGCGCAATTGCTGGCGCCTTGCTTGGGACTCTCGTCCCCGCAAGCTGGGGGCTTGAGTTTGCCTTTCCGCTCAGTTTTCTGGCCTTGATGTTTGCCGCCCTCAAAGATCGCCCGGCAGTTATCGCAGCCCTGGTCGGCGGACTGACTGCCATCATTACCCGGGGATTGCCCTATAACCTGGGCTTGATTCTGGCCGCCCTCCTCGGAATCGGTGCAGGGGTATTGGCTGAGAGTATTGCTGATAAAAAGATGGAAGGAGCTGCCCAATGAATGGTCTTCCTCTTTGGCTGCTCTTCATCGCAATGGCCCTGGGCACATTTGCACTGCGCTTCTCATTTATTTATCTGTTCGGCAAAGTGGAAATGCCCGAGTGGCTGCGGCGCGCTCTCCGATTTGTACCTGCTTCCGTTTTAGCAGCGCTGGTTTTCCCCGCGCTAACCTATCCTAATGGGGTACTTGATCTGACGCTTGGAAATATTCGCTTGTTGGCCGGTATCGGTGGGGCACTGGTCGCCTGGCGCACCAAAAACGTCATGTGGACCATCGTTGTCGGGATGGTTCTCTTCTGGATATTGCAGGCTTTATAAAAATATAAAAAGGCGGACAACCGTCCGCCTCCACTAACTCTCCACTCTCTCATCTTAATTCTTCCCTCTATTCTTTAAGAAATGGAATCGCCAGTCTATAGCGAATTGGCTTTTCTGAAAGTGCGCGCAATGCATTGATCACGCCCTGCCAGGTGCAGAAAATGCCGATCAGAATCAGGGGCAGGGGGACGCAGATAACAAGCAGGATGAAGAAGGGGCTATTTTCCAGATTACTTACCTTTGCACTATCCATCATGATCAGGGGGGCAGGAGCAAGCATGAGCAGGAAGAGGGCTGCAAAGAGAGCCAGGGTCATCGTGATCTGGAAATTGAGCACCTGCCTCCCCTGTTTATCAATTTTATAGGATTTATTTTTCTTCCATGACCAGAGCAGCAAGGGGAGGATGATAATGCAAAAGATGCTGCTCAGATGTAAGAGGGCAAGCCATAGATTTTCGTTTTCAGCGTTATCTTCCATAAAATTGAAGTCGAGGCTTTCACTCAGGCATTGCAGGGTATATGAGCGTGGATCAACTTCTCCGCTTTCGATTCGCTGAATCGTGCGCGGACTGACCTCACATTTTTCAGCCAGTTCCTCCTGGGTGAAGCCTTTTTGCTGACGTAATTCAATTACTCTGAGTCCAAGATCGGGTTGGTTCATTATGTTCTCCTTTCAAGATTCAACTCCCATTATAGAAATTACGCCAGGAATTACCATGTCGTGTATACGCCATTTATACGACACTTTGTTTTGATGGGCAATATTGTTCGTTTTCCATTTATTTTCAGGCCAGGTTAGTCGGCAAAAAAAGAGCGACTCGATTGGGAGTCGCTCTTTTCGTTTTGCTGCAATGTCAGATTATGGACATTCGATCTTATAACTACTCTCTGCCTGCTTGTTATTTGGGCCTATAACCACCAGTTTCACCCAATAGCTCCCGGCAGTTAGTGGGGGAACAAAACTATCTGCAACAGATGTTGAACCACCGGTATCAAAATCGGTTGCATGGTCAGTTATTACGCCGTTTTGTTGAGTATCGAAATGCCATGTAGCAGTTCCCGGCCCATTCATCGTAATACTTCCTTTAAGTTCCAGGGGTTGGATCGGGCCAAAACAGCCGGGCACAGAGATCGTATCCGGTTTTTCGATGCTCACGCCGGTTACCGAAGCTATGGATTGGTTAATCACTGGCAAGGCCGCCAGATTTCCAGAAGTGTTGGTCACACTGGCCGCCACCCAGCAGGGTGTTGTAGGGGTGTTGGGCAAGGCCACATACCACCAGGAGGCCGTAGAATTTTTCCCCTTGATCTCTGCAGGTTGGCCTTCCACCAGTGCACCAACGGCTGCCCATTCAGTGCCATAGCCGAAGCGGCAGTTGACATTCAGATCATTGGGCCATGCGACCGGCACGGTGGGTGTGAATGTGGCGGTGGGTAGAGGCGTATCTGTGGGAAGGGGCGTTGCAGATGGGATCGGGGTTGCAGTGGATTCCGGGGGGAGGGGAGTGTTTTCCAGCGTAGGTGCAGGGGATGGAGCTTCATTCTCATCATTTTGAGTTGTCGCATTTGTGGGCAAGTTGCAAGATGAGACTAAGATGACTAAGATTAATAGTAGAGATAAATTACGAAGTTTCATGGGACCTCCATAAGGATTGATGTTATTCCAATAATAGTCTGCGTGAAGATGCAGATAAATCAGTTTATCTGGAATAGTAGCAAATTGCAATAGGCTTTTGGACTTTACCAAAGAAACAAATACTAAAATAAAAAGACCCAACGTCTTTTTTATGAACTGAACTGCGCACTATAGATAAGACACAAAAAGAAAGCTCCCGTTGTGGTCATATTGATTATTTGCTAAAACAATCAGCTTCAATTTAAATTACTATTTACCCAGGTTTCAAATAATTTCTCTTGAATATCCCAGAAAGGTTTTGGCATGAATTTATTCTTTTCACCCTACGTTAAATTTGCTCCAAATTCTGCACTATCGGTAATGATTTCACGACAATGAAGCGGG
>JACNJN010000020.1 GCA_014382535.1 Candidatus Desulfolinea nitratireducens | reverse complement strand
ACTCGAAAATTCGGCGTAGAAAAACCAGGGCAAACAGAAGATGACTCGCATTTGTATTGTCCCCAAATCACAATCGGGGGGCGGGGGTTCCTTCCGCCTGAAGTTTGAAGCTGGATTAAAAACCCGCGGGATCGAGGTGACGCATAATCCAGCCGAGGAATCCGATGCCATTTTGGTGATTGGCGGGACCCGAAAGCTGCTGCCACTATGGAGGGCCAAAAGGCGTGGCGTACGGATTGTGCAGCGTCTGGATGGAGTTAATTGGGTCCAACGCGTACGCTGGAGCGGGGTACGTTATACACTCCGTGCGGAGTATGGCAATTGGCTGTTAGCTTTCACCCGCAACCGGGTGGCTGACGAAGTCATTTACCAAAGCAAATTCATCCGTGGATGGTGGGAAGATTGGTATGGTAAAGCACGCATACCGGGGCATGTGGTTCTAAATGGTGTTGATTTGGAGAACTTTTCACCTGATAGAGAAAATCCAATCCCACGTATTCCCCCATATCGGTTGTTAGTTGTTGAAGGCAGTTTGGCAGGCGGGTTGGATACGGGTCTCAAGGCCGCTCTGCATTTGACGGAGATATTATCGGAGCGATATTCTGTTAAACTCACCGTCGCCGGAAAAGTGGACGTAAATACAAAAAATGAATTGAAAAAGGCCAGCAAAACCGTTAAGCTTCTGGAAATTGTGTCTCGTGAACAAATCCCTGAATTGATGCGTTCCTCACATCTACTCTTTTCTGCCGAGATTAACCCGCCCTGTCCGAATTCGGTTATCGAGGCGCTGGCCTGTGGATTGCCTGTAGTTGGTTTTGATACCGGCTCATTACGGGAATTAATAGGGGAGGGTGCCGGGCGTCTTACTCCATATGGGGGAAACCCATGGAATTTGGATACACCGGATATCCCCTCATTGGCAAAGGCGGCATCTGAGATTTTAGTAGACCAGGAGCGTTTTCGGTTGGCTGCACGTGTGCGTGCTGAAGAAAGTTTGGGTGTGGACAAGATGGTGGATAACTACCTCGAAATTTTGTTGGGGAAATAAATCAAAGCAAAAGATTTCTAGGATATTTCTGTAACGATCACCTTTTTAGCCCCCGCATCAAGCAGCGCCTCGACAATCGCCGGGGCTTTTTCTTTTGTGGACAGGGCGATCATATTTCCGCCGCGACCCCCTCCGGAGAGCTTCGCTCCGAGCGCCCCTGCCCTCAGGCTTGCTTCCGTTAAAAAATCCAATTCCGGCGAGGAGACGGTCATCTCCTGCAGCAAGGCGTGATTCTCATTCATCAGCGGCCCCAGTCTTTCTGGGTGTCCACCCATGATGGCCTGACGCGCTGTTTTTGCGATGCTGCCCGCCGCCGCGAAGAGGGCGTCCATTTTTTGTGGATTCTCTTCCCATAGCTCCCGCACATCACTGACGGATTCTTTTGTCGGTGCGGGGAGACCGGTATCCCCGATGACGATCGTGAAAGGCTTTGCAACGCGGAGAGGAGTGATTTGCCCCCCCTTCCGTCCCCCCCGCGAGCGGGGGGGAGACTTTTTCTCTCCCGCTTGCGGGGGAGATGCCCGAAGGGCAGAGGGGGCGGGAATAAAGAAGATCGGTTTCCCATAGGTCACAACAGTATTATCAATCCCCGAAGGAGTTCCATGATGGATCTTCTCCACTTCGTATGCTAATTCGCTGATTTTTTCGTTCGCAAAAGGCTTTTCAAGATGGGCCGAGAGGGCGCGGATGATCGCAACCGACACCGCCGCGCCTGATCCCAGACCTGAGGCGAGGGGGATGGTGGATGTGATTTTTATCTTCAGTCCCTTAGTCACGTCATTGCGGGGAGCATGCTTTTGCGACGAAGCAATCTCCTCCTGAATAATGCGAGATTGCTTCGCTTCGCTCGCAATGACGTCGATGTTAAGAGCCGCGAAAACGCTATTTATAACGGCAGCAAGTGGATGATCCGGGGCGAGGCGGGAGAGTTCTTCGTGGAGGCCAATATCCGGGGCGTCAACCCAAATCCCTGCGCGGTCGATATCCGAGACCTCCGCATCCGCATGAACTTCTGATACAGGCACAGCCAAGGCGGGCTGCCCGTAGACAACAGCATGCTCGCCAAAGAGAATGATTTTGCCGGGCGCGCTGGCTTTGGTCATGAAAGATAGAAGACGGCCATCACGACGATTCCCCAAAGAGCGATGGCGATTTGAAGCGGCCGATCGGTAAGAACGATTTCCTCGGGTGAACCGGTAACCTGCGAAATCTGTACAAGGTAGAGATAGCGGAAAATGGCGTAGATCACGAAGGGGATTGTCAGCATCATGGCGTGATTGTCGGGTACGTTTGGCGCGGTGAAGGTATATAAGCTATATGCGACGATGGTTGTGCCAGAGACAATGGTGATGAACTGATCGAGGAGCGGAATGGTGTATCCCTCTAGAACCTTACGATGAGAGCTAGCGCCATCTACGAGCAGGGTCAGTTCGGCGCGGCGTTTGCCAAAACCCAGATAGAGCGCCCCCAATGTGGTGATCACGTAAAGCCACGGGGAGAATCGTTCAACCTCGATCAGGGTCACGCCGCTGTGAACGCGTAAAACAAAGCCTGCGGCGAGGATCATCACGTCGAGGATCGGGATATGTTTCAGCCGGGAGCTATACGCCAGCATCATTAAAAAGTAGATCGCCAAAACCGTCGCAAAGGCAGGCGTCAGCAACCAGGCGCTGGGAAATACGATTGTCACAAGAAAAATTCCAAAAACGCGCGCTACGCCAACGGGCAACTCTCCTGAAGGCAAGGGCCGATGTTTTTTCTCGGGATGTTGGCGGTCGGCATCTATATCGCTGATATCGTTAAAGATATAAACCGCGCTGGAGATCAGGCTGAACAGGGCAAATCCGGCCAGCGTGCGCAAGGCAGGCTCAAGCTGAAAAAGCTGCTTGTCGAAGACGAGCGCGAAGAAAACGATCACGTTTTTTACCCACTGACGTGGGCGCATGGTTTTTAGGAGGGCTTTTATCATGGGGATATTCTAACCGCAAATATAAAAGAGTTGAATAGAAAAAGACTCTATTCCATTATTCGGGAACAGAGTCTTTTTAGGTCTTGCGCTCGCTCCAGGCGGAGTCCTCGCCGCCGCTCTAAAGGATGTTGCCGCGAAGGATGGTTTATGATGGGTACTATAAAATTGAAGTCTTAGAAACTTAGTGCAATATTATAAACATAAGCCAAGACCACTGCCCCAAATAAGGCGAAACCAATATACAGGGAAAATACCTTGCGGTTCACCAAGCCCCAGACCGCAGACATGGCGGGGAG
>JACNJN010000101.1 GCA_014382535.1 Candidatus Desulfolinea nitratireducens | reverse complement strand
GCTCCTCGATTGGGCAATAGGGCGCCACTGACCAGCATCCACATGAATTGTAAAAGGGCAAGATTCGTACCAACCGGCAAGTTTTGTAGCAGTAAACTGAGTGTGCTTATGATATGATTCGTCATGGTAATGGGTTCCTGTGAAATCCGTTTTTAGTGAAACAAGATTATCACGTTTTGAACCCATTACCATCTCTTTTTACAAGCCACTTAGCGGAAACTAAAGATAAAGAGATGAACCTTTATCAAAGGCGGCTTGAAACTGGACGCAGTGTTCAAATTCAGAAAGTGCTTCCAATTGCTTTGGTGTTGGCATTATTCTGGTTCGTACTTGCAAACCTGCGACTAACTGGTAACTTTTCCATTGTAGGGGTTTGGGTGAGTTTATTGCTTGGGCTGATGCTGATCATCCGCCTAGGGATACGAGCCGGCGAAGCTGAATTAAATAAATATTGGGAATTATTTAAAAACCTTGCAGATCCGGCATTTATTTGTGAAGCAACTGGCAAGATCATTCTCAGCAATCCGGCATTTCAAAGATTGGAAAACCCGGGCGAAGAAATCCAAACACTATTATCTGTATTTGCTGAATTTCCGGAATCCGCCCTTAGAAATGTTTCAGAAAAAAAAATATCTGAAGCATTGGAAGTAAAGAAAAGCTCGAGTGAGCGCGATATTCCCTATTTACTATCACTTACTCCATTGGAAACAGAATCCCGGAAGGTTTTGATTGCCGGTGTTGCCCATAATTTAAGCCATCAAATTACCCAGCGCAATAAAATTCAATCTGCTTATGAAGAATTACGCGCAGTTCATCTTCAATTGGAAGAACTTAATGACGATTTGGAAGATAAAGTGGCTGAGCGCACAGCCACTCTTGAGGAGGCCTACAGCCGCCTTGAGGAACAAAACAAAAGCTTACAAGAACTCGATCAACTTAAAAGCGATTTTGTTTCCATGGTTTCTCATGAGCTGAGAAATCCATTAAATAATCTGGGTGGTGGGTTGGAACTAATGCTTGCCAGAACGAGAAGACGGGTAAAAGATAAAAATACATTGGGATTGATGCAAAATGAAGTCCGCAGATTGACGCGTTTTGTCGAATCGATCCTGGATGTATCTGCAATCGAAGCGGGTAGTCTAAAATTAGACATTGCCCCATTGTCACTTGATCTTGTATTCGAACATATCACTCAGTATTGGGGTGCATCAGAAAATGTTGACCGCATAAAAGTTGAGTTGCAACCAGGATTACCAAAAGTGAGGGCGGCGAAAGACGCTTTGGAAAGTATTCTGCTGCATTTGGTTGATAATGCTTTAAAATATGCACCAGATGGATCTGTGATTGTGTCTGTAAAGCAGCAAAAACGACAGGTAATCATTGATGTTCGGGACTTTGGGCCGGGTATCCCGGAAGAGAAGCGTAGCTTGCTTTTTGGCCGCTTCCAGCGACTGGACGTAAAAGATTCACAAAGTGTTTACGGATACGGCCTGGGTCTTTACCTCTCTCAACGTATGCTGGAGCAAATGGACAGTACGCTAACCTTTGAAGCGCCCTCCGATGGGGGGGCAAGATTTTCATTTAAATTGAAAGTGGCAAAAAATGAATAGGATTTTGCTGATCGATGATGACCCAACCCTGGTGCACTTGCTAAGTGAATTTCTAGCGGATGACGATTTCGAGGTTATCGGTGCACTAAGCGGATCGGCTGGTTTGCACCTGGCCTACGAACAGCATCCAGATCTCATTCTGCTGGATGTAATGTTGCCAGGGATGGATGGGTGGGAGGTTTGCGCCCGACTCCGTGAAATGAGCGATGTCCCCATTATCATGCTGACGGCCAAAACCTCGGAGACCGATAAATTGCGTGGTTTTCGGTTAGGTGTTGATGATTATGTCACAAAACCTTTTAGCTTCAAGGAGCTGGTTGCGCGTATCCAGGCATTGCTGGCCCGGGTAAAGAGTACTGACTCCAAGACAGGTTATTTAATTCATGGAAGGGTCTCTCTGGATACTGAAAAATACCAGGCTTACTTTGAGGAAAAAACACTTGAGCTGACCCCTACAGAATATCGCCTGCTTGAAGCGCTTGTAAAGCGTAAAGGTAAAGTAGCCTCAGAGGAGGAGTTGGTGCAGGCTGTCTGGGGAAAGAACCGGTCAGAGGATACTGCTCTGGTAAGACGCTATATTTTGATGTTGCGAAAAAAGCTTGAGACTGATCCTTCCACTCCCGAGCATATCCTGACCGTGCGCGGATTTGGGTATCGGTTGGGAACCGGACCTTTGCCCAGTCTGGAAGAATGATTTATCTAAGAGTTTAGTAACACAATTAAAAATATATAAAAAATATTGCGGAAAAAATCAGGAAGGGAGCGTAAGGGATTGCAGCAAAAGCTTCGTAGCGTTTCAATGCCAACATCCAAATGATATAGATAATACTTACCAATCCACCTGCCAGGATCGCCATCAAAATACCTAACCAAATTATATTCCCACCGAGCATAAGTCCCAAAACACCAGCCAGGTTTACATCACCATATCCTAGCGCATCCCCTTCTTCTATCACGGTTTCACCACGTCGTTTGGATATCCAGCGGGCAAAGAGAACCCCAAAATAATATAGACCAAACATGATCCCAAATCCAAGCACACCGCCAAACAAGGTCGGGAGGATTCCATTCAGTTTGATACCGACCAATAGACCGAGAAGAACGCCAAAATAACTGACTGGATGGAGTATAAGACGTAGTTCAACATCAATGACAAATACAACAGCGAGATAAATCAGTAAGACGAATCCAAGCCAAAAATCCAATCCATCCGGTGGAGAAATCCAAATATAGATCGTCGCCATCACACCAAGAACTTGAGTGATCCACATTCGCCAGCCGCGGGGATGATTACAAGCGGAACAACCTTTTAGAAGCAGATAATCTGTCCAGGCGAATTTGGCGGCACACTGCTTACAGGCAGGCGTTGTAAATCGTCGCGTGGCAGGTAAAACGTCAGCGAGATAATTCACGAGAAGGGCGGCAGCCCATCCCAAAGCCAGAGGGATTCCAATTGTTATATTCATAGTTCCTCATTATAAAGTAAATATTTTGCATAGTGCTTTCACTTTTGTAATCTCATCCTTGTACGGATTGGCAATATTTCCCCTTCTGCTTTACAATTTTGGCAATTCAAAAAATGGAGTGAAAGATGGAAAAGTTCATAATCGAAGGCGGTATTCCACTCAAGGGTGAGGTAAGACCTGCAGGGAATAAAAATGCAGCCCTGCCAATGTTGGCAGCGACACTATTGACTGATGAGCCGGTCATTTTGAATAATATTCCCCAGATACGCGATGTAAAAGATATGCGTATATTGCTTGAAAGCATGGGTGCAGAAGTGAAGGATGTCGGGGATACATCCTGGGAGATCAGCGCGAAAAATATTGATCCTCGTGCGCTGGATATGGAACTCAGCCGCCGCATTCGTGCCTCCATCTTGCTGGCTGGCCCCACAACGGCGAGATTCGGCGATTTGCGTTTGCCGCCTCCCGGTGGAGATGTGATCGGACGACGAAGGCTGGATACCCATATTTTAGCGCTGGAAGCCCTCGGCGCAGAAGTGAATTTTGACCGTGTCTTTGAATTTCATGCCAATGGTTTGACCGGTGCAGATATTCTATTGGACGAGGCCAGCGTAACTGCTACAGAAAATGCGGTCATGGCGGCAGTCCTTGCCAAAGGAAAAACTGTAATCCGGAATGCAGCTTCTGAGCCGCATATTCAGGAATTATGCCATCTGCTGAATACTCTGGGTGCAAAGATTGAGGAGATCGGCTCAAACACCCTCCATATTGAAGGTGTTTCTCATTTACATGGTGGTGAATTTACAATTGGCGCAGATTACCTCGAGGTGATCAGTTTTGTTGGTGCGGCTGCGGTCACAAAAGGAAGTATCCGCATCCACAATGCCGGCGTGCAATATCTGGATATGGTCAAACTGGTCATGCAGCGCCTGGGGGTATGCTGGGAAGTGGATGGTGATGATCTGCTTGTCTCCAACGAACAATCGATGAAAATAATCACCGATCATGGCGATGCGATTCCAGAGATCAAAACCAATGTCTGGCCCGCCTTTCCCACTGATTTAATCAGTATCGCCATTACGGTGGCAACCCAATCGGAAGGTACGGTCATGTTCCACGATTGGATGTATTCAGGGCGGATGTATTTCACCGATAAACTGGTGGGGATGGGGGCAAAAATCATTCTCTGTGATCCCTATCGCTGCATTGTCCAGGGCCCTGCCCGACTTTATGGCGAGAAGGTAGACAGCCCTGATATTCGTGCGGGGATGGCTTTGCTTTTGGCAACCCTGGCCGCCGAGGGAGAATCCACCATTCGGAATATCAGCCAAATTGATCGTGGCTACGCAGATGTGGAAGAAAAATTCAGGGCGTTGGGGGCAAAAATTGAGCGGGTAAAAGAGTAAAGAATTAACCGCCAAAACGCCAGGAAAAGCTCTTAAAACCTGCCGTCCTGGCGGTTAAGAAAAGCGTCTACGAATAATGGACGCAACCTGTTGAATTTCGGGGACTTTCAAAACCCAGATCCCCAAAAGATAGATAACTCCCCCAATTGCGATTCCGCCAAGAGCGACAAGCCACGGTGCAGACGTGCTATTGGCCTGATTCCACCAAAATAACGCGATGCCCATCCCCAGTGCAGCAAGTGCTGCCTGACCAAATCCTCTTGCGATGCTTGAAATGTGCAGTCCATTCAGGCGTTTACGCATCAAAATCATCAATAAGATCATTTCCAGCGCGGTTGCGAGGGAATTTGCCAGCGCCAGACCACCGTGCGGCATCCAGCCAATCCGCTCGAACAGTGCGGCAAAGGCGATGCTAAAAACCACATTCAGACTCATCGCTCCGATCCCCACCAGGACAGGTGTTTTTGTATCGTGGAGGGCATAAAAGGCGCGGGCCAGTATTTCCATCACCGAATGCCCAACCAATCCGATTGCGTACCAGAGCAATGCCCAGGCAACGATCTCCGTAGAGCGCGCATCAAACTCCCCGCGCTGATAAAGGAGAGTAATCAGGGGTACGCGTAGGGTAATTAGTCCAACTGTGGCCGGAACAGAAAGCAAGATGACACCCCGAATCGACGCTGAAAGTGAGCTGCGCACATCATCAAGTTTACCCAGCGCGTATTGCGCGGCGAAGGTTGGCATTGCAGCCGTTGCGATGGATTGGGCGATGGCGATCTGGGCCATCAACATCAGGGCAAAGCCATACTCGATCCCGGCGACGGAGCCAGGCGCCATGCGTGAGGCCAACCAGGTATTGACCCAAAAATTAAGCTGTACAACCGCTACGCCCAGCAGACGTGGTCCCATCAGACGAATTACTTCTGCTACAGCCGCATTGCCAATTCCCAGGGTGAGGGAATATTTCCCGCGTTTTTTGAGTAGGCTGGGAATTTGCAATACAAGGTGGAAAAGCGCGCCGATCACCACGCCCCAGGCGAGACCGTAAATCCCCATTTTCGGGGTGAGAACCAAAACACCGAAAATCATTCCCAACTGATACATGGATGGGGTTAGCGCGGGGATCAGGAAAACCTGATGCGAATTCAGAATTCCCATCATGAGGCCGCTTAACCCGAAGAGAATCGCAGAAGCCAATTGAATGCGAAGCAGGGTTACCGTTAATGCGAATTGGGCGGGGTTGCCAGAAAATCCGGGGGCCAGGGCGTGACGGACAATTTGGGGTGCAAAAACTGCTCCCAGCGCGGCCAGCAAGCTCAGGACAAGGGTGACCCAGTTGGCGACCGCGCTCGCCAATTTCCACGCAGATTTTTTATCCTCCCTGGCGAGGAAACCCGTAAATGTCGGGATAAAAGCCGATCCCAACGCGCCGCCCGCCACAAGATTGAAAAGAGTCTCGGAGACGCGATTGGCTGCGATGAAAGCATCCAGTTCAACCCCGGCGCCAAATGCCTGCGCGACGAGAACGCGCCGCAGCAAACCGACGATCTGTCCGAAGGCGAAAGCCAACATGACAGTCCCTGCTGCACGGGCTATCTGACGGTTGGCATTAAAGGGTTTTTTGCTCAAGGGTTTATCCATGGAAAAAGAAGAGATTGAATTTGGCAATTTCTATTGAGCCCCTTTTCGGAGACGCAGAATTATACCCCACACAGTATAATCAATCATCAAATTTACTGAGGTAATCATGAGAATAAAAGCCCTAGCCATTCTACTGTTTTTTATTGTATTGGCCGCCTGTGAGCCGAATCCAGCCGAGATTCCACCTACTGAGACACCCGTGATTCTGCGAGGGAATTTGAAAGAAATTCCTCTGGATGTGGGATATGGGGTGGATGGTGGCTGGTTCGAACTCTATTTCACTGATCCCTCTCACCCCGAGGCGGATTCACTCCGTGGCGGACCCGACCGTCAGCTTGCTGCCGCCATAGATGACGCCCGCCTCAGCGTGGATTTGGCAGTCTATAGCTTCAGCCTGTGGAGCATCCGGGATGCATTGATCGATGCTCATCATCGAGGGGTACAGGTTCGGATCGTGATGGAAAGCGATAACCGTGATCGTGACGTCCCACAGGATTTGATCGAGGCCGGCATCCCGATCATCGGTGACCGCCGCGAGGGGTTGATGCACGATAAATTTGTGATCATCGACCGATCGGAACTTTGGGTCGGTTCGATGAATTTCACGATCGGTGGTGGATATGAAGATAATAATAATTTGCTCCGCATCCACTCGGTGAAGTTGGCGGAAAATTACCAGAAAGAATTTGACGAGATGTATGTGGATGACCACTTTGGTCCTGATACAGTATCGGATACACCCAATCCGAGCATTAAAGTGGAGGGGACCACTATTGAGACTTATTTCTCACCAGATGATGGCGTTGCCGATGTGATCATCGACCTGCTGGATGAGGCAGAAGAGAGTATTTATTTTATGGCATTTTCATTCACATCTGACGATATATCCGATGCCATTCAAAGGCGTGCGCAAGGCGGGGTGATCGTTGCGGGAGTGTTTGATGAGTCGCAGACCAGGTCAAATCAGGGCGGGGAATATGATTCCCTCCTGCAGGCTGGGCTGAATGTGCGTCAGGATAATATTGATGGTTTGATGCATCATAAGGTTTTTATCATTGATCAACGAATCGTGATAACGGGTTCGTATAATTTCAGCCGCAGCGCAGAAGAACGTAATGACGAGAATATACTTGTTATTCATAATATCGCAATTGCACGGGAATTCCTGATGGAATTTGAACGTGTGTCCGGGGAAGAGATTCCGACTTTGCGGGAGCCATCAACTGACCCAGAGTCAACACCAACCCCGGCAGGCTATGAGAAAAATCTTCGGGTAGTCCCTTTCGGTGCAATCTGGTGCTGATCGCACGATACCTGGTTGCCAATTCCTTCAATTTCGGGTAAATTTAGCCTAGCACATTCGTTCTGATATTTTCGCAGGAGCCTTCATGTCTGATAAGCAATTCTATCTCGGCCGCACCCTTGAAAACCCCCAAAGCGAACCAACTGAAAAAGCCCTCTATTACGATCCGCCTGACCTGACGACTCACGCAATCGTGACGGGAATGACAGGCTCTGGTAAAACGGGACTCTGTGTGACAATGCTCGAAGAAGCCGCATTGCAGGGGATCCCCGCACTGATCATTGACCCAAAAGGAGATCTGACCAATCTCCTGCTTCATTTCCCGAACCTGGCCCCGCAGGATTTTCAACCCTGGATAGATTCGGAAAGCGCGCGTCGCAGCGGAAAAAGTATTGAAGAAACAGCTTCCGATACCGCGAAAACCTGGCAGTCGGGTCTTACAAAATGGGGGATTACTTCATCTCGTTTGCGTGCCCTGAAAAATGCAGCCCAATTTGCTGTCTACACCCCTGGCTCAGATGCGGGTATCCCTGTCAGCGTTTTATCATCCCTGGCTGTCCCGGATTTGGATTGGAGATCAAACCGCGAAATACTGCGCGAAAAGATCAATAGCACCGTCACCGCCCTGCTTGGTTTGGTAGGGTTCAACAATATAGATCCTCTCCGTTCAAGAGAACATATTCTCCTTTCGCATATTTTCGAACATGCCTGGAGCAACGGACGCAGTCTTGATCTGACCGAATTGATCCTCCAAACCCAAAACCCTCCTTTTGATAAACTTGGCGCGCTTTCCGTGGATGCCTTCTTTCCGACAAAGGAGCGTACAGCGTTGGTGATGCAGCTCAACGCCATCCTTGCCGCACCTTCTTTCGAGACCTGGCGCGAAGGGCAAGCCCTCGACATCCCGGATTTGCTTTTCACGCCCGAAGGCAAGCCTCGTCATAGCGTATTTTATCTGGCGCATCTCAGTGAGACCGAGCGGATGTTTTTCGTCACGCTCCTTTTTTCTGCTGTTGAAACCTGGATGCGCACCCAGAGCGGGGCAACTTCCCTGCGTGCCCTGCTTTATATGGATGAAATATACGGCTACCTCCCGCCGCAGAAAAACCCACCCTCCAAGCCGCCACTGTTACGGATGCTGAAGCAGGCGCGGGCGTTTGGTGTTGGGCTGATCCTCGCCACACAAAACCCCGTCGATGTCGACTACAAAGCTCTCTCCAATGCGGGTAGCTGGTTTATTGGCAAACTGCAAACTGAGCAGGATAAAGCTCGTCTTCTTGACGGGTTGGAAAGTGCGGCAGGTGGGCTAAATCGGCGGGCATACGACAAGCTGATTTCCAGTCTCGGAAAACGTTCTTTTATTTTGCATAACGTCCACGAGAAACAGCCCTCTCTTTTCCGTACACGCTGGGCGATGAATTATCTTGCTGGGCCGATGACACGGAGGCAGATCCCGGCCTTGAATCAGCTCGCAGGGGCGAGGTGGGAATCAGAGTCTGTGATGGCGGAGGATGCCTCTCAAACGGCGACCCAACCCAAGGCTGCGGGCGCTTCGCTCTCGGATTTTCAGCCTGTTCCCGTTAATGGAAAACCGAGGCGATCTGAACGCAACCGCGCCAAAGATTCCCTTGATGGAGGCAGCGAGACGAGACCCGCCATCCCATCCGGAAATGGCGAATATTTTTTGCCCTTCAACTTAAGTCTGACCGAGGCATTTTCTGCCGCTAATCGCCCCCTGAGTGAGGACGCGGAGCAGGTCGGCATCCTGTATAGACCAGCGTTGATTGCTTCTGCCACAGTCCGATTTTTAGATCGAAAATATGCTGTAGACACTGAGATCACCCGCTCTCGGCTGGTGACTGATCCCGACGACCGTGGATCGCTGCGCTGGGATGATTATGATCGTGTAAAAAGCGATCTATTGACAAAAATGCCTGCGCCACAATCCCGTTTTGCTGGTTTGGAGCCACCACTGAATACTGCAAAGCAGATGAATGCTCTTCAAAAAGATTTCAAGGATTGGCTCTATCGCTCGACAACCATCAAGGCGCGTACAAATCTGAAATTGAAGGTTTATGCTGGACCAGACATGTCGAAATCCGATTTTATTCGTGCTTGTGCGGATGCAGCCCGCGAGAATCGGGATGTTGAAATTGATAAGGTCAGCACACAGTATGAACGCAAGCTAACCACGCTGGAAAATCGCCTGAAGAGGGAGGAGCGTGAGCTGCGACAGGACGAAGATGAACTCGATGATCGGAAAATGGAAGAGATGGGGACTCATGCTGAGAATGTTCTGAGTATGTTCAGCAGACGGCGACGACGTCTGACGACTTCGCTGACAAAGCGTCGTCTGACCCAACAAGCCAAAGCCGATGTAAAAGAATCCATCGAGGCAATTGACGATCTCGAAGAGCAGATCAATGTTCTCGAAGCCGAATTCAAGGCGAAGCTTGATGAGATCGGAGACCGCTGGGGGGATCTGGTCAACGATATCAGCGAAGTGACCCTTGCGCCGAAAAAAGCGGATATTTTTGTGGATGACTTCGGAGTGGCCTGGATGCCTTATTATTTGGTTGAAGCTGGTGGGCAGCAGGTTGAAGTTTTAGCGTTTGGGTAAGTTCTTAACCGCCAAGACGCAAAGAACACCAAGAAAAAATTAAAAACTCTTTCTCGGCAACTTCGCGGTTCAAATTGTATAGGAGAAAAATGATCTGGTTAATTTTATCGGTAGTAATTTGGGGGCTTGTCCATTCTGTCATGGCGTCCTTGAAAGTCAAAGCTACGCTTGATAATTTGCTCGGTGCAAAGTTGAGGCATTTTTATCGCCTCTTCTATAATATTTTCTCGACATTTAGCTTCATCCCTATTCTCTGGCTGATGCGGAACCTGCCTGACCGCACACTTTACCAAATACCCTCACCCTGGCTAACTCTACTGCTCCTTGCGCAAGGACTGGCGGCATTTGGCGTGCTTGTCGGTCTCTACCAAACCGATCTTTGGGAATTTGTGGGGTTGCGACAGATCATTTCGCCGCGTGCCAAAGGAGAGAGCCGATTGGTTCTTTCTGGCCTTTACCGCTATATGCGTCATCCGCTCTACACCTTTGGCTTACTATTCATCTGGTTGTCTCCTGTGATGACGGTCAATATGCTTGTTGTTTTTATTGCATCTACAATTTATATTGTCATCGGGGCCTATTTTGAAGAACGAAAGTTGCTTCGGGAGTTTGGGGAAATTTATGCAGAGTATCAGTCGAATACGCCGATGTTGATACCTAAGATACGATTTTAGATTTCACCACAAAGGCACAGAGTAACAAAGTTGTTTCCGATTGATTTTGTGGCGAGCATCTATTCTCTGCTTTACACTCCCTACTCTCTATTTCTTCCTAACACGGTATAATCATCTATCATGACAACCACCTCCTATACTCCCCAAACTTCCCAAGACGCTACTATTGCGATGCAAATTTTCGCAGCATTAGGCGGTGGCTTTTTGCTATTTCTGGCTGCTCTTTTTGTATGGACACTGGGTTATCAACTGGTCTATGCCGGGCGGATCTTCCCTGGTGTCTCGGTGGCGGGAGTGGATCTTTCCGGGATAAGTCCCGCTGATGCGGCGGTAAGGCTAAATCAACAATTGACATTCCCATATTCGGGACAAATTCTCTTACGTGACGGCGAACGGATCTGGGCTACAACGCCCGCGGAATTGGGGATGGTTTTTGATGCTTCGGCATCTGCCCAGTCCGCGTATAAATTGGGACGTTCCGGTGGACTATTTGGCGGATTCTCCGATCAACTCGATGCCCGTCAGAAGGGGAAATCAGCACAAGCAGCGATCATCTTCGATCAGAATGTTGCCTACGCCTACCTCCAAAGGTTGGCATTGGAGATCGACCAACCGCCTATTGAAGCGACTCTTGCCATTCATGGCACAGAGGTGGTCGCCCAGCCAGGTCAGTTGGGACGTTATCTTAATGTAGATTCTGCCCTGATCCAATTGAGTATGCAGTTACAAACTTTCCGTGATGGAGAATTGATGCTCTTTGTAGATGAAGTCCATCCTCAATTGATCGATGTCTCATCTCAGGCTGAAATAGCCCGTCAGATTTTGAGTGCGCCCCTGACCCTGGGATTGAGTGGTGCGACCGAAAATGATCCCGGTCCCTGGGTTTTCGACGTCCCAACAGTTGCAGAGATGATTATCGTGCGGCGGGCCGATTCCGAAAACGGTAGCACCCTGGAAGTCGTGCTTGAAACGGGCGCGCTCTATGAAATGCTGATCGATATTGGGGCGCAGGTTGATCGCCCTGCTGAAAATCCCCGCTTTATTTTCAACGATGAAACCCGTCAGTTGGATTTGTTGCTTCCAGCAGTGATCGGACGCGTGGTAGATATTGAAGGCAGCGTTGCATTTATTAATCAGAGTATTTTGGATGGTGCGCATGAGATTGCGGTACAGGTGGTTTCTGATAATCCTGCCGTGCTGGATACAACGAGCGCATCAGAATTGGGGATTACCGAATTGGTGCGTTCTGAAACCTCTTATTTTTATGGTTCCAGCGCACCGCGAATTCAGAATATTCAGACGGCAGCAGCGGCCTTTCATGGAGTCTTAATAGCCCCCGGTGAAACTTTTTCGATGGGCAGTGTCCTCGATGATATCAGCCTTGAAAATGGTTTTGCTGAAGCGCTAATTATCTATGGCGGACGCACGATCAAGGGGGTGGGCGGAGGTGTATGCCAGGTGAGCACAACTTTATTCCGGACAGCCTTTTTTGCTGGATTCCCGATCGCAGAGCGGCACTCTCATGCTTATCGAGTATCTTATTATGAACAAAATCCTGGTGGCGGTCGTGATTTAAGTTTGGTTGGGTTGGATGCAACGGTTTATTTCCCGCTGGTCGATTTCAAATTTACCAATGATACATCCAACTGGTTATTGATGGAAACTTATATGGATGTGGGCGGCCGTAATTTGACCTGGAAATTCTATTCCACCTCCGATGGCCGAAGCATTGATTGGAATGCCAGTGGTCCCCAGAACATAGTCTCACCCCCGGGCCCCCTTATTCAGGAATCTGACGAATTGGAAGAAGGGCAGATCAGGCAAGTGGATTGGGATGCCGATGGTGCAGATGTCTCTGTATCGCGCACCGTGTTTCGGGGAGGGACAATCATTAACCAGGATGTTTTCAACACCCATTATGAGCCGTGGCAGGCTGTCTGTGAAGTAGGGATTGGTACCGAAGACCCGGAAAAACTGGCAAAGAAAACGGAACTATGTCAGTAACTGATGTCTTACCTCTGAAGTCTATAGTCTGAGGTCTAAAGTCTAAAGTCTAAAGTCTAAAGTCTAAAGTCTAAAGTCTGAAGTCTAAACTCTGGTAAAATACCGCCTTGAACAAGGAGAATATAATGGTAAGTCAAGATTTGCTTGAAATCCTGCGTTGCCCTGCTTGTGTACGGGAAAAAGAAGGGTTACTCACACTTGAAAAAGATTCCTGGCTGATCTGTCAGGAGTGTGATCGTAAATACCCGATTGTGGATGATATTCCCGTCATGCTGATTGACGAAGGCGATAAATGGGTGGCTACCTCTGTCAACGAATTGCCCGTCCCGCCTCCTGAACCTAAATAGGCTGATGTGCAATGTTCACTATGGACATTTTAATATCTGAGTTAACCAGTGGAGACGACAAACACGCTGAATCTGCGATGAATAAATTGGTCGCGGAGGGTGAGAAATCTTTTCCGGCTATGAAAAATCTATTGGATTCCCCCGATCCCAATCATCGCTGGTGGGCATTGAGCGTTCTAGCTCAGATCGAAAATGCGGATGTGAATTGGATGCTTGCCGCGCTCGATGACGAATCAGTAGAGGTGCGTCAATGTGCCGCATTGGGCTTGTCAGTTCACCCGGATGATAGATCTGTGTCCGCTTTGGTCAAAGCCTTACATGACCCGGACTCGATGGTCTCGACACTGGCTGCCAACGCTTTATCCAAAGTTGGAATTGCGGCGGTTGATGAGTTATTATTAGTGTTTGAAGAAAGTGAAACTGGAGAAAATATTCTTCAAGTAAAAACTGCCCGCCTGGGAGCGATCCGTGCTTTGGCAATTATTGCTGACCCCCGCGCGATTCCGGCAATGATGGCTGCATTGGAAGAAGACTCTGTATTTATGAACCATTGGGCCGAAACAGGGCTTAAAAATATGGGCCAGGATATGGTCTATCTAAAATTGGATTAATAGTATGAATGAAAAGAAGATTGATTTCCAGAAGATCCTTACCTATATTAAGAGTCTCTCCCTCGGAATGATTATCCCTTGGGTGATTGCATTGGTATTGGCAATAAGTGCATATACTTTTTTGCGTGGTTTTGTGGCAAGTATTACGATGATCAACCTTCCCGGGATGGCGGTTGTTGATTCTCCGGAAGCACCTGTCGACGGGGGTGCACCGCAGCCAGAATCAGTGGTAGAAGCTCCTGAAAGCAATTTACCCGAATCCTGGGACGGAGGTAGTCGGGTCACGATTTTATTCATGGGTTTGGATGCAAGAGATTTGGAAAGTGATGCACCGCGTTCTGACACGATGATTCTCTTCACCATTGATCCGGTTAGTAAAACGGCTGGAATGCTCTCCATCCCACGTGATATGTGGGTTGATATTCCTGGTGGATTTGGTTATGGCAAGATCAATACAGCTTACGCATTAGGCGAACAATATAAATTGCCGGGTGGTGGCCCTGGACTTGCTGTGCAGACAATCGAGCGTTTCATCGGTGTTCCGATCCAGTACTATGCTCAGGTCGATTTCCACGCATTTGAAGAAGCCATAGATGCAATGGGTGGGTTATATATCTGTATTTCACAAAAAATTCGCGTTGACCCAATTGGTTCCAAGCCAAAGCAGGCGATTGAGAAAGGTTGCCAAACTCTGGATGGCTATATGGTACTGGCCTACGCCCGTGATCGCAAAAGTACAGATGGCGGCGATGTAGATCGAGCCAGACGCCAGCAGGAAGTCATCATGGCCTTGCGTAACCAGGTTTTATCGGTAGAGAATTTTCCTTCAATGGTGGCGATGGCCCCGGATATCTATAATGAAGCCTCTGCGGGGTTGCGTTCAAATATGACTTTTGAAGATTCCTTAAAGTTGGCGACTCTGGCCACTCAAATTGACATAAGCCAGATTAAGCGTGGGGTGATTGATTACACAATGAGCATTATTGAGCGATCCCCTGATGGTCTATCAATTGTAAAACCCATCCCTGATAAAATTCGTGAAATGAGGGATGAAATTTTCACAACCGGTGGGGCACTAAGTCCGCTGGCTGTGGGAGATCCCGTATCCCTGATGCAGGCTGAAGGCTCGCGTGTTAATATTTTAAATGGTGCGTATGGAATTGTTGAATCGACTGAACTTGCCGCACGTTCACAAGTTTATTTTTCATCTCAAGGGATGAATGTTGTTGGCATCGGCAGTGCAGACAAAGCCTATGACCAAACAACTGTTGTTCTGCACAACGCAGATTTGTACACGCTCCGCTATATCCTCGATCTTGTCCAGGCAAATAGCAATCAACAGGTCATATTCCGTTTTGACCCTGCTGCGGGATCAGATGTAGAAATAATGCTGGGAAATGATTGGGCGCTTAATAACCCCATGGTTCCCTAAATAGCTATTTTTAAGATGAAATGCCCTGGGAAATTTTTCGCTCTCGGGGTATTTTGTTTTAATAATCTTGCTTGTCTAGGGTTGCTGAAATCTTAGCCGTATACTGCCCCAATAATGATCCCCGTTGCTATCCTGGCAGGGTGGCGCACTCAAATCCGTAACGGCGGTACTTCCAGCGGCCAGGTGTAGTCTGTAGCGTTGACTAGCATCCATTGCATAATCGGCGTAGCCGTGGTCTAACTCTGGCTTTAGACCAGTAAAGAAATGCTCCTCGTCCCCATCCCTCTCGACGATGATCTCAACACCAGAAATAGAATTTTGGGCAGAATCGCTGACATAGACCATCAATAGCCCTTCAGATATATTCGTACTGCAAATTTCATCCTGTGATAAAAGCATAAAGGGCGCGCCCGCTGTTGGGCTTGCTGTCGTAGTGGAGCGTGGGGTGCGTGTATAAATGGGCACGGGCGTTAATGTGGCCGTGGCAGGTTCGGATGTGGCTATGATTTTTGTAGGCGTAGGAGGTGTTCCTGTTGGAGTAGGGGGCAGGGATGTTTGGGTCAGGAAGCGAGTACTGGTTGCGGTCACCAGATTGGACACTTTTTTTTGCGCAAGATCAGCAGCTAACTCAGCGATTGCATTTCTTGATGCAGATGGTTCTCCGGATGCGAGTGCCCGCTGCGCCTGGCTTTCAAGAAGGTCAATTGAATTCGCATCGCCCAGAGTTGCCAAGCGTTTTTCTGCTCGCCCGAGATCACTGGTCGAAGCGTAAGCAGAGGCGATCAAAGAACGGTATTCCTCCTTGAAATCGCTTCGCAAAATGGATGGTGGGGCATCGGTGTATTCTACCGGAGCAATCACCCATGAGATAAGGAGACCCAGCCCAAGGCCAAGGATGAGTCCGGCGAGGAGATGCCAGGGGATTTTATCCATCTTCACGGAGAGATCTCCCGAAAGGAAGGCTGCCAGGGTTTGATCGCTTTCATCAATACTTCAAGATATTCGATGTCTTCCTCTGAATAATCGGCCTTTTCAGAGTATTCAAGAATTTCCTGAATGATTTCAGCGGGAGGGGCGCTGCCGAGTAATCCCAGACGGCGGGCGGCAAGATCAAGATTGCCTTCATTTTTGTAGGCCTCGGCGACCATGATGGCGTAGTCGCTGCGATAGTCGATATGCAAGGCGCCAGGAGATGCTTCAATATATTCGACAGGGGCGATGCTCCAGCCATAATATAGTCCGGCGGCGAGACCGATTGCGGCTGCGAGGAGGATTTGTAACCAACGAGGCATCATTTGAAGGGCCAAATTAAATACTGTCTTTGAAATAAAAATATCTGAGCAGGATGTCGGCGGCACCCGGAGAGAGTTCCGTACCGTTGCTTCCTTTCGGACCTGGCGGGATTGAGAGTCTTCCGCCGCGCCGGGCCTGCCCAGACAAGGCAAGGATACCTGATGTGGGAGGGTGTGTCAATCTGTTGAAAGGTTATTATCTTTTCATGGGGGCAAACATTCATAAGCCCTTGATTGCATTTTGTTTGACCAATGATTTGCCCATGTGCTATTCGGTTTACAAAATTGCAAGTTGAGTTTTAACCAATAACTCAGGGACTCCATTATAATTGAATCGTGTGTAAAAATGTACATACAAAACTATGTATATCGTCTCATTGTGGATTTTTGGAACAAAGATCCTATGACCAACTTGGTCGCTGCCATTATTTAGCTGGCTAGGTCAAGGAGGAGCAATAGCGAAATCGATCTTTCACTCTTACTCTTTTTTTAAAAGGAATTAAACCGTGAATTTAATATCTATGAAGAAAAATCTTCGCTTAATCTTTAGTTTCCGCTAAGTGGCTTGTAAAAAGAGATGGTAATGGGTTCAAAAC
>JACNJN010000073.1 GCA_014382535.1 Candidatus Desulfolinea nitratireducens | reverse complement strand
CTCTAGCCGCCGTCCTTCGCGCAGCATCCTTTAGGGCGGCGGCGGGGACGCCGCCAGGAGCACATATGCAAGAGGTCTAATCATAAAAAGTGAATAATATCCACTGCACAATCCTGTTTTTGCAAATAATGGATACGCCGAGAATAAGATTCGGCCAACGAGGGCAAGCTTTGGGCTGCGTGCGGTCATGAAAAACAAATATCAATCCACAAAATTATACTAATGCCACTTCTAAGGTATTTTTTCACATCAAAATAATGACATTACCCACAAGCTCCTTGCGCCGACATCCAGTATAGTTAGGGAAACAGTAAAAGGAGACTAATTATGCCCACAACAACTGAAAATCTGAAAGAAGCGTTCGCCGGTGAAAGCCAGGCATTTCAAAAATATACGGCCTTTGCCAAAAAAGCAGAGACAGAAGGGCTGACCAATATCGCCCGCTTATTCCGCCTGACTGCGCTAGCCGAGCAGATCCACGCGGCCGGACATTTCAAGGCCCTGGACGGCGTTGGCTCCACAGCCGACAATTTGCAGGCTGCCATTGATGGCGAGACGCACGAAACCGAAGAAATGTATCCTCCTATGGTAGAAGAGGCTGAACGCGAGGATCATAAAGCAAAACGCATGTTCAAATACGCCGTTGAGGCGGAGGAAGTTCACGCCAAACTATATGGACAGGCCCTTGAAGCCGTCAAAGCTGGCAAAGACCTGGATACAGATTTTTTCCTTTGCCCAGTTTGCGGATATATTGAATTCGGCCAGGCTCCTGATAAATGTCCGATTTGCAATGCTTTGGGCAGTAAATTTATTCGGGGCTAACAACCATCTTTGCAAAAAAACTCCGCCGGATTTCCCAGCGGAGTTTTTTTCTTCTTAATTTCAATCAAGCTTCATAGCTACGTTGGCGATATTTTTTTAGTCTCTCCCACCCTACCATTTGCTGTGTGGCCTCGTCCCAAAGTCGTAAGCGCAAAGTCTTCAGGCTGCTCCACATATTCAATGATTTAACCTGAAAAACAGGATTCTCCTTGAGACATTCCTGTAACTTATAGTTGGGGATACGCGGCCCTAAATGGTGGATATGATGAAAACCAATATTACCTGTAAACCACTGCAAAATGGCGGGCAATTCATAGAGCGAACTGCCATTCATCGCAGCTTTGTAGAAATCCCATTTTTCTTGTCGTTCCCAATACGAGCCTTCGTAATTGTGCTGCACGTAGAACATCCAAACGCCACCAGAAGTTCCAAGTAAAAGAACTGGTAACTGTACCAGCAAATATGTTTTCCAGCCAACAAGCGCAATCAAACCTGAGATCAGCACGACCAGCGCCAGATTTGTCCACCAGATGCTGGCTCGCTCACGTTTTCCGTGCGATTGAAGCGGAATTCGTTGAACAACAGCAAAAACGATCATTGCACCAATAGTGAACATCACCAGGGGTTGGCGCATAATTCGATACCATAGCCTCTTAAAAAACGGTGCAGCCAGATATTCTTCCACTGTCCAGGTATCCACATCACCAGTACCGCGTTTATCGAGGTTGCCCGCTGTAGCATGGTGGATGGCATGTTCGTGCCACCAGCGATACCAGGGTGTGAAAACCAATATTCCGGTAATGATGCCCACAGCCGTATTGACACGTTTTGACTTGAAAAAAGAACCATGCCCACAATCGTGGAAGATGATAAAGGTACGCACCATAAAACCTGCCGTTGGGATGGAGATCAACAAAGTCAGCCAATACGAAATGCCTACACTCCAAAACATGATCCCCCATAATATAAAATAAGGCACCAGGGTATTTACGATCTGCCAGACGCTACGCCAGGTATCAGCAACTTGATATTTACTTACGATTTTTCGCCAATCCACCCCCTCATAATGACTTACTTTCATGGGTTTCTCCTTTAGGTTTTTTTAGCGAGGTAATTTTACCTTATCTGTCCAATTTCTGCAGCGATTTTTGTCAGTGAGAATTGCGCTAATGATTCCAGGCGTAAATCCTCTCCAGAAAAAGTGAGTAGTGAGGTAATTGGATTCGAGACCGCGACGACAAAGATCTTGGCAGCATTGGCTGCCTTAACACCGTTGGGAGAATCTTCAAAAACGACTGCCTGATCCGCGCGGACGTTCAGCTTGCTGAGGGCCAATAGAAATAATTCCGGCGAGGGCTTGGTGCGGGATACATCGTCCGAGCAGATGATATGCTCGAAACGATCAACGAGTCCCAGACGTTGAAGATGCATATCCACCCATTTATGCGGTGAGCTGGAAGCAACCGCCATCTTGAGGCCACGATGCTGAGCCTCATCAAGAAGTTCCACCACACCTGTCAAAACGGGATTAGCCCGGATCAACGCATCCGCTTCGGCGCGCCATCTATCCAGCAGGGGTTGGCGGTGGATTTTTCGGCCTGTGAGCTGCTCCAAATCGGCCAGCGGATCGAAGGTCTCCGCCCCGCTCCCGCCGATGATCTGCCCCCATTTTGATATGGAAAGTTCTGCATCATATTCTGCGTAAATCTTTTGTAAAACTTCAAACTCAGGTGTCTCAGTATCAAGGATCAGTCCGTCGAAATCAAAGATAAGAGCTTTTAACATTGCACCTCCATAAAAAGTGGGGCGCACTTTGAAAGTGCGCCCCACTCAAAAGTATATATAAACTCATTCCTAAAAGAGTTTCATCACCGCTTCTGATGCCCATCCAAACAGGAAGGCCGGAATGAAGCTGAGAATAACGGTAATGGCTGCCATGCTTATCCAGCTAAGATTGAGCCACCATTCCGAAGTAGTTTTCGGTTCACCATCTTTCATATACATGATCACGACGAGGCGCAAGTAGTAGAAAGCTGAGATCAGCGAGGTCAGCACACCGATAATTGCCAGCCAATAGAAATCCACGGCGACGACGGCACTGAAAAGATAAATTTTTCCCCACAATCCTAATGTGGGAGGGATACCCGCGAGTGAGAACATAAAAACGGTCATCGCGGCTGCCATCAGGGGATTCTTGCGTCCCAGCCCGGCATAATCATCCAGTTCAAGACCTTTACCTTCTGCTTCTTCAAGAGCGATGACAATACCCCAGGAACCGAAGTTGGTCACGGCATAAGTTACCAGATAGAAGATCCCAGCGGCAATGGCGGTCGGGGCGACTTCGGGGTTTCCAAAAGCCACAAAAGCCATCAGGATATAACCCGCGTGGGCAATACTTGAATATGCCAACATCCGCTTGACATTGGTCTGCGCAACTGCGACGACATTACCGACGATCATCGTCAGGGCAGCCAGAATGGCGAGGACGGGTGTCAAATCAGCGGCCAGGGAGGGGAAGGCCGTGGAAAAGACACGCATTAACGCGGCAAATCCAGCGATCTTTGCACCAGCCGCCATAAAAGCTGTCACGGGGGTCGGTGCGCCCTGATAGACATCTGGTGTCCACATGTGGAAAGGAACTGCAGCAACTTTGAAGCCAAATCCAACCATGATCAGGGCAGAGCCCGCCAGCATGAGAGGGATATTTGCTGTGCCAGCCTGTGCTGCGGCAGCGATCTCGATGATAGCGGTTGTTTGGGTTGCGCCAAAGACAAGGGCGATGCCGTAAACAACAAATCCACCTGAAAAGGCTCCCAGGAGGAAGTATTTAATGCCTGCTTCTTCTGAGGCTGCATTTGTGTTGGCAAAGGCAGCGAGCACATAAAGAGGAATGGAAAGAAGCTCAAGGGCGATAAAGACCACGATCAAATCAGCAGCCTGTGCCATCAGCATCATGCCAACAATGCTAAACAGGATCAGTGAGTAGTATTCGCCACGTTCGATGCCCATCCGCTTGAGATAGCCATAAGCGAGGGAAATTCCCATCAATCCTGTCACCAGGAGCAAGACATTGAGGAAGGTAGAAAAGCCATCAAGGACTACCATCCCATTGAAGCCAAGGCCTGTCTGACCCGTTTGGGCCAGAGCAAAACCTATGGTCAATGCCAACCCGGCTGCGGCCAATAGCGCCGTCAGGCCCTTACGTTCCTTGGGGATAAAGAGATCCACCAAAAGCAGGGCAACAGCCCAGACTGTCAGCACGATAAGGGGGAGTATCGGTTTTAAGTTGTTTATATCGAATTGAATCATAAATAATTCTCTTCTATTTCAGATTGAGGAGCGGATGGCGACTGCGCTTCGCTCCGCTCAGAGACTGTATTTTAAGTGCATTGCCGCTGCTTGCAAAATCTCTACAAGGTTATTTACTGCAGGTGCAATCAGTGCAAAGAAGGGTTTCGGATAGAGACCGATCCAGAAGATGAAGACGAGCAGCGGAGCGATGGTGATGATCTCACGGGCGTTGAGGTCACGCAAAGCATGTCCGGCATCTTTGACGGTTTCCACGATGGAGCCTTCGGGGCCGAGGAATATCTTCTGGAACATATAGAGCATATAGATCGCGGCGAGGATCACGCCGATAGCGGAGAGACCTGCGTACCAGTAAGACCCCAATACTTCACCAGGCATACCAGCACCCCAAGCGCCAAGCAAAATGGTGAATTCGCCGACAAAGCCGTTCAGTCCGGGCAGGCCCATCGATGAGAGCGTTACGATGAGCATTACCGTACCGTAGACCGGCATCAGTTTCCACAATCCACCGTAAACATCAAAAACTCGGGTGTGGGTCTGCTCGTAGATCATACCGACCAAAAGAAACAATGCGCCGGTGCTGAGACCATGGTTGATCATCTGCAGGATGCCGCCCTGAATACCCTGCGAGTTGAGGGCAAATAGTCCAAGCATCACGAAGCCGAGGTGACTGACAGATGAGTATGCGACCAGTTTTTTGATATCCTGCTGATAGTAGGAAACAATTGCGCCGTAGATGATGCCAACGACCGCAAGTCCTGCCATCATGGGAGCGAATTTGATGGATGCTTCAGGGAAAAGAGGCAGGTTGAAGCGCAGGAAGCCATAAGTACCCATTTTCAGGAGGACACCAGCAAGAATAACGGAACCAGCTGTGGGTGCCTGGACATGGGCGTCGGGCAACCAGGAGTGGAGCGGCCACATCGGGACTTTGATCGCAAAGGCGATGGCAAACGCGAGAAAGAGCCAGGTCTGGATGCCAAGGGGGATATTCCCCAATTCAATCAGTGTTGGAACAGCGAAGGAGCCTTGATTGATACCCAACCACAGGATGGCAAGCAACATCAGGAGGGAGCCAGCCATCGTGTAAAGGAAGAACTTGATGGCGGCATAGATGCGTTGTGGTCCACCCCAGATACCGATCAGGAAATACATCGGGACGAGGGTGAATTCCCAGAAAACGTAGAAGAGGAATAGGTCCTGGGCCATAAAGACACCGAGCATCCCGACTTCGAGCATCAGGAAGAAGATCATGAAGTCTTTGACACGATCTTCAACAGCTGTCCAGGTGGACAGGATCGAGATCGGGGTCAGGAAGGTGGTCAGGAGGATCAGTAAAATACTCAAACCGTCCACACCCATATAATAGGAGATATTCCAGTCTGCAATTCGAATCCAGGAGAGATTGGTCACCATCTGCAAAGCGGGATTGTTGGCATCAAACTGCATCAGCATCCAAATCGAAATGCCAAATGTGATTAATGATGTCGCCAATGCCACCCAGCGGATCAGATTTTTCTTCTCGGAATTAAGGAAGAGAAGGAACAGTACACCCCCCAGTGGGGAAAATGTGACTAGATTGGGAAGTAGCTCAAAGTCCATAGTCGGTCCTCATTATTTCTTAATTTTGTGAAAATTTATCCACAATTATTTTTTGATGAAGTGCCGCATCGCACATGTTTTAGGCTTGCTTGCCCAGTGAGCAATTGTACGGCGAGTGACTTCTTTTTTTTCATCGCAGATGTGCATTGCATCCGCTTTTGGATACGTTGCACATCGGGTCTGCCAAGACCGAACTGCAACGCACTTTTCATTTCATTTCAAGTGCAGTTCTAACGATTTTATTTGAAAAGTAAATATCCTAAAATCGCAACCACGCCGAGTAAAACAGAGAGGGCGTAGCTGCGTACAAAACCATTTTGGATACGACGCAAACCTTCGGATGAGCGTTGGGTCAGGCTCGCCAATCCATCGGCGATGGCGTTGATGATGCCCATATCGACCGGGTCTGAAAGGAAACGTGCAAAACTCTGGAAACCTGCAAAGATGACGCTATTGTGGAACCAGTCATGCCAGAAGTTCCAGTCCAGCGTGATAGAAAGGAACTTTGCCAATTTTTCAAAAGGCGTGATGATAACGGCTTTATAGCCTTCATCCACAAACCATTTATTTTCCATGCCTGTGAAGAGGAAGCCCAGCGGCTTTTTAAGCGGATCGGGCTGTCCTTCCTTGAGCGGATTACGTCCATAGATCAGCCAGGAAATACCAATAGCTACCAAAGCTAAAATCGTGGAAATACCAGCTACGCCGAGGTCAAGCGCCAAGCCTTCAACTTCACCGAGGGTATATCCAAGCCAGTGTCCGAGATTGTGGAATCCTTCAAATGGAAGATTGAGTGCGCCACCCAATACAGCGAGGGCTGCCAAAACCATGAGCGGAACAGTCATCACCGGGGGGCTTTCTTTGGCGTGCTTGGCAACATCGGTGCGTTCTTTACCGAAGAAGACCATCCAGATTTGACGGCCCATATAAAAGGCGGTCAGGAAGGCGGCGATGGAAAGCAGGGCGTATACGCCGGGGAAATGCTCAGCGTGAAGTTTGGCATCCAGCAGAATTTCATCCTTCGACCAGAAACCTGCGAAGGGGAAGATTCCAGCGAGAGCCAGCGTCCCGGCCATATAAAGCCAGAAGGTAACGGGCATCTGTTTGCGCAGGTTACCCATATTGCGCATATCGCCGGGATCGAAGACTTCTTCATCATGCCCATGGGCAAGATGATGGTGACCACGTTCCATACCGAGAATAATTGAACCAGCCGAAAGGAAGAGCAGGGCTTTGAAGAAAGCGTGCGTTGCGAGATGGAAGATTCCGGCCACATAAGCGCCCATGCCCACAGCAGCAACCATAAAGCCCAGTTGGCTGATGGTCGAATATGCCAGGACCTTCTTGATATCGTATTGCCCGACAGCGATCGTGGCAGCAAAGAGGGCCGTGACCGCGCCAATCATCGCAACAATATATTGAGCGCCAGGTACCGCTGAATAAAGCGGGGCAGAGCGGACGACCAAATAGACACCTGCGGTGACCATCGTCGCAGCGTGAATGAGGGCGGAGACGGGGGTGGGACCAGCCATCGCGTCCGGGAGCCAGACGTAAAGCGGGACCTGGGCCGATTTGCCGGTCACACCGATCAGCATAAACAGGGTAATCGCCGTTATAACGGTAGCAGGTTGATGTCCAGCTTGTGCGAAAACTTCGTCAAACTGTAAGCTGCCGAAATGCCAAAAGGTGGTGAAAATTGCCAGCAGGAAACCGAAATCCCCGATCCGGTTGGCGATAAAGGCCTTCTTGCCAGCTTCAGCATTTGCTGTGCTTTTTTGCCCGAGGGTATCGAAATCGTACCAGAAACCGATCAGCAGGAAGGAACAAAGCCCGACACCCTCCCAACCGACGAAGAGCATCAGGTAGGAGTCACCGCTGACCAAAATCATCATCATGGCGATGAAGAGATTCAGGAAAACAAAGAAACGGCGGAAACGGCGCAGGTCATCCTTGAAACGAACATCTTCGTGCATATAACCGATGGCGTAAATATGGATCAGCGTTCCAACACCGGAGACGACCAGCATCATTACAGCTGAGAGAGTATCAACGCGGAATGTCCAATCCAGTTGGAGTTCGCCGATATGGATCCACTCCGCAAAGGGGACAGTATAGGCCTGTCCATGTACGGCGGAGAGAGAATAGGCCAGTAAAAGGGCAACGACGAAAGCCGAACCGGATGCCAGGCTTGCCACCGTTCCGATAGCCTTCTCGCTCATTTTTCCACCGAAGATCATATTGATCAGCATACCGATCAGAGGCAGGAAAACGAGCAGAGGGGCTAAATTGAAGAATAAGCCGGTATTTGCAACTTCACTAAAATTCATCTGGGCTTATCCTTTCAGCATGTTGATCTGGTCAACATCAATGCTTTTCTTCGTACGGAAGATGGCAACAATTAGTGCCAAACCAACAGCTACCTCTGCGGCGGCGACAGCGATAATGAAGAAGACAAAGATTTGACCATCCAGGATATTATTAACACTGGCAAAGGCCACGAAGGCGAGATTGGCCGCATTAAGCATCAACTCAACCGACATGAATATGATCAGTGCATTCCGGCGTACAAGTACACCCATAGCACCGATGATGAACAGGACAGCGGAGAGGGCGACGTAATAAGTTACAGGGACCATCTTAACTCTGCCCTCCTTTCATATTTCCAGTTAGAACAATTGCCCCAACCATAGCGACCAAAAGCAAGATCGAGGTCACTTCAAAGGGCAGGAGATATTTGTTGAAAAGCATGTCACCAATTGCCTGGGGACTGCCAAAGTCAGCGCCTGGGGCGTTATTGATCAAGCCCGAAGCCGATTTCTGGATGAAGATCAGGTAAACGCCTTCAGCCATCAAAACCAGTGCAAGAAAAATTGCCATCGGTTTCTGCCAATTCAGCACCTTGCGCTCAGGAAGTTCGTCCGTTCCCAAAAGCATGATGACAAAGAGGAAAAGAACCATGATCGCACCGGCATAAACCGTGACCTGCGTGAGGGCAATGAAGGGCGCACCCAGCAACAAATAGAAGACAGCCACAGTGGCAAAATTGAGCACCAGAAACAAGGCCGAGTAAACGGCATTCCGACTGACCAACATGCCCAAGGCTGTGGCGATCGCTACAACAGCAAGTATCAGAAAGAGAATAAGATCAATAGTCATCATTCACCTAATCCTGTGGATCTTTCATCTCAGGCACAGAGCGATCAAATAGGCCCGGTTCTGTTTTCTGCGGGGTTGCTTTCCCATTCGATGGGACAGGAACGATCAGCTTATCTTTGGGGAAGATCGCATCAAAACGATTGGTATAGGACATATCGTACTCATGCTCCAAAACGATCGCCTCGGTGGGACAGGCATCTTCGCAGTAGCCACAATAAATACAGCGCAGGAAATTGATTTCATAAGTACTGGCGTAGCGGTCACCTGGAGAGTAGCGTTCTTCATCGGTGTTTTCTGATGCTTCAACAAAGATCGCATCCGCAGGACAGGCTGCCGCACACAGGGAGCAGCCAATACATTTTTCCAAACCATTATCATAACGCTTCAGTTCATGACGGCCCTTATAGCGTGGGCGGACAGGCCGCTTCACTTCCGGATACTGGATCGTAACCGGCTTATCGAGCATCATCTTGAACGTGGTCTTTAGACCACGTAGCAACTCAACGAGCATAAGCCTTCCTCCTTAGAGAAAGATTGATCGCCTGAACAGCTACCGCTCCAGAGATTAAGGAAAAGACGGGAATCAGCCACAACCACATCCCACCAAACAAGTCTGCAAGCAAGATACCTATTGCTGTGGTGAAAACAAGCGCCAGGGACAGAGGTAGCATGATCTTCCATCCCAACGCCATCAGGCGATCATAACGGATGCGCGGCCAGGAGGCACGCACCCAGATCATCATAAATAAAATCAAAAATATTTTTACGAACATATAGATCGGGCCAAGCCAGGGATATGCATCCACGCCTGGTCCAAGATAGCCACCAAAGAAGATCGTTGCGGTGATCGCAGATATCGAGATCATCTTGGTATATTCAGCCATCATGAAAAGGGCAAATTTCATCCCGGAGTATTCCACGTTATAGCCTGCGGAAATTTCCTGCTCAGCTTCAGGCATATCGAAGGGGCCGCGATTTAATTCGGCTAATGTCGCGAAGAAGAAGACAATCATCCCAACTGGTTGCAATAAGAAAAACGGAAGTCCTCGTTGCGCCTCGACGATCTCGGTCATTTTCATCGAGTTGGCTAATAAAATCACTGCGACGAAGGAAAGTCCCAGTGCCAGCTCATAGCTGATCATCTGCGCGGTTGAACGTAATCCGCCCATCATCGCGTATTTATTATTGCTCGACCAGCCAGCCAAAACAACGCCATAGACCGCGATTGAAGCAACCGACATAATATAGAGGACGCCTACGTTGATATCGGCAACGCCCAACTTCACAGCGCGTTCACCGATCATGACTGTGCCGCCCCAGGGGACAGTGGCGGTGATCAGGATCGCGGGTACAACCGTAAGAATTGGCGCCAATATAAATACCGCTTTGAAGGCCTGGCCTGGAATCAATTCCTCTTTGAAGATCAGCTTGACCGCATCCGCAATCGGCTGCAACAACCCAAAGGGGCCAGCGCGGTTCGGGCCAACACGTGATTGAATCCGTGCCAGCGTGCGGCGTTCATAATAGGTTGTGTAGGCAAATCCCGTCAAAAGCACCAGGATCAAGATCAGTGATTTGAAGAAAATTTCCCAAAACAAGGCAGAGTCCATACGATGACTTCCTTTAATTCGTTGGCACGGCTACCGGAAGCTGTGCTCCCAGGCCCTGCTTATTTTCATAACAAGTGCCGGCGATACTCAGGCTCTCTTCAGCATTCACTTCAGCCAGATCTGCATAGCTCAAATCAGAGAAAGCGGAGAAAAGGTCTTCAGCTTCCATATCCAGAGTGACGCCCATCTTCTCAGCAACTTGCGCCGTGATCACATAACCAGGCAGCGCATCTCCCCTGGGGGGAACTGCTGGGAAGAATCGTTGGACACGTCGTTCAGCGGATGTGAAAGTCCCATCCATTTCTGCAACGATCCGGGATGCAAGAGTCACGCTCGCCTTTTCACTAGCTTCCGTTGCCTGTGCGGTCTGCGCAACGATAATATCTGCCACTTCAACAGCGGCTGCTACCAAAGCATCCTGCCCGGCGACATACACTGTTTTACCCTTCAACACCTTCGCCAAATCTTCGACAGGTTCGAAGCCCATCTCCCAGGCACCCTGCGTATTGGCATCTGCCCAGACACCGATCAGACCTTCCTTTTTGGGCAGCATATCAGCACAGGCTTTCGCCAATTTTTGCGAGGCTTTCAAATCCATGCCTTCATTGCCATAAAAGATGACCGTATTTTCAGCTTTGGAAAATGCCTCTTTGATCTCTTTTGAGTCAAGTGCCTTTACAGCGCCGCCTGCTTTATAGCGAATTACTGTAGCGAAAGCATCCAGGCGATTCGCTTCCTGCGTTGCCACGATCAGGGTCGCACCACGGTCAGCGGCTTGCTTGACACGCAACCACCAGATCGGGGCAGCAGTGTAAAGATCAACACCGGCAACAAGGATCGCACTTTCTGCGCCCATCTTGCCCATATCTCCCTTCATGCCGACCTTTGTGGTCAACTCGCCACCGCCAACTTCACTGTAACAAAGGGCTTTGGCGCCAACCTCATCGGCAAGGGATTTGATATTATAGAGTTCTTCATTAGCCAGGCTGCCATCTACAAGATAAACGGCATCACCTTTGGCTGCACTCAATTTTTCGGCTGCAGCGCCAATGGCATCTGTCCACTCAGCGGGGCTTGGTTCAAGCAGGCGATTATCTGCATTCAAGTCTGCAAAACGACCTTTATCACAGATCCAGGTCTCGTTGACCTGCTCGTTTTGACGGGGCATGACGCGTTTGACTACGATCTTGCCGCCACTCTTGGCCTCACGCCGGGTATTCAAAACGGTATTGCAGCCAACAGGGCATTCCGCACAAATGGAGGCGGTAGCATCCAATTCCCAAGGCCGTGCCCCAAAACGGAATTGCTTTGTCGTCAGCGCACCAACCGGGCAGATATCGGTAGTGTTTCCCGAAAAAACGGAATCAAAGCCGGGTTCCGAGGTCGTAACGATCTCGGTTTTTCGTCCACGAAAATCAAAATCGAGAACAGGCTCACCGGCAATTTCGCTCTGGAAGCGGACGCAGAGTCCGCATTGAATGCAGCGCTCGCGATCCAACCAAATAGCATCCCCCAGGGGAACATGCTTTTGGGCATGGTGCTTCTCATCAAATATAAAGCGGCTCTTATCGGGTCCGTGCGCCAGGGTCAAATCCTGCAACAAACATTCGCCGCCCTTATCGCAAACCGGGCAATCCAGCGGATGGGAGGTGAGCAGGAATTCAAGCATACCGTTTTGTCCCTGCTTCGCCTTTTCGGTAGCCGTCTTAACCACCATGCCTTCAGAAACAGGATTAGTGCAGGATGTTTCCAACTTCCAGCCCCAGTTGATCTTGGGCTCTCCGTCTTCCATTACAGCTTCACCTGTGGCCCGGTCGATGGCCGGACGACCAATTTCGACCAGGCACATGCGGCACATGCCAACTGGCTCCATTTTTGGATGGTAGCAAAAGGTGGGAATATCAATACCGGCTTTTTTGGCAGCATCAACCACCAGCGAACCAGCCGAAACGGTTACTTCTTTGCCGTCAATTGTGAGGGTAACTTCTTTGGTCATAAACTATACCTTCGCTTCAAAATCTTCAGGGAAGCGTTCAATGGAGCTAACTACAGCCATGGTCGAGAATTCACCCAATGCGCAAAGGGTTGTTCCACGAATTTGAGTGGCTACACTTTTGAGCAGCTCAACATCATCCTGGGTGCCTTCTCCGTTGTGAATCCGGGAAGTCAGTTGCTTCATCCAGTAAGCGCCTTCCCGACAGGGTGTACATTTGCCACAAGATTCATGCTCGAAGAAGGAAACCGTCTTGTTGATCAGCCAATCGAGACTGATCGAGTCGTCTACAACGATAACGGATGCAGAGCCGAGATCGCCCCCGACATTGGGCACGCTCTCGTAATCCATGGGTGTGTCGAGGGCTTCATCATTTGCGACAACCATTGAGGAGGAGGCGCCAGCGGGCATGATCGCTTTAATCGTATTACCATTCGGGATACCGCCACCATGTTCAAAGATCAATTCGCGGAAGGTGGTTCCCAGCGGGAGTTCGTAGTTGCCCGGTTTATTGACATTTCCTGAAAGGGAAAATATCTTCGTTCCAGGGCTTTTATCTGTACCAAATTTTCTATATTCTTTGGCGCCATTATTAATGATATAAGGAACACTGGTCAGGGTTTCAACATTGTTGACAACAGTCGGTTTATTATAGAGACCCTGGGAGGGCGGGAAAGGCGGACGCACACGGGGTTGGCCGCGTTTTCCTTCCATCGACTCTAGCATTGCGGTTTCTTCCCCGCAGATATAAGCGCCTGCGCCAAGATGTGTGTAAATCTTCAGGGAGTAATCTGTGCCCTGGATCTTATCTCCAAGAAAACCAGCTTTTTCCATTTCTTCAATCTTTTCGTCGAGGAAATGAGCGACTTCCCAGAATTCACCCCTCAGATAAATATAGGCCGCATTTGCACCGACCGCATAAGAGCAAATCGCAATCCCTTCCAGGAATTGGAATGGGTTGCTTTCCATGATCTCACGATCTTTGAAGGTGCCCGGTTCAGATTCATCGGCGTTGGCTACAACATAATGGGGCCAGTTGTTATTATCCATAAAGGACCATTTCACGCCAGCCGGGAAACCTGCGCCACCACGACCACGTAAACCGGCTTCTTTAACCTCATTGGTCACATCATCGGTTTTCATTTTGATGGCTTTCTTTAGCGCATCAAAACCGCCGTTTTTCTGGTATATATCAATCTGGTTGATATTCGGAACATCACGATGGCGAAGAAGCATATATTTCATTATTTTGCCTCCTTCGCGTCTTTCCGCAAGGCTTCGATCAATTCGAGGGTGGTATCTACGGTCATCTGCTCGTGATATTTGATTCCATTATTACTTTGCACCTGGAACATTGGCGCCTTATCGCAAGCGGCCAGGCATTTGACCTCTTCAATGGTAACCAGCCCATCGTCGGTGGTTTCGCCCGGCTTCACATCCAGTTTTTCACATAGATCAGCCAGATACTGGTCAGCACCACGCAGGGCACAACCGATGTCGGTACAGACCTGGATACGATACTGGCCTGCTTTTTTGTCATGATAGAGACTATAGAAGCCAACGATAGCCGAGATTTCGGTAGTCGTCATATCCAGGATTTTGGCAATATCCACCTTATCCTGTTTATTAATATAACCTTCTTCACGTTGGGCCATAAAAAGCAAGGCCATCACAGCCGAACGCTTATGCTCCGGCGGATATTTTGCCAGAACTTTCTCAATTTCTTGTGGATATTTTTCAGCCAGGCTCATCGATCCACATCTCCCAATACAATATCAATACTACCGATTATCGCAACCAAATCGGCGATCAAAAGACCCTCAGTCATTACGGGCATCGCTTCCAGGTTATTATAGGAAGGCGTTCGCCAGTGAATACGGAAGGGTTTAGGACCACCGTCACTTTCCAGGAAAACACCCAACTCACCACGAGGGGACTCAACTGCAGCGTAAACGCTGCCCTTGGGGACATTGAAACCTTCAGTCCAGAGCTTAAAGTGGTGGATCAGCGATTCCATGCTGACCCCAAGTTCAGAACGTGGGGGAGGAACATATTTATGGTCATTTGTGCTGACGGGACCAAGCGGTAATTTATTCAATGCCTGTTCGATGATCTTCAAAGCCTCACGCATCTCCCGGATGCGGACCAGATACCGAGCGTAGACATCCCCTTCGGTTGCCGTGGGAACTTCAAAATCGTATTGCTCATAACCTGAGTAGGGACGTTTCTTGCGCAAGTCCCAATCTGGCCCGGAGCCACGCAGCGTTGATCCTGTTGCCCCCCACTGGATCGCCTCTTCGGCAGAAATTTTCCCGATCCCCATCGTGCGGTCGAGGAAGAGAGGATTCTTCGTCAGCAGATCCTCATATTCATCGATCCGCTTGGGGAAAGTATCCAGAATGTTTCGGACAGCAGCATCAAATTCGACAGGGACATCCCGCCAGAGACCACCAGGGCGAATATAGGTCGTCATCATCCGCTGGCCGGAAACCAGCTCAAGGACATCGAGGATGATTTCGCGCTCGCGGAAGGCGTAGAGGAAAACCGACATGGCGGCAACATCCAGAGCGGAGGTCGCTAACCAGATCAAGTGGGAGGCAATCCGCTGTAACTCGGCCAGGATCACGCGGATGGCTTGCGCACGAGGCGGTACATCCAATTCGATCATCTTTTCAACGGCCAAACAATAGGCGAAGTTATTCCCGACCGTATTCAAGTAATCAAGGCGATCAGTCATCACCTCGGCTTTGATATAGGTCTTGGATTCCATATTCTTTTCAATGCCGGTATGCAAATAACCTATATCGGGAACACAGGTCACAACGGTTTCACCGTCTAATTCAAGCAGGAGACGCAACACACCGTGCGTACTGGGATGCTGAGGCCCCATATTTAAGAGGACAGTCTCACCATCAATGGCGCGTTGTGAAACAAGATGCTTGATCTCGTCTAAAGTAACCTCAGGAATTGTGTACGGAGTTGTCATTTGCTAAACCTCCCCGTGTGGCTTGCTGAGATCAATCTCTTCATAATTGAAGGTAAATTGCGGTTCTTCATAACCCAGTGGGTAATCCTTGCGTAATGGATGGCCATTCCAATCATCGGGCATCAGCAAACGACGCAGATCGGGATGTCCGTCCACTTTAATACCGAACATATCCCAAAGTTCGCGTTCACGCCAATTGGCATTTTTGTATACTTTGGTCAATGTGGGGATAGTGGGATTTTCTCCCGCCACAGGTACCCGCAACATAAGTTGTAAATTCTTACTAAGTGAATTGAAGACATATACAATGTGGAAACGCGGGGATTCTTCGGGCCAATAGTCAACGGCCGTAATCGTGGAAAGGAGCGCGAAATCAAATTCATCACGCAGTTTTAGGCTCGCAGCAATAAGTTTTTCGGAGGCAAGTAAAACTTGCACATCTCCACGAAACTCAGTCACTTCTGCGCCAAATTCCTTTTTCAATTTCTTAACGATCGGTTGGAGTTGTTTGTCCATTAGTTATTTGATTTCCTAAACAGGACTAAGCTGCGGCTTTGATTTTCTCAGCTTCTACTTTTTCGTAGAGTGCCATAACGCCGCCAATCAATGCCTCTGGTCGCGGGGGACAACCGGAAACGTAGATATCGACAGGAACGATTTCGTCTACACCCTGAACGACAGCGTAGTTATTGAATACACCACCACAGGATGCGCAGTCCCCCATTGCGATAACCCATTTCGGTTCCGCCATCTGATCAAATAAGTGGCGCAGAACCGGTGCCATTTTACGGCTGACACGTCCCGCCACGATCATCAGATCCGCCTGGCGTGGGCTGGGACGCATTAATTCCATCCCAAAGCGACTCATATCATAGTGAGCTGACTGAGCCGCCATCATTTCAATCGCACAGCAGGCCAAGCCGAAAAGCATCGGCCACATGGCGCGCGTACGTCCCCAATTCATGGCTTGTTCGAGTGTCGTCGTAACGGCACCCATCTCGCCTAATTTTTGTTCTACTCCCATTCAAGGGCTCCTTTCTTCCAGGCATAGATGTAGCCTACCAATAAGATGCCTATGAAGATGAGCATCTCGATTAAACCAAAAAGGCCGAGTTTGCGAAAAACAACGGCCCATGGCAAAAAGAAGATGACTTCAATGTCAAAAAGAATGAAAAGAACGGCAACAAGGTAAAAACGCACTGGCATCCGGCGTGTGCCGGGGCCGATGGGCGCCATCCCTGATTCGTAGGGCATTGCCTTGCGTTTGGTCTCTCGACGAGGGCCAAACAGCCCCCCCAGAGTGATCGCAATGACAGCTACTGCCGTTGTAAGGATGAGCAAAACTGCAATGGCAATATATTCAAAGAGCATACTTTCCTCGCGGTTTTATAGACTGTAATTCTGAACGCTAGTATATCATAAGGCTTATTTTCACAATCAAAAAGTGTCACTATGCACGTAGATATTGGACAGGGGTCATATATAGTTTTTTCACTAGGAAACACAATTTTCTTCAGATTTTTAACATTTTTGTAGTCAAAAGCAATAAGTTTCTTGGCAAAAAGAGCATTATTAGAAAAAGATCTAGCCACCTGACA
>JACNJN010000015.1 GCA_014382535.1 Candidatus Desulfolinea nitratireducens | reverse complement strand
TTCGATGATTCAGGCAATGAGGACTCATACGACACCGAAACCACGATAACCCTGAAATTCGGACGATAGGGTTTATCAAAGGAATAAGCTGTGCATACAAAATCCGAAACCCGGCCTAACGAATAAGGATAGATTGTGAGAGCGAAGCGAACCACGATCTTATCCTGTAGTTGGACGAGCCCGCCGGCATGTGGAGCGGGATCTTTATATATAGGCAAATATCTTTTTTTGAATGTGAGACGGCGGAAGCTCGGATTGGACGAGTACTTTTTTGAAGGCGAGCGGGATCACCTATCGCATCGCCTGTAAAGATGCTATAAAGAAACTGAATCTATATCATAAAAATGATGAATCCTCCTGTGATTGAGTGAATGACGGATTTACGCCGTTGGCGCGTGTTATCCTGATGCCCAGGCAGGCCGACTAAAAGTCATTATTCGCATAGGAGCCTGACACTTGGGGCATTTAAATACCGGCCTAGGTCGTGGTGTATAGGCTTCAATCAAGACCTGTAAAACCATCTGAACCAGCGACAACAGCTTTTTGGCGTTGCCATGCAAAAAGCCATAGTCTCTGACCCGACGAAAGCCTTTGGGTAAAACGTGTTGCAACACGAGCCATAAGAAGTCTTCGCCTTTAAGAGTGCGATAGCGGGTTTTGCCGGTACGGCTTTCCACATACATAAAGGTGACGTTGCCGTTTTGACTGGAGACGATATTGTTTTCAAGGATGACGCCCCGATATAGGTAACGCGACAAGTATTTTAAAGCGGGCAGGCCTTTTCCGACATGGGTACAATCGACCACCCATTTGCGGGGCAATGAATTGGGCGCGGAGAGTCCCGCTTGGTTCAAGGCCTCCAGAACTCGGGCACGAAACACCTTGGCCAAGGCGAATTCATTGAACAGATACTTATCTTTTTTCTTTTTCCATTGTTTTCTGGCTTTATCCACACCGCCGCCGGGCACGACGACATGAATATGGGGGTGATAATCCAGGCGCCGGTTATGAGTGTGCAGAATCGCAGTCATACCAATATTGGCGCCCAGGTTTTTGGGATTTAAGCCAAAGTCTTTCAGGGTGCTGGAAACGCAAGCAAACAGAAGGTCGTAAACGAGCGTTTGGTTATCCCAGACCAGGGATCTGAGTTCATAGGGGAGCGTAAACGTCGCCATAAAGTAATCAACCGGTAAGAGCTTTGCCTGTTGCCGATCCAGCCAAAGCGAGGCTTCATGATTCTGACATTGTGGGCAGCTGCGGTGCCCACAGGAGCGGGGTCGCCATGTTGCATGACAGCAGTCGGGGCATTGCACGAATAGCTCACCGGCCTCCGGTGTCCGACATCCCCTGATCGCATCGATTGCGCGCAAATGACCGGGCAAAAGCTGTGAGCCGTATTTAACCTGAAAGGCATCGTGGTATTGATGAAGGATAGAGGCAAGCTGCATGATCAAAGCCTCCTTAAATCGACGTTGAGGGTATTGATCAAACGGTTTATGGTGGCAAATGAATTTTGTTCAGTGATGTCAGTCAAATGAGCGTAGCGTGCGGTGGTGGTAGGGCTGTTGTGACCGAGTAAGGCCTGAATATGACGAAGGCTCAGGCCCTGTTCAAGCAGATGGGTGGCGAAACTGTGGCGTAGGGAGTGAACCGAGATTTTTTTTTAATCCCGCACTGGGTCACGACCGCTTTCATGGCTGTCTGGGCGCCGCCGCGATCCATGTGCGTGGTGGCCTTGCGAATACGCTCAGGTGAACCGACGGCATTGGGGAATAACCAGCAGGGATTGCGGTGTTTGCACCACAAAGCGCGTAATGCTTGATAGGTCAGGTCGGGCAGTGGGACGAAACGATCCTTATGGCCTTTGCCGCGCCGGATATGTATCTGTTTGCGTTGACCGTCGATATCGCCCACCTGCAACGCCAGGGACTCTCCGAGGCGCAAGCCCATCGAATAGGTTGCCAACAGAAAGACCCGGTAGCGCAGCTTGCGTGTCGCACCGATCAATCGTTGAACCTCAGCGACGGTGAGAATATCAGGCAGCGAACGGACTTCGGGGGCTTTGATTATCTTTATCCACTGCCAGTCGCGCTTAAGGACATGTTTCCAGAAGAATTGCAGGCCATTACGGTCAACCTTGACGGTACTCCAGGAATGGGACTCAACCAGCTTGGAAAAGTATTTTTCTCGTTGTTCCAGGCTCAATTGATCGGGACAGCAATCAAAATGTTCCCTGATCCGACGCACAGCCCGAGAGTAGGCATCAATGGTCTTTTGGCTTTTACCCTGAAGTTTGAGTAAACGCAGGTGACGCTGATAAAGTTCATTAAATCGATTCTTTTCAGTTTTGTTCATGGTATACTCCCTTTTAATTTAATAGTGCCCGGAATTGGGCAATGACGGGAGTTATACACTGATTTGAAATTTATTTCCGCCGCGAAGCGGCTTCGTTCAACAATCCGGTCTAGTTGATGCCGACCGAAGGATTTTTGGCTATCTTGGTCTGGTGGCTCTGTTCTTGACCGATCATCTGCCGCTTTGCTTTCCGATACGGGGATGATTTCACCACGATGGTTCATAACATGTCTCCCTTCGGCCGGCGCACAGGGATTAAAGGAAACAGAATCCGCACCGTTTTCAATGTAGAACTGGTGAAGCCTCTTTCTATCTTCAAGACAAAGGCCCATATCCAATATGCAAACCGCGATTTCGCAATGAGATCCTTTCTGGTCCCTTATAGCTCTGGCTTCCTGGAGATTATTAATAACTCTGGAAAATGATGCTCCTTTCCTAATTTTTTCGTATTCATCGGAATTACGTCCGTCGATGGAGAATGCTAATGTGTTTAACCCTGAACTCATGAATTGATCCGTTATTTCCCTATTAAGCAACATCCCATTTGTCTGAATACCGATACACCGGGGTCTGCATGGGGGTGAGAAATTGAATTCCTTAATTTTCTGAGAAAAATACCGCACAAACCCAATGATCGATTTGTTCATAAGAGGCTCTCCCATATGATACAGCCTTATGCTCCCGACTCCTGCAGATACTGCCTGATCGACAATTTTTTCAAAAATGGCAAGGCTCATGTAGCCCAATTTTCGGTTTTTATTTCTACCGCACATACAACAGTCTATGTTACAGCAATTGGTCGGTTCAATCTGAACGCTCGGAGTGCAGGAAGGTATGGGGGAGAATTTACCACCCTTTTCTACAAACAATAGCTTGGAATAATCTGCCGCAACTTGCCCGTAAAAGGTTTTGGGAAAGAGTTTTTCTGTATTAATTAAAACCTTATAGGCTGCCGGCAACTCTCCAAGCTCATAAAGAGGTCCTGAGGTCATAT
>JACNJN010000218.1 GCA_014382535.1 Candidatus Desulfolinea nitratireducens | reverse complement strand
AGACTTTAGACTTTAGACTTTAGACTTTAGACTTTAGACTTTAGACTTTAGACTTTAGACTTTAGACTTTAGACTTTAGACTTTAGACTTTAGACTTCGGAACTCACTCTACCATTTCCTGTAATTTTTCAAAGGAATCTATCCACATAATTTTGTGGACAAAATCTGAAAGAGAATCGCTTTGCTCTCGAAGGGCGCGCACTGCAGGACCAACGGGATCTGCACCTGCCGCACCGCCTGGCACGTCTGCATAGGCGCCGTAAAAAGCGAAATAAGCCTGATTTAGCTTACGGATGGCGTAGCCGTGATTCCAAAAAATCTGACGACGGTATTCCATATATGCTTCGGCTTCATCGGTACTTCCCTCTGCCAAAAGTTCATCCACATGTAGGCGTGTTTTATGCATCTCAGCCCGATATTCAAAAGGTGGTGGAAAAAAATTGGGGCCGAGAGGTCCCTCAGAAAACGAGAGCAAATCAACAGGAGGATGCTCACGAGCAAGATGTTCGGGATAATATCGCTCAAGCACAATCCGCCCTACTTCACTGCCCACGATCGAAGCAACTGTTTCATTGATCGTCCGCAGCTCAGGCGTAGTCCCGTAATTTGCACCGAGCAAATGCCAGGAAAGATAATTATGCATCCACTCATGCGCGATCGTGTCTACAATCCAGGGCAAGTTTGTCGAGCGCATCCCCATGGTCGGATAGATCCCAATTCCACCCACCGGTACAACGAGCGCAGAAAACTCAAGATCGGTGGCAATACTTTCTTCCAGTGCATCCTGTTCGTCTACGGGAAAATCAGCGAGGAGAGAGATGTTTTCATCTTGACGAATCGTATCTCTGGGAGAAATGATCAATGCCATTGGCAAGGGAGAGATATGATACAGAGGACCGGGCAGGGGTTGCCCACCAGTAGTCAGGCCGGCTTCCGCTAAAACAGCACTGATCTGTCCCTCAAGAACGGATTCGGCAAAGGGTGCCAATTGACGTTGTTCCGCATAAAGAGCTTCAAGGCGTGCCCGCAAATCTGCTGAAGATGCTTCTGGGTCGACGATCTCCGGATTGGCATAGAGTTGGTCCAATTCATATTCTGTCTGTAAGACTCGCTCCATTTGGCGGAGATAGTCCATGACAATCTCTTTTTGAGTTGGACGATCAATATAACCAGGGCTTCCCAACGCAGCTTGCTGAAGTTTAATCCAGGAGGCATTTGCCACCCAACGAAAATAATTATATTTAATGCCCCGCGTATAATCGCTAAACTGATCAATCTCGGCATCAGGCAGCGTTGCACTCGCACTGAGCATGAAAACCCAGATCGAGCTGAAAACAAGGTAAGTAGAAATCTGGAATATTTTCTTAAGCATTGATGAGATTATAGTCCACCCTCACCCGCCCTCCCCCATTTTTTATAAAAATGAGGGAGGCAATGATTATTCGTAGCGCAAGGCTTCAACCGGGACCAGGTTCGCAGCACGATTTGCGGGGTAAATCCCAAAGAAAAGACCAATCACTGTTGAGAATATCGTAGCAAGCAACACAGCACCAAGACTGACAATGGGATCAAAATCGGTACCAGAGTTTGCGGAAATTAATCCGACAATCGCACCAATTGCCCACCCAAGAAAGATACCGATAATCCCTCCAACCAGGCTAAGGAGAGATGATTCTGTCAGGAACTGGATCAGAATATCCCGCTTGCGCGCGCCAAGTGCCTTGCGCAAACCGATCTCCCGCGTACGTTCCGTAACTGAGACAAGCATGATATTCATAATCCCGATCCCGCCAACGAGAAGAGAGATTGCAGCGATCCCGCCAATAAAGGTTGTCAGGATTCCGGTAATCGAGGAGGCCGTATCCACCATGTCCTGTTGAGAAAAGATAGTAAAATCATTTTCCCCAATTGCATTCCGATGTCGCTGAGAGATGATCTGTGAAATCTCTTCCTCCGCTTCCAGAACCGAATCCGCGTCTACGGCTTGAACAAAAATAACGTCCACTCTATCGGCTGGGCTGCGACGGAGAATACGGGCCTGAGCGGTGCTGAATGGAACAAGAACCTCATTATCCTGACTGCCCATCATGCCGCCACCGCGTTCTTCAAGAATACCGATCACGCGAAAAGGCTGTCCCTCTACACGGACAGTTTCTCCGATAAGACCAAAGCGACGGCCAAAAAGGGTATCGGCAACTTCGACACCCAATAGAATAACTGAAGCACGCCCCAGGATATGTTCTTCCGTAATTTCTTCTCCTTCTATAACTGTATAATTACGCACAGGAAAATATGCGGGGGTTATACCGGTTAAGGTGACCGTACTTACTTCTCCACCATGAGAAACTTCGGCATTCCCCTGTAAAACAGGGGCAACGGCCTGAATGGAGGGCGCAAAAAAGGAGTCGTCAAGCGCGTCCACATCACCCATGGTGAGGGGTTCCGGGTTACGAATGGATTCGTCCTCGCCACCGCTGAAAACAAAGAGCAGATTTGTACCGATTCCGCTAAGAGAGCCGAGAATGGTATCTTGCGCTCCTGCGCCAAGTGCCAACATGGCGATAACCGCACCGACACCAATGACGATACCCAGCATGGTGAGGCCTGAGCGCATTTTATTGCCATTCAGACTTTCGAGGGCTTCGATTACTGCTCGCCAGATATTCATGCTGCCACCTCTTTTCGAATACGTCCATCATGAAGACGGATAATGCGTTGAGCTTGCGCAGCAATTTTTCGATCGTGGGTAATGATAATTAGCGTTGTTCCGCTTTCCTTGTTTAGATTGAGGAGCAAATCCATGATCTCCTGGCCTACCTTTGAGTCGAGATTACCCGTAGGCTCATCTGCCATGATAATGGCAGGATCGTTGACCAAAGCACGTGCGATAGCTACGCGCTGTTGTTGACCGCCGGAAAGTTCGGCGGGGCGATGGTCAATCCGGTCGGAAAGTCCCACCGATTCGAGGGCAAGGCGCGCTTTTTCTTTACGCCCACTGGTAATGCCCGAGTAGCGAAGAGGCAATTCAACGTTTGACAAAGCCGTGGAGCGCGGCAGCAAGTTAAAACTCTGGAAGACAAACCCGACCTTTCGGTTTCGAATATCCGCGAGCTGATCGTCATCCAGGTCTGCAACAATCTCACCATCCAGAATATACTCACCACTGGTGGGCTGATCGAGACAACCCAGCGTATTCATTAAGGTGGACTTCCCGGAGCCGGATGCGCCCATAATTGCGACGACTTCTCCGCGTTTGATCTCCAATGACACGCCGCACAGCGCATGGACTTCCACTAAGCCCATCTTATAAACCTTCGTCAAATCGTGAGTAACAATGACATTATCATCCATTTTTCTTAATTCCTTCCCTGACCTGAACCAGGAGGCCCGCCGCCCATATCAAAATTGCTTGGGGGATTGAGAATGATCAGATCGCCCTCTTCCAAATCATTGGAGGCAAGAACACTCATTGCCTCTGCAGAGGCCCCAAGCCGTATTTCGACCATTTCAGGCATACCATCCTTGAGAATATAAACTACGCGATTGCCATCCACCAGGCGAACTGCCCGGTTGGGGATAAGAATTGTGTCTTCAATTTCTTTGACAACGATATTGACGGCTGCGGTCATGCCAGGACGGACAAGCTCGTCTGCGTCGATCAATTCGACCGTCACGATAAAGTTGACAGCACCTTGAACTTCATTACCGATTTGTCCAACTTTGATGACTTCGCCATGATATTCTTCTTCCAAAATCGCGTCGAAAGAAAGGGCAACTACCTGCCCGATGCTAACCCTATTTATATCCACTTCAGAGAGCTCTACATCTACCAGAAGGTGACTTAGGTCATCAATCCGGAATCCAAGTGTTCCTGCAGAAACCTGATCCCCAGGCATGATATCAATTTGCGTAACCGTGCTCTCAAAAGGAGCTGTCAATCGTGCCAAATTCATGGTCGCTTGCGCCGCATCTATCTGAGCTTGAGCAGCGGTTACATCGGATTTGTGTGGGCCTTCCGATACACGTTCCCAGGCACGCAGGGCATCGTCATATTTTGCTTGCGCCAAAGCAAGATCTTGATCCGATTTCTCTTTAGTCTCATCATCTGCCTCATCGACTTTTATAGTTTTCAAAGTGGGGAATCTTTTTCCGTTAATTGTTTGATATCTGATCTCTTCAAATTCATAGGGATCATTTAACGAATTACGGTAATCCTGCGCCTTTTCCAAAACATCTTCCGCATTACGTAAATCAACTCGAGCCTGTGCACCAGCCGTTCCTGATTGAAGGAGATCATCCATATTTTTTTCTGCGCTAACCAGATCTGATTGCGCCATAATAATATTCTGAGACAATGAGGTTCTTTCCAGAGAAGCCAGGATGGCACCTGCAGTTACTTCGTCACCGACATTTACATTTACATTATCAACAGTCCCACTTGTTTGCCAGTTTAACAATGCGCTCTGATTTGAACGCACGGTTCCAGTAGCGCCAACTGTAGCGGTTAAATTACCACGTTCAATTTCCACTGTTTGATATTCGCTACTGGCTACATTTTTCGCATTTGCATTAATTGTCACAAAAGCTCCAACAGCAACAATAGTTACTACAATGATAATGATCCAGGTTTTTTTACTCAACTTCTTCATTCTTAACGCCTCCAAAAAGCATATTAATTTATTCTGTAAAACAAATCTAGCAGTTATTGTACCCAAAGCGCTCTTATTCTCTCATGAACCCGTGAAGAAAATATGAAGATTTTTCATTGTATACAATCACCGCTCATGAAATTGCATTCAAAAATGAATTTTCTTTATAAAAAATATGAGCGCAATTCCTTTTTTTTTTAATCAAAGCGTATTATACGCTTACTTTTGAAAATTTTTATATGCGTTCTATAATAAATTATCCCTGTTCTTCCCAATTTCGATTATGCACCTCCTTGCCCATAAACAGCATACTTTGTTGCAAGATTCAATAAATTTGTGACAAAATAGCTTAATTAAACATATATTACTGCGCAATTTGCGTTCATTCATCTTATACTGCTTTTTGTTAAAAAATGAACAACTATACTTCTAATCCACGTAGGCCCACTTCTTCCCTTGCAACCGGAAGTATTTTTGACAAAATCAACCCTCTCCCCACGCTACATTCTCAACTATTGATATTCAGATAAACAGTTTTTGAGCGTCCCGCAGGTTTATGTTGCTTTAAAATCTGAATCACGTGAACCTGCGGGACGTTTTATGTAGATAAAATTAACCAACTTAAGTGAACATCAATAACAATAGCAAAATAGGGTTACAAGTAGAGGCAACAGGATATTAAGGTTTATGCCATCCTATTTCTCACATTTTGAACATGACCATTGTCCCCAAATTTGGTGACATAAAAACCTGTGTTCATCCATAAAGATTGGGTATCATCATAAAGCCCTTTTTATCGTAATCTCGGAGGTAAGTATGCAAGCTGTCCCAAGCGAATTTTTAGCTATCAATCGCAAAAAGCGTGCGCAAGAGCCGTTTCTTGAATTAGACCTACGTCCTGCTGAAAAGCGGGTTTGTGACTTTAATGAAGTTGTCATCGCCTTCACCCCAGAGCAAGCCCAAATAGAGGCTGCCCGGTGTATACACTGCCCTGATCCCGCACCATGCATGGTTGCCTGCCCGACCCACAACGATATCCCTTCGGCAATGTGGCTGATTGAACTGGGCCGCTTTGCTGATGCAGCAAAACTTTATCATAATACGAGCTCCCTCCCAGAGGTTTGCGGACGTGTCTGTCCCCACGAACAACTCTGCGAAGGCTCCTGCGTCCTGAATAAAACAGGAGAACCAGTAATTACTGGTCAATTGGAAGTTTTTGCTATTACTCAGGAGCGCGAACTTGAACCCTACGTACCTGAAATTGCACCGCCAACTGGTAAAAAAGTTGCTATTGTTGGCGCTGGCCCGGCTGGCATTGCCTGTGCCGACCAGCTACTTCAACTTGGACATGAGGTTACCGTATTTGACGCCAAGCCTGCTCCCGGTGGATTATTGGTTTACGGCATCCCGAACTTTAAACTTTCCAAAGAAGTATTCTTCGAACGCTGGAAAGATATAGAAAAACTAGGTGCGAAATTTATTGGCAATACCTACGTTGGAAAAGACAAAACCATCGACGATATTTTTGCTGAGGGGTTCGAGGCGATGTTTATCGGCGTCGGCTCAGGGATCGATGCTCCCATGGAAATTCCCGGCGAAGATCTGCCTGGGGTCTACGAAGCAACTGACTATCTCATTCGTGGTAATGTCAGCAAGGATATTTTGCCAAAAGGTTCCAAGCCATTACCCGACCTTGGTAATGACGTGGTCGTCATTGGCGGCGGCGACACAGCATCGGATTGCTTGCGCACATCTGTCCGCATAGGCATTGAAAACGTAACCTGTCTCTACCGCCGTACTGAAGCTGAAATGCCCGGCAGCGCCAAAGATCGCAAGCTGGCAAAACAAGAGGGAGCTAAATACCGTTTCCTCACCCAACCTGTCCAATTCATCGCTGGCAAAGACGGTAAATTGGCAGCTGTTGAATGTATCGAAATGGAACTTGGAGAACCCGATGATAGTGGTCGCCGACGCCCTGTTCCAGTGGAAGGCTCAAATTTCAGCGTCCCGGCATCAACCGCGATCAAGGCGCTAGGCTACTGGCCCGACCCAATTATCGGCAAATCTACTCCTGATCTGGAAACCCATAAATGGGGACTGACAAAAGTAACCGATCCGGAAACAGGCCAAACTTCCCGTGAGGGTATCTTTGCCGGAGGGGATGGCGTCACTGGTCCAGATTTGGTCGTGACCGCAATGGTTGCGGGCAGAAAATCTGCAGAAGCCATTGACAAATACCTAAAGAATAAAAAATAACATTAAAAACAGGTCGGCGCCATAAACGCCGACCTGTTTTTTTTTATATTAGACCTCTTGCAAAAGTCCCTTTTTGACACTGCTCTAGCCGCCGGAAACACTGATGCAAGAGGTCTATTGATATCCACATTCAAATGACAATAAATTGCACAATTTGTTTTGGAAGTGCCTAATTTGGTGAGTATTTGTCATAGCGAACGAATGGAGCGAGCGTGGTAATCCTCTTGTTTGTCGGGGAGATTGCTTCGTCGGGTGAAACTCTCCTCGCACTGTGCCTGCGGCTCAGTACAGGCAATGACGGATAAGGCTTTACTCACGCTTTTAGCCACTCCCTTTATTTTTCACCTTTGATAGAAGGTGGTCGAGGTGGTATTATTCCTGTCACGTAAAACGATATTGCCTGCTTGCAGAAGGTTTAACCAATTTTCAGGAGTATCAAATGAACGAAATTTTTACAAAACTTAAAAATCTTCTCGGCGAAGTTGCCGACCTGGATGCCGCCCAGGCCGTTCTTGGTTGGGATCAGCAAACTTATATGCCACCCGGTGGCGCAGACGCACGTGGCAATCAGCTTGCCACATTGGGAAGTCTGACACATCAAAAATTTACATCACCTGAAATAGGGCTATTAATTGCTGAACTAAAAACTGAATTTGCCGATGCCAATCCAGATTCAGATGAGGCGCGCTATCTAAAGGTAGCCTCCAAAGATTACGATAAAGCGACTAAAGTACCTCCGGAATATATAGCCAAATTTGCCAAATTAACGGCTCGCGGTCATGAATCCTGGGCAAAGGCACGCGAAGAATCAGATTTCTCCATCTTCCAGTCAGATTTGGAAGAGATTGTCGAAATGCGCAAGGAATATATTTCCTTCTTCCCACCAGCTGATCACCCCTACGACACACTCCTGGACGAGTTTGAGCCTGGGATGAAAACTTCCGAAGTGCAGGGGATTTTTGGCAAACTACGCACAAAACAGGTAGAACTTTTACAGGCAATTGCTGCTGCAAAACAGGTAGACGACCGCTTTATGCACGTCAACTACCCCGAAAAGCAGCAATGGGATTTTGGTGTTGAAGTCGCGACAAAATTCGGCTATGACTGGAAGCGTGGGCGTCAGGATAAATCGGTCCATCCTTTCACTACATCTTTCGGTATCAATGATGTCCGCATTACCACTCGTTTTATGGAAAATTTTCTTCCTTCTGCCCTTTTCGGCACAATGCACGAAGCTGGTCATGGACTTTATGAAATGGGCGTAAATCAAAAATATGAACGCACACCCCTCAACGGCGGCGCATCACTCGGAGTTCACGAATCCCAGTCAAGATTATGGGAAAATCTTGTTGGCCGCTCAATGCCCTTCTGGGAGCATTTCTATCCGCGCCTGAAGAAAATCTTCCCATCCCAATTAGGCAATATCGAGCTATCTGCTTTTTATAATGGAATCAACAAAGTTGAGCCATCGCTGATCCGTGTGGAAGCCGACGAAGCTACCTATAATATGCACATTATGCTCCGACTAGAGTTGGAGATCGCCATGATCGAAGGTAGTGTTGAAATCAAAGATTTGCCCGAACTCTGGAACAGCAAGGTAAAGGAATATCTCGGTATCACCCCGCCTGATGATGCCCAGGGCGTTTTACAGGATATCCATTGGTCCTTTGGTGGGCTGGGCTACTTCTCCACCTATGCTCTCGGGAATCTGATCTCCGTCCAACTTTGGGAAAAGATTAATCAAGATATTCCTGATCTGGATGAGAAAATTCGCCAGGGGAAATTTGAGGCTCTCCTGGGATGGCTAGGAACAAATATCCATACGCATGGGCGAAAATACGAGCCACAGGAACTCGTCGAGAATGTGACCGGATCAAAGATCACACCGGAACCATATCTGCGTTACCTGGATGGAAAATATAGCGAAATATACGGGCTATAAGAAAATAACAAAATATATGATGTGTTTATGACCAACACATAACCATTTTATTTTTACGAAATGATACAAAAAATCACGCTTATACTTACATTCTTATCTCTGGTTGGATGCAATCGGACCAGTACCCTTCTGCCAACCCCCATCCCGGAAGATCATTTGCCGACGGTGGTTGCGCTTACAGCCGCTGCAATCATGGAGGCCATGCCAACTGAGGTTGCCCCAATATTTCCAATTACTCCAACAACGATCCCCTCACCCACTCTCACGCCAATGCCGGCGCCGACAATTACTCATACGCCAACTCCCGGACCAATAGCTCCTTCCCCTGAGATCCAAATTCTTGCTCCGGGACCCATGTCAAAAGTCGTTTCGCCAATAATTTTAAAAAGCTATATCCGCCCCGGTGCACATGGAAAAATTCTAGTTGAATTACTCGGTGAAGACGGACGCTTATTGGCACGTGATCTGATTGTCCGCGAGAGCATTCTCGTTGAAGGAGCATATGTCAGACTGGAGATTCCTTTCGAAACACATGCCGCTGCTGAATTGGGGCGATTGCAGATCAGCACCAAGGATGAATTTGGCCGTCCGCTTGAAACCAAAAGCGTTCACATATTATTGCTCTCTATTGGGGAAAATGATATCAACCCAGGCGATTCACCTTATGCCCGCTCTGTAATTTTTTATCCAAGAAAGAAAGATATTATCATTGGTGGCACAATGCCACTCATCGGAGAAATCCAAGCCTTTAATGACCTTTCGGTGATAATGGAGCTACTTGACGAGGAGGGGAAAACGCTGGGGCTACGAAATCTTTCAACGACCCCGGGGAACAGAGAAATATTTGAGACTACGATCACGTACAAGGTGAATGAGCAAACCCCTGCACGTCTGATCATCCGCCAGGCTGATAAGCGCTTCGAGGGAAATGTATATCTCCACAGTCAGGAAGTACTTCTCAATCCTTAATTTTTTAGATTTTTTTCAACCAGCCCCAGCCATTCCCCTAAAAACAGAAAAACCAACGCTCCCACCGCCCCCATTCCCAAATCCAGGGGGCCCAAGAGAAATAAATGCCAACCTTGCCAACTTGCAAAAAAATGTCCCCCAAAAAAACCCAGCCAGGCCAAAACAAGATAGAAGAGAATTCGTCCAGGTCCACCCCCACGCCAAAGGTGGTAAATAGTACCGAAAAGACTGGCAATGATTAAACCGAGAAGGGCCGAAGGAAGGGTCATAACATCTCCGAAACAGATTTCAATTCGCTGAAGGATTTTTTTCGAATCTTTTCAATTTGTATTTTCACCGTACTTCTCCTCTGCGGATTGAATTATTCCGCCGCCCAGACAAACTTCACCATCATAAAAGACAGCCGCCTGCCCAGCGGTGATGTCGCGCTGGGGCGTCTCAAACGTGACCTGGGTTTGCCCCCTTACGCCAGACAGTATCTCGGCCCAGGCCTCTTTTGCCGTATATCTAATTTTGACCTGGGCACGCATCGACGTGGATGGTGCATTTCCGCTGATCCAGTGCACATTTTTCACGGTCATACTAAGTTGACCGAGTTCATCAGCAGCCCCGACGACCAGCGCATTAGAGGCAATATCTTTCGCCAATACATACAGCGGTTCTGACGCAGCAACACCCAGTCCTTTCCGTTGACCAATTGTGTAAAAAGCCAAGCCTTGATGCTCTCCTAAAAGTTCACCATCACGGGAAATGATCTCACCGGGCTGTGTGGTTTCAGGTGCATATTCACGCAAAAAGTCTCGATAATCGCCGCCAGCAAGAAAACATAAATCCTGGCTGTCTGAACGGGATGCGGTCGGTAAGTCAAAGCTACGGGCAATATCCCGAATCTCTTCTTTGGGAAAATCTCCTACCGGGAAAAGTGATTGAGCCAATTTCTGCTGCGTGAGGACATGCAATACATAGGATTGGTCTTTGCCCAAATCCACTCCGCGTAAAAGTTGATAGGCCCCATCAGAATCCTGTTTCAGACGAGCGTAGTGACCTGTCGCAATATATTCCGCGCCAAAGGCGAGAGCATGCTCACGGAGGGTTCCCCAGCGTATTTGACGATTGCACATCAAACAAGGGTTGGGTGTTTCGCCTTTGGTATATCCATCCAGAAAATATTCCACAACCGTATTGCGAAAGGCGTCTTTGGCATCCACCACATAAAAGGGAATGTCCAACTTCGCTGCCACACGACGCGCCAAATGCATTGAATCGGGCGTACAGCAGCGATTAGTGTCTTCCAGGCCGGGTTGTGACCAGAGGCGCAGCATCATCCCGGTTACATCATGGCCCTGCTCCTTGAGCAATGCCGCGGCAACAGACGAGTCCACACCGCCAGACATAGCGACGACGACTTTAGCCATTGTAGGTAGCCAATAATTCACCAGAGATGAACGGAGATAAACGAGGATAAGATTTGATAAACATTTATGATGGAGCTTTCCATTTTGGGAGAAGGATAAAGGCGGCGTATTTCGATGCGGGTTTTTCCAAAATTGATCAGCAAGCAAGTTTCAAGGCCAGTTGCTCGCAAATAATTCAAACCTTGTGCAGTATGCGCCGGCACAAGGGCAGATGCAGCTTTAATTTCTACCAGAACACGCTCGTGAACCAACAAATCTGCAAAAAATTCTCCGACATTAATTCCATCATATTGCACCCTTATTGGATACTGTTGTAAAACATGGAGACCATCTTTTTTGAGTTCGTGCGCAAAAGCGTTCTCATAGACCTTTTCTACAAAGCCGATACCCAGAGTATTACTCACATTATATGCACATCCAATAATTCTTTCTGTCAAAGCATTTATATCAAGTTCTGTCATCATCTACCTCGTTCATCAATCCTATCTTTGTTCATCCCCGTTTACTTGTGCCCGAAAGGGTATCTCTGGTTAAATTCCGCGTCCTATCAACAATGTCCGGCAAGGCTGCCAAAAACGAATCCACTTGCATAGATGTAGAGTGGGCACCCAAGGTCACACGCAATGAACCCAGCCCCCAATCAGGCTTAAGCCCGATCGCGGTCATCACGCCTGAGGGTTCGGGATTGCCAGTTTTGCATGCCGAACCGGACGAGCAGGCAAATCCAGCCGCATCCAGCAATTGGGTGAGAGTATTTCCGTCCACGCCTTTAAAGGCAAAGCTGGCGTGATTTGGCAAGCGCTCAACAGGATGCCCCGTCAATTGAGCATCTGGAACTTCCTTTAGCACTGTGCCAATGATGCGATCGCGTAATGGTCTAAGGTGCGACACTCGCGCTTCCCGTTCCATATCGGTCAATCGTAAGGCTTCGGCAAAGCCAACAATATAGGGGATATTCTGCGTCCCCGCGCGGAGCCCATCCTCCTGCCCACCGCCAGTTTGGTGTGAAATAAGTTGGGTCCCCTCGCGGACGTAGAGCACGCCAACGCCTTTGGGCCCGTAAAATTTATGGCAACCAAGCGACATCAGATCGATACCGAGAGACTCTACTTCCATCGGAAAATATCCCGTTGCCTGCAAAGCATCCGTATGAAAAAGGACATTTTTTGCACCGCATATTTTTGCGATCTCTGAAACAGGGTTTAATGTCCCAATCTCATTATTGGCATACATTACTGATATAAGAGCGGTTTTCTCATCAATGGCAGCAGCTACAGTTTTCGGGAGAACCATGCCGGTTTCATCAATGTCCAACCATTTAACCTGAAATCCATAATATTTTTCGAGCTGCTCAACCGTCTTCGTGACAGCGGTATGCTCCACGCGTGTGGTCAGGATTTGGTTCGCGCCTCTTTGCTCACGTGCATCCAGAGCGGCCCCACGAATAGCCAGGTTATTGGATTCGGTTCCACAGGAGGTGAAAACGATTTCGCTTGGTTTACAGTTCAATATCCGGGCAACGGTGGCACGCGCCTCATCAAGGGCGGCTTCGGCTTTCTGTCCATACCGATGTACAGAGGATGGATTCCCAAAATCCTGCGTAAAGTAGGGCAGCATCATATCCAACACACGAGGGTCAACAGGGGTGGTGGCTGCGTAATCAAGATAGATTTTTTCTGACATAAAATTCTCCAAAATGATAGCCGGATTATACCCGCTTCGACATCGACCTGTTATAATAACCCCCGTTAAAGATGTTCAATTTACGGGAGTTTTAATGGCAACGAAAATTAAATTTGGTACTGACGGCTGGCGCGGCCATGTCGCCGAGGACTATACCTTTGAAACGGTACGTCGATGCGCGCAAGGTTTTGCATCTTATCTACTCGAGGAAGGCAATGCAGGAAAATGGGTCATTGTCGGCTATGATAAACGTTTTCGCTCAGAAGATTTTGCTGATGCTGTTGCCGAAGTTTTAGCAGGCAACGGGTTGAAGGTTTATCTGACCGAGGGTGCAACTCCGACCCCGGTCATTTCTCATGCGGTAGTCGCAAAGAAGGCAGTTGGCGCAGTCAATGTGACGGCATCACATAACCCACCTACTGATAATGGATTTAAAGTCCGTGACGAAAACGGCGGTGCAATTAACCCTGCAGGGCTGACCAAGATCGAAGCCCTGATCCCGGATGATATTGCTGATGTCAAAATCAAGAATATCAAAGAAGCGCAAGCTGATGGTTCTGTGATCCTCTTTGATGCAGCGGTTGATTATATCGCTCACATCAAAAAATTGATTGACTTGCAACCCATCAAGGATGCCGGATTAACTGTCTTGGTGGATGCCATGTGGGGGAACGGCGCTGGCTGGTTCACCCACCTGCTTGGGGGTGGCTCGACAAAGATCATCGAAATTCATAACGAACGCAACCCCAGCTTCCCTGAAATGAAACGCCCTGAGCCAATCCCGCCGAATGTGGATGTTGGTTTACAGGCTGCAAAAGACAACAACGCCGATATTTTCCTCGTCAACGATGGCGACGCAGATCGTGTTGGCTTTGGCGATGAAAATGGTGACTTTATAGACCAACTCAGAGCTTATGGTTTGCTCGCTTTTTATCTACTCGAAGTCCGTGGCGAACGCGGCCCGATTGTAAAAACTCTCTCTACGACCACAATGCTCAATAAATTGGGCAAAATTTATGATGTTCCCGTTTATGAAACTGGCGTTGGCTTCAAATATGTCGCCCCGAAATTCACGGAAACTAATGCCCTGATTGGCGGCGAAGAGTCGGGCGGATACGCCTTCCGAGGCAACGTCCCCGAACGCGATGGCATCCTGGCGGGTCTTTACATGCTCGATTGCATGGTACGCACTGGCAAGAAACCCACCGAATTACTGGAGTTGCTCTTCGAAAAAGTTGGCGGTGAACATTTCTATAATCGGATTGACACACCCTTCCAGGGTGATAAACAAGATAAGATTGATCGGATCCTTGCCGCAAACCCCGAAAGTATTGGCGGACTAAAAGTGACGAAACTGGTCACCATCGATGGTTACCAATTCCACCTTGAAGATGGCGGCTGGCTGCTCATCCGTTTCAGCGGCACCGAGCCGATCATCCGCGTCTATTGCGAGACCATGCACGAGGACAAGGTTGAGGCAATCCTACAAGACGGATTGAGAATTGCAGGGATATAATCAGCTCCTCCCGAAGGATCCCGGGACGGTGTGAGCGGAGCAACGCGCAGTCGCCTGTACTCCGAAGGAGTGAAGGACGAATTCTCCAAAGATTTCGCTCTTCGACTGCACCTCCGCTACCGCTACGGTTCCGCTCAGAGACTGACTAATATTTTATTATTACTTTGAATCTAACAGACACACATTGCCATTTGTACTTTAATAAATTCGACGACGACCTGGATGAGGTCATCGCGCGCGCGCAGGAAGAAGGCGTGACGCGCATCCTCGTCCCCGGGATCACACATGATACCAGTCTTGCCGCCGTTAAAATGGCACAATCTTACCCGACAATTTTTGCCGCTGTTGGCGTGCATCCCAGCGATGCGCTGACGTGGACAGAGTCCACACTGGACGAGTTGAGAACACTGGCAGAAAATTCGCGCGTAAAGGCCATCGGCGAAATTGGCCTTGATCATTACTGGGATACCGCTCCGCACAATATTCAGGAAAATGTATTACGTGAGCAGCTTTCTCTCGCTGAGGAGCGTGGGTTGCCTGTAGTCCTACACCTTCGCGAAAAGGGTGATGCCCCACATGGTGAATGCGCCGAGGACCTGCTGAGAATTCTCGCTGAATGGGCAGCAAGCCTAAGATCAAGCGGAAATCCGCTTTCAAAAAACCCAGGTGTGCTACACTCCTTTAGCGGCACACTTTCAACAGCACAGAAAGCCATCGAGCTTGGCTTCATGATCGGCGTGACAGGCCCGGTCACATTCAAGAACGCAGAAGAACGCCGTGAGGTGATCAGATCTATTCCAGTGGAATATTTGCTGATCGAGACAGACGCCCCATTTTTAGCCCCTGATCCTCGCCGCGGACGACGTAATGAGCCAGCCTATGTCAGTTTGATCGCGGACAAAGTCGCCGAATTACATGCACACACACCAGCGGAGATAGCGGAAATTACATCCGCCAATGCTGCTCGGTTATTTAATTGGTGAAATTTTTGAACAAGATAATTTTTGAAACATCTGTACAAGCAACCATTAAAAAGGTCGAGGCACGAATGCGCGCCCAGGCGAATGGGAGCCACCCTGATCTTCATTCTGCTGTTGAGAACCTTCTTGATGCTGGTGGAAAACGCATCCGCCCCATGCTCACAGTGCTGACTGGAAATATGCTCAATGCAGACCAGGATCGATTAATAACCCTGGCTGCCGCAATCGAAATGCTCCATACAGCGACCCTGGTACATGATGATTTGATCGACGGTTCCCTAATGCGCCGTGGGAACTCCACCTTAAATGCCAGGTGGACGCCTGCCGCAACAGTGCTAACTGGCGATTTTGTATTTGCACGCGCTGCAAAACTTGCTGCTGAAACCAAAAGCCTTCTCCTAATGGATATATTTGCGGAAACTCTGGCAATTATCGTAAACGGTGAACTAACCCAGATGTTTGAAAGCCGAGGACTGGCTAATCGCAAAAACTATTATGAGCGAATCTATGCCAAAACTGGCTCACTTTTTGAGCTTTCTACACGAGGCGCAGCGATTATTAGTGAAGTAGATGCTCAAACAGTTGAAAATATCCAGACTTTTGGACGTGAAATAGGTACAGCCTTTCAGATCATGGATGATATTCTCGATTTCACTGGAGAGCAAAGCACAATCGGTAAACCTGTGGGAAGCGACCTTTTACAAGGGTTGATCACCTTGCCTGCTTTATTTTATATTGAAACCCACCCCAAAGATGAAAATGTAAAGGTTCTTCTGAGTGGAGAATTTCGTAACGAAGAAAGTATGACTGCTCTTGTTGAATCCATTCGTAACAGTGATGCCATCCAGCTTGCGCTTGATGAAGCCAGGGAATACACATCGCGCGCCCTTAATGCACTGAATGGGCAGCCAAAAGGTGCAGAGCGCCAGGCTCTTGAAGACCTGGCAAATTACGTCACCAGCCGAGATGCCTGAGTACCCTGCAAACGCACCGCCCCACCCTTTTCGCATAAATCTTGGATCTCTTTTACCCCAATCGATTGGATATAAACGCGAATTCCCCTTAGAATACTCAAAAATTCAGCTTGATGATGATTTAACATTAACCGAATTTATTGGATTGGTGACGGCAAACCGTACCCCACAGGGAATACTTATACAGGGAGATTTTGAAGGAAAACTTGCCCTTGATTGTGTCCGCTGCTTAAAGCTATTTGACTATACCCTTCAGTGGGAAATAACTGAGCTTTATGTTTTCAACCGTCGAAACGCGACAGAAGATGATTTGATCCTGCCCGATAACGCAGGAATTGATCTAGGCGAACTCATCCAGGAAGAAGCTCACCTTGACCGACCCTTCAACCCAGTCTGCAAAGAAGGTTGTCTTGGGCTTTGCCAGATTTGTGGAACAGATCTGAATCTCGACGATTGCGGGCATGAAGATATTCCACCGGAAGAACCGCCAGAAGACGAAAACTCTCCTTTTGCTGGATTAAAAGATTTAATCTGAGACAGAGTAATATATTCAAGCATTTTTTGGATGAAGCCTTGTCGCAAAGTGCAGCCCATAGTAAACTATATTCATGAATTCAGCCTGCGCCCCTCTTTTATACTCTTTGGCAATGCCAGGTTCCATATTGGCAGTCTGGAAGGGCGCACGTTAGCCAAACGTTTGCCATTTCTTAAGAAGCTGCCTACAAATTGGCGGCTTTTTTTTATTCTGGAAGAACATCAATATTCTGAAGTCTGAAGTCTAAAGTCTATAGTCTAAAGTCTAAAGTCTGAAGGCTGAAGTCTAAAGTCTATAGTCTAAAGTCTAAAGTCTGAAGTCTAAAGTCTAAAGTCTAAAGTCTAAAGTCTAAAGTCTAAAGTCTGAAGGCTGAAGTCTAAAGTCTATAGTCTAAAGTCTAAAGTCTGAAGTCTAAAGTCTAAAGTCTAAAGTCTAAAGTCTA
>JACNJN010000051.1 GCA_014382535.1 Candidatus Desulfolinea nitratireducens | reverse complement strand
ACCATTGCTTCATTATAACAGTCAGATATCGATTTTTTTGCTTCGTCATCAGGTCAGATGAAGTTTAAGGTTTTTCTATTTTACAGTCACCCACACACCGATGAATACCAGCAGCAAGCCCAAGGCTCGGGTTAGATCAAAGGCGCGAAGATGTGCACCAAATAATCCATAATGGTCCAAAACCACGCTAACGACTAATTGTCCCGCAACGATCAATACCACCGCCGGAGCAACCCCAACGCGCGGAACCATATAACTCATCGCAGCGATGACGATCAATCCAAAGGCACCTGCTCCCAGGGCGTACCAGGGAACCTCACGCCAACGGGATAAATTCCTGCCCCCATAGAAAAGCAATGGCACCAGAGCCACCAATGCGCCGCCGATGTGAATATAAAAAACGCTCTCCAATGTGCCGAGTTTTTGGCTCATCAAACTGGCCAGGGGACCTTGCAAACCGACCGCAATCCCGCCAATTAACCCAAAGAATATCACAATCCCTAAAGTTCCCATTATTCTCCTTTGTGCATTGGATTATACACGCAAGTGGATGAAATGCCGTTTCGCGCGTGGACCCGAATTTGCTTCCCTTTTCAAACAGAATCTGGTCTGTTGCGTTGCTCGTTAACCCTGCCCCATTGAAATATCCTCATCCTGCACGACCAACCCCAGCAAGCCCACCATCTGAATGGCTTGCATCGGAGAGATCACCATCCCCTTAACAGCTGTGGCTTCGATCTGCATTCCATCAAGAACAGAGCCGCGCAGATCGGCCTGTTTTAGTTTGGTGTTTCTAAAATCAGCATAACTCAGATCACAATGATCGAAGGTGACTTTATTCAGGTCTGCACCTTCAAAGGTCGCATTTCGCAAAATAGATTTTTCAAAACGGATCGATTTTGCTTCAGCCAAAGAAAAGACCGCCCCTTCGAGATTGCAATCCCTGAAAAGAACATCATCCATTTGGGCTGCGAGCATTTGAACGCCCAGTAAACGACAATTGAGAAATTCGACTCGTTGCAGGCGACACCCTTCCAGAAAAGCGGCCGAGATATCGCAGCTTTCCAGGCGTACATCACGCAGGCGCAGTTTTGGCAACTGAGCACCTGTCAGCGTGACCCGCTCTAAAAGGCTCTCTTCAAAAATAACGTTCTTTGCCTTTTGCTCGACCAGATCACAGCCACTGATTTTCCTCTCGGCATATTCGTCATAATCTTCGAGAGATACCAGAGATAAAGCCTCGAGGCGCTTGGGGAGTCCTGGTTGGTGGATGCTCTGTTTTTTAGGGGGGTTCATTTTTTTTGCGATGGCAAACTCCCCTCTAAAAACACGCTCACCTTCTCCCAAAACTGCGGGTGGAGATGACAGTCGCTATGACCCTTCTCAGGAACAATCCACAACTGTGTCTTCTTAGGATTGGCGACAAGAAAATCTTCTGCCTGATCGATGGGGATGGTCTCATCATTTTCGCCATGCATCAGCAGTATCTCCGCTTTGGCATTGGGGATGTGAGTAAGAGGCGCGATTTTATTGAAATCAATCCCGTGCCGATAACGCATATATCCAAACAAGAATGATGCGATAAATTTCGGAATGTGTTTCTCTTCAAATTGTGCTGACATCACCTTAATAGGGTGGGAAAGTGCGCCGACTGTGATAACCGTTTGAATCCGCTCATCCTGCCCCGCCGCGGCGATAGCAGCCCCACCGCCAATAGACAAGCCAACCAGGCCAATTTCTGGTGAAGTGAGCTTCTCGCTGTTTAGCACATAATTCACTGCATCGAGAATATCTTCCGTAAAAGTGCCCACTGTAGGGTGCATAATCAAGGTGCTGTTTCCATGATTGCGGGCATCGAAAACAAGCAGGTTGTACCCCTGCGGATGAAGTTCGCGGATATAAGCCATCATCCGTTCCACGTTTCGGCTCCACCCGTGGACGAGGATCAGCGTCGGGGCATCTGGCGAGGCAGGTATCCACCAACCATATAGGTGACCACCATCTTGTGTCGGAATTTGAATCTCCTCGAAGGGGATCTCAAATTTAGCAGGCGTGTTGCGATGAGTCGTTATCTTGTACGCATACATTTTATCAATGCCGCGATCAAGAAGAAGGGAAATGATAACGATTGAAACGATAATCCAGAGCAGGGTCATTGGGCAATCCTATAATATTCCAACGCAGAGGGTTGGAGAAAGGGAATAATTTAATTCTGGTAGCAACGCTCCGCGTTGAGTTTCCTCAACTCAGAGCAATGTCAATCCTATAAGCAACGCTCTGCGTTGCGATGAGTAAAGGAACATGCATCTTCACCAATCCATGAAAACATTTAAAAGACCATCATTGCCATCGTAAAGCCCAGCGCTTGAATACACCCAGTCTTCTGATTTCTCTACATACCCTTTACGAACTGGGTTCTCATGGATATACAGGATTTTTTGATGCATCATTTTACGGTCATGAATACGTTTAGGTTGTACCCCTTCTTGCCAGAATTGATGTTCACGGTCTTTGCGGTGAGTAAGTTTTTGTTTGCTCAACTGCTGGAGTATATCTTGCTGATTGTGCTCTTTGAAATAGTCAATACTTATCCTAGCCGTATAAGACCTTAAGTTTGCCATTTCTTTAGATATATTATCGGCAGAAGCAATAGAATGAAGGTGTGTTTTCATTATCACATAAGCATAGAAAATAATCCGTTTTTCCTTTTGAAGAAAAGAGAGAGAGTTTAAGATAATTTTCGCAATCTCTGGAATAACTAAAAGGGGTAACCAATCAACAACCGTTGATGTGACAAAATATGGATTAATATCCCCCTTAAGAAATTTGTAGCTGGTGCGGCTCATTGCTGCTTTCCTGTGTTCTATAGTACTCCAACGCAGAGCGTTGGAGAAAGGGTAAAACACCATCTATTGCATAGTACTTCCTGGCAGCAACGCTCTGCGTTGCATCCCCTCATTTATTCCAACAATCCACGCATAAAATCAAGCAGACGCTGGACGTCATTGAAATTACTGGCGATGCCCACCGAGATACGCACAGCGCCTGATTCCTGCCCATCGAAACAGAGTTGGAAATCTTCAAAGCTGAGACGCTGCTTGTGCTCTGTCTGGGTGAAACAGGCGATTAACTCTGGCTTCTCCAATTCGAGGGCAACCTCGCCTGCACCGGGATTGCAGAAACAGCCCGTCCGCAAGGAGATATTGACCTTGTCGGCCTGATCCTCGATATAGCGGTGATTGAAGGCGATGCCATCTTTATTATAAAAATTAGCTGCAATTGTGCCACCGCGCATTTCTGTTTCAAGCGGACCGTAAATCCGTGCTAAAGGCTCACCCGTACTATGCTTCATCTCAGAAAGCTTGTCGAGCAGCCAGCCTGCCAGGCAGTTGACGCGTTCGTGGATCGCATCGTAGCCAACTTCGGCGATATGGCGTAGGCCGATCTCAATGGCCGGGATGTTGAGGTAATCGACCGTCCCATCTTCGAAGGCGGCATGACCCTCGGCCATATAATGTTTATCACCCTGAACGGAGACAACGGTAATTGTCCCGCCAGAAAACCAGGGACGCCGGAGCATCCCCAATGCTTCTCGCCGGGCGATTAACGCACCCAACCCTGTTGGGTAGCCGAAAATCTTATAAAACGAGAGCACGACAAAATCGGGGGCGATCCGGCTCAGATCCAGTTGATTGGTGGGGACAAAGGCCGCCGCATCCAGTAACACATCCCAACCATGCGATTTGGCCTCTGCAATCCACTCTAACGGATGCTGGACTCCTGAAAAGTTGGATTGTGCAGGAAACGAGAATAAGTTACGCGCCTGTGGATTGGCTTGCTTCCACGCATCTTCGAGTTGGTCGTGGGGGAGACGCATTTCTGGCAACGCGACCGGCATGTAGACAACTTTTGAACCATGCGCATTGGCAAATTCACGGATGCCGTTAACCGAATTATGGTTATCAAAGGCGAGCATATAGCGGCTATTTTCGTCAAAGGGATAGGATTCTCCAACCAGTTTGAGGGCTCCACTGGCATTGGCAGTAAAAATAACATCGTACTCTTCAGGGTCGGCCTTGAAAAATTCGAGAACGTAGGCACGCGCATTTTCAACCAGTTCGGTTGCGGCCATTGAGGTGGAGTTGGTCGAGTGCGGATTACCGAAAACATTGTTGGCGAGGATTTCCTGGTGCTTTGCAATTTGTGAGGAAGCGTAGAGTCCGCCGCCAGTGTAATCAAGATAAACCTGATTATTGCGATCGAGACGCTCATAGTCGCTGGCACGCAGGGCATCGAGTTTCTCAGTTGTTTTATATGGTGGGTACGCTCCAATAAATTCGGCAAATTCTTTTTCGTGAGACATATGATTTCCTTTGTGTATACAAATAAAGATTCCTGGATATTGCTGATTTCAGGAAGTGGTCATCAAAACAATCCACTGTGAAAGTGGAATTTGCGAGAAGGGCAGCAGCCCGACGAAGCAATCTCCTCGAATCTGAGACCGCTTCGGTGCACAAGCATGCTCCTCGCGGAATCATAATACGTTTTAAGCCGTGGTCATCAAAACAATCGCAACCAATGCTAGGCCAATTCCAGCCCACTGAGAGAATTGAATTTTTTCCTTCAAGATAAACCAGGCTAAAAAAACCGTCATACCAGGATAGAGAGAGCTTAGCACGGCAGAAATATCCAGCCGACCGGCTTGCCCGGCGAGAATATAGAGTGCATTCCCGCCGACATCGAAGAGGCCGCTAATAATGAGCAGATGCCAACTGCCTGATTCTATCCGAAAACTTTCTCGTTTGATTAATAAAAATAAGGCAATCGCAATCGTCCCGGAGGAGCGAGCAATGATGATTGGCCCAAGGACCAAATCTCGGCTGGCCTCGTGCATCAGGACGAAATAAAACCCAAAACCAAGGCCTGAGATCAGGGGGAGATGGAGATAATTTCGGACACTTTCGGAAAAAGTATCCGATGATTTTTCGATTGAAATCAATACCACTGCGATGAGTGCCAGCGCAAAAGCAAGGAAAATGATCGGTTGTGGCTGTCCATCGACGAAAACTCCCGCCACAATGGGAACGGCTGCCCCTAATAATGCCGAGAGCGGTGCGACCACGCTCAAACGTCCCCGCCGCAATCCTTCATAAAGTGCGAGTAAACCGATCGCGCCAACAATACCGGCAATGCTGCTCCATAGTAGCGTATGCTTATCGGGGAAAGTTTCGTGGATAATGGGTAATGCAGCCAGGGTGAAGATCAGGCCGATGGCTAGGGAAAACATCACAGCCCGATACGATCCTATCTTGCGGGAGGCCAATCCACCCGCGAAATCTCCCGTTCCCCAGGAGAGGGCGGAGGCAAGACCCAGTAAAGATGCAATCACTTAAAGTTTTCCAGCCGCTTTGGCTCGCTCAATTACACTCCGCGCAGACTTGACGAGGGGCATATCGATCATCTTGCCCTCGAAGGCGATCGCACCTGCGCCCTCCGCTTCGGCAGCCTCAAAAGCCTCGAGAAGGCGTTGAGCGTAGTCGATTGCTGCGTCGCTCGGCGAAAAGGCCTCCTGAACCGGCCCGACCTGGTTGGGATGGATAATCTGTTTCCCTGTAAACCCCATTTGCGCCCCTTGCAATGATTCGATTTTCAGGTTGACGGAATCCTTATAGTTCACAAAAACGATATCAATGGCTTGTAATTCATTCGCGGCTGCATGCAGGACGACTTTGCTGCGGGCATAAAGAATTTCCAAACCACCGCGCGTACGGGTCGCGCCGATGCTGGCAGCATAATCCTCTGCGCCGAAGATGAGTCCATCGAGACGGGGATGGGTGGCGATCTCTTTGAGATTGATGATCCCCTTTGTGCTCTCAACCCCTGCCAAAATACGGATGTGGTTGAGCGGCCAACCCTTTGACAGTTCCATCGCTTCGATCTGATCGCTGAGCCATTCAATTTGGGCAAGGGATTCTACTTTTGGGATAACTACGCCTTCAGGATGATATTTCAAGGTCGCAGCAAGATCGTCTGCTTCCAGGCCAGTACCGAAGCCGTTGATACGGATCAGCTTTTCAGCATTGCCAAAATCTAGTTCCTGCAAGGCAGTAGCGATGGTCTCTCGGGCTTTTTCCTTGCGATTATGGGCGGTGCCATCTTCCATATCCATGCAGATGGAATCCACCCCGAGGGTGATCGCTTTTTCGATTTTTGGGCGTGAATCGCCGGGCATATAGAGGAGTGCGCGTCTTGATTTCATATATTCTCCTGAAAGGAAGAGAAAAAAGCGTGACAAGTGAAAAGTGAAGTATGAAAACTATCATTACGTTTCACTCGTCATGATTCACTATTCTTTCATTAAAAACATCACTGTTCGTTCAAATTCAACGACAATCGTCCCATCGGGTTTCTTCCCCCAATGCTTGAGGCGCACAATGCCCACATTCGGCTTCGATTTGGATGCGCGCATTTCCAGCACTTCGGTCTCGGCGTAGACCGTCTCGCCGTGAAAAAGTGGATTGGGGTGCACAACGTGTTCGTAGCCCAAATTGGCGATGATCGTCCCCTCGGTTAATTCAGAAACGGTCAGGCCAGTGATCAATCCAAGCGTAAAAAGGCCGTTGACGATCCGCTGACCAAACTGCGTTTTGCTGGCAAAATCTTCGTTGCTATGCAGGGGTTGCGGATTCATCGTCAGCATCGAGAACATGACGTTGTCCATCTCGGTCACTGTGCGGCCATTGGAATGTTTGATCTTTTGGCCGACTTCAAGTTCGTTATAGTACTTTCCGGTCATAATTGCTCCTGATGCGTGAGAAGTGAAAAGTGATGAGTGATTTCACTTTTCACTCGTCAATCTCTCCAACTTCCACTAATAACTCTTCCCGTTCCACCGTCTGACCCTCTTCAACCGCCAGCTTTGCCACAACACCATCACGAGGCGCCTGAATGCGAATTTCCATCTTCATGGCTTCCAGCACGATGAGCGTCTGACCCTTGGTCACCATCTCACCCTCGCTGACGTTCACGGCCCGAATCTGCCCGGGCATGGGAGCAAGCAAACGTCCAGATGAGGCACCGCTCGCGCTCTCCCGCGCTGCACCGGATGATTTTTCCAGCATCCAGGTTTGACCGCCGAATGAGACCCACCGTCGCTTTCCATCTGCACTGACATACGCATCTATTTTGCGTCCATCCAGAATAAATGTCAACTGCCCATCGGCCACGTACTCCAGCTGCACCTCAACGATTTTCTCTCTGAATTGCACCTGATAACCTTCGCTCAAGGGGGTGATTTCCAACGCATAATTTTTGCCCTTATTTTCAAAAAAGCTTTTCATTTGGACCTCCGCAAGCGGAATCCGCTGGCTTTCTTCCATGGGCTAAAGGGGTCTGGAGACGATACTTGGGATGCGTTTCCGCCAATCGTTATGGCAGGCTGGACCAAATCTGCGAGAGCAGCGGCAATGAGCACCTCGTGGGGGATATTTGGGCTGGGTTTCCACTCGCCAAAGATTTCCTCGACCCAGCGCGTGGTCACCGTCCCCGCCTGAAAAGCATCATGCCCCAAAATTGCCTGCAAAAAGTCGACATTAGTGATCACTCCATGCACAATAGAATTCCGCAATGCATTTTGCAAACGCTGAATGGCAGTACCCCGATCCTCGGCGTGGACAATGATCTTCGCCAGCATCGGATCGTAATAATGACTGATTTCGCTGCCAGTAGCAATACCGCTGTCCACACGGATTCCCGGCCCGCCTGGCTCCCCAAATTTGAGAATTACGCCTGTGCTGGGCAAAAAGCTGTTGGCGGGATCTTCAGCATAAAGACGGGCTTCGATGGCATGTCCGCGCGGATTTAGATCCTCTGCCTCGTACGGAAAGGCCTCGCCCGCAGCAACGCGAATCTGCCATTGAACAAGGTCGATACCGAGCACCATCTCAGTGACGGGATGCTCCACCTGCAAGCGGGTATTCATTTCAAGAAAATAAAACTCATCCGTTTCGGGGTCAACTATAAATTCGACTGTGCCAGCGTTATAGTAATTTACGGCCTGCGCCACTGCGATGGCGGCTGCTCCCATCTTTTGACGGAGTTCATCATTCAATAATGGGGAAGGAGTCTCTTCAATAATCTTCTGGTGACGACGTTGCACGGAACATTCGCGTTCAAATAAATGCGTAATATGACCGTGCTGATCGCCAAAGACCTGAAATTCGATATGACGGGCAGAGGGGAGATATTTTTCCACAAGCAGGGTTTCATCGCCAAAAGCATTCAACGCCTCCCGCCGGGCGGACTCTATTCCTTCGGGTAGCTCACTTTTCTCCCAGACCACACGCATCCCTTTACCCCCGCCACCTGCCGCGGCCTTAACCAAAACAGGATAGCCGATCTTATCGGAGGCTTTTTCAAATTCGGCGAGAGTTTCAATTCCCTCTGCACCGGGGATGGTCGGCACTCCCGCCGCCTTCATCCGGATCTTTGATTCGGCTTTATCACCCATGATACGAATTGCATCCACTGGCGGGCCGATAAAGGTTAATCCCTCAGTACGAACAGCTTCCGCAAAATCTGCATTTTCTGATAGAAAACCATAACCGGGATGGATGGCCTCTGCGCCGGTTTCCCTGGCAGCGTTGAGCAACTTCTCGATATTGAGATAGGATTCCAGCGGCGCGGGCGGCCCGATCAGCACAGCTTCGTCAGCGTGTCGGACGTGGAGCGCATCCGCATCCGCTTCTGAGTAGACAGACACTGTCCGGATATCAAGTTCCTGACAGGCACGGATAATACGAATAGCGATTTCGCCTCTATTTGCTACCAGGATTTTCTTAAAGGGGGTACGTTTCATAATTGGGTTCTTTGGTGAATTGGAAGACTTGATGAGTGATGAGTGATAGGCGATAAGTGATAAGTGATAAGTGATAAGTGATAAGTGATTTTATGGCATAGGGGCGTTGTGAATATCTTGGAGAGTGTTGGTTTCGTATATTCCATCTTCTTCTCTGATGCCTTTTGATTTTCTTTGTTGTGGAACCATTTTTAGCAATAAACGGATAATTTGTGTGGTGAGTGACATGCGATGATTAAATACATCTTCACTCAAGATATGATGTGCTTTGTAGTACCAATCGCGGCTTTCACGGGCAGAACCTAATGAGTATTCATAAAAGCGTGCACGGTCACGACCAGTGCTTTTGGAATAGCCTTCAGCGATATTCGCGCTAATTGAGCCAACGGCTCGATAAAGCTGATCGGCGAGACTGCGCGTTCGTTTGTCCTTAACGAGTTTGGAAACATCTTGCCAGCAGATTTCTGACAGAAAGAGAGCTAGACGATATGCTTCAACTTTCCAAAGAGAATCCCCTGTAATTTCATTTGGGACAGTTTTTACCCAATCATCATAATTCATCGTAACCCTCACCATTCAACATCACGTTTCACTCGTTACTTCTCATTTATCTCTTTCCTCTTTCTTAAATCTCAATTCACTCATCACTTTCCACGCTTTTCACTTCTCACTCGTCACTTCACCACTCCTCACATCCTAAAAACCCCAAACCCACCTTTTTCAACAGGCGCATTCAAAACAACTGACAAGGCCAAACCAAGCACCTCACGCGTGTCAATGGGATCAATAACACCATCATCCCAAAGGCGGGCGGTGGAGTAGTAGGGATTGCCTTCGGTTTCGTATTTCTCCAATATCGGTGCTTTGAACGCCTCCGCTTCTTTTGGCGTCATCGGCTCTGCGCCCTCTCGGGCAAGTTGATCTTGTTTGACGGTCAGCAGCACATTGGCAGCCTGCTCTCCACCCATAACGGAGATGCGCGCATTCGGCCACATCCACAGGAAGCGAGGTAAATAACCGCGTCCGCTCATGGCATAGTTGCCCGCGCCAAATGAACCGCCGATAACGACCGTCAGCTTGGGAACGCTGGTATTTGCGACCGCATGGACCATCTTTGCGCCATCTTTGGCAATACCGCCTGCCTCGTATTCCTTACCGACCATGAAACCGGTAATATTTTGTAGAAAAATCAGGGGCGTGCCTCGCTGCTCGCATAACTCAACAAAATGCGCGCCTTTTAATGCTGATTCACCAAAGAGGATCCCGTTATTAGCGATGATCCCCACCGGGTAACCACAGACGCGAGCGAAGCCAGTTATCAAGGTTGTACCGTAACGTGCCTTAAATTCGCGGAACTTGCTCCCGTCCACAAGGCGGGCGATGATTTCGCGCACATCATAAGCCTCCCGGAAGGTCGTCGGCAGGATTCCGTAGATCTCCTCGGGCGGGTATAAAGGCTCCTCTGGCGGAAGCAAGCCCAAAGTCGAGAGATGGGTGTCGTGCTGTGGGGCGGGTGGAAGAGTCTCGACAATATCTCTCAAAATCTGGATGGCGTGGTCATCGTCCTCGGCAAAATGATCCGTCACACCAGACAGACGTGTGTGGACATCTGCCCCGCCGAGTTCCTCAGCCGTGACGTCTTCGCCGGTTGCGGCCTTGACGAGGGGCGGGCCACCGAGAAAGATCGTGCCGGTGCCTTTGACGATGACCGCTTCATCGCTCATCGCGGGGACGTATGCTCCGCCTGCGGTACAACTCCCCATGACTGCCGCGATCTGCGGGATGCGTTTTGCGCTCATCCGGGCCTGATTGTAGAAGATGCGCCCGAAGTGATTTTGATCGGGAAAAACCTCGGCCTGGAGCGGCAAAAAAGCCCCGCCCGAATCGACCAGATAGAGACAGGGGAGATGATTTTCTTCGGCGATCTGCTGAGCACGGAGATGCTTTTTAACCGTGATTGGATAGTAGGAGCCTCCCTTGACAGTGGCATCGTTGGCGACGATCATCACCTCTCGCCCGGAAACCCGACCGATACCCGTTACCAATCCAGCGCCAGCTGCGGCGCCGTTATACAGTTTCTTTGCGGCCAGCGAAGATAATTCCAAAAAGGGAGACCTGGGGTCAAGCAGGCGTTCGATCCGCTCACGAACAAAAAGTTTCCCTTGTTCCTCCTGCCGTTGACGATATTTTGGCCCGCCGCCTTCTTCAGCTTCAGCAATATGCTGGCGCAATTCTTTGGCCAGCGCACGATGATGCTGGGCATTTTTTTTTATATTCGGATCGTTGGGGTCGATATTTGTAAGGAGAATATTCATAAGCCACCATTCTAAAAGGGTAACTAGAGTTTAGCATATGCATTGGTGTGGGTAAAGACTGGGCGTGAGATATAATTTCGCCATCTCTATCTTAATAGGAAAACAAATGCAGACATCTTCTGAAGTAGATTTTTCTCAAAAATGGTCCGTTCTTTTGGCCGTAGGGATGGGCATCTTTCTGGCGACTATCGACGGAAGTATTGTCAATATCGCGCTCCCCACGCTGGTCAGCTCCTTCCAGACCGATTTCGCCCTGGTGCAATGGGTGGTGCTGTCCTATCTGCTGACCGTGACCACACTGATGCTCGGCATTGGCCGGCTGGCGGATATTTACGGAAAGAAACCGATCTACACGGCGGGATTTATCGTCTTCACAGCGGGATCGGTACTGTGCGGCCTCTCGCCAACGATCTACACATTGATCGGATTTCGTATCGTCCAGGGGGTTGGCGCAGCAATGATCATGGCGCTGGGGATGGCTATTGTAACGGAAGCATTCCCTCCATCCGAGCGTGGGCGTGCGCTGGGGATTACCGGAACAATCGTCTCTGTAGGAATCGCACTCGGCCCAACACTGGGCGGTTTGATCGTCAAAAATCTCTCCTGGAATTGGATCTTCTTTGTCAATTTGCCCATTGGCATCCTGGGCACTTTGATGGTCGTGCGCTATGTGCCCGCCTTCAAACCGAAGGGCGGAGAGCGTTTTGACTACTGGGGCGCGCTGACTTTGTTCATCGCCTTGCTGGCATTGTTGGTCTCGCTCACCCTGGGCCAGCGCAACGGATTTGGTGATTCCACGGTTTTGCTTTTGGCTACTGTATTCGTACTTTTCCTGACGGTCTTCATCCTGATCGAGCTGCGTCTGGAGCAGCCAATGCTTGATCTACGCCTCTTCAAAAACAGTCTCTTTTCGGTCTCGCTGGTGACGGGTTTCCTGATCTTCCTTTGCCTTTCTGGCTCGTTGATCCTGATGCCCTTCTATGCCGAGAATGTACTTGGCTACGACCCGCAGCAAACGGGATTGTTGATGGGAACTGTGCCGATTGCGCTGGGAATCATTGCCCCGATCTCCGGTTCGCTTTCAGACCGTTTTGGCTCGCGACCGATCACCGTGGCGGGATTGGCGGTGCTGATGATCGGCTTCCTGGCAATCAGCTCGTTGGATGCCGAGACGACAACTCTGGGTTATATCATCCGCTTCCTGCCCATAGGCATTGGGATGGGCATGTTCCAGTCGCCTAATAACAGCGCCATCATGGGAGCCGCACCGCGCGAACGCCTTGGGATTGCTTCCGGTATGTTGGCAATGACCCGCACCCTCGGCCAGGTCACGGGGATCGCCATCCTTGGCGCCCTCTGGGCGGGACAGGCCTTCAAATATGCAGGCACGGTTCTGCCAGGCGGCGCGACAAGCGCGCCAATTCCTGCGCAGGTGCTGGCTTTACGGGATACTTTTATGCTTGTCAGTGTTTTGATCTTTGCAGCGCTATTATTGAGTATTTGGGGGCTTAGAGAGGAACAAAAGCAGAGAGTCTAACCATTCAGACCCCGTTTGTGGGGGCTTTTGTAAGATTTATGCTTTTAATAATCTGTGAAAATCTGCCTGATCAGTGTTGTCCGCGTTCTATTTTAAGCTTTTCCAACAAGCGCTCGGCCCCCTCATACGCGACCCTGTATGATTGGGGTTTCTCAGAAAATTCTTGGGCAACAGTTAGACTCCGTTAAATAAAAAATCTCCCCTTAAAGCATGCCTCCGCTGGAAATTATCCAGCGGAGGCTTTCGCCAAAGGAGGAGACGATATGAGGAGCATCTTCTAAAAGATGTTTTATAGTCTCCAATAAAATCTTACCTGATTGCGCAATTAAGTACAAAGCTAAAGGTCACAACCTTTATGTGACTATCTTCACAAACGTATTAATCTGTGCCAAAGCCTGTTCGATATCTTCGTATGCATTTACGCTCAACAAGGGATCCGGATTACCGGTGATCATCTTCGAGACCGCCCTCCCCGCCTGGTAGAGGCATAAAACCGGCTTGCCCAGGTTGAGGGCGTATCCAATTTCGTAACCAACTCCGTGGGAGGGAACACTGACCTCGGCGATAAGAATATCGCTGGCCTGAATCCAGTCAACATCACGTGCGTAGATTTCGCCCGGGACTACGACTCGCTCCAGATCCAGAATATTTGAGTCGGCGAGATGCGCGGTCGGGACCTCGTATCCCTGATCCAGTAAATAGCGCGTGATGGCCTGATAATTCTTTTCATATTCACGCCCCCCCGTGATGGAACAGGCAAAGTAAATTTTCATTCTTTGTAAGAAAAGGATTTAAAGATTGAGCTGGTGTCGTCTTTTCTTTTTCCGGTGCCAAGATCGCCGCCGGTGCGCAAGCTCTCCATTTCTGAGCTTAGACGCATCCAATTATCTACGAGAAGAACAAGATGAGGCGATTTATCCTTAAAGAAAAAAGGGGAGAGGAAAAAGCGCAACACTTTTTGAGACATTGGAGGGCTTTTAAAATCAACGACTATCGCTGTCTTTGACATCAAAGGGGTCATTGCCTCAAAGTGCCAGCTTGACATTCCCGTGGCCGGGAAAAGCTCGATCATTTTAGTGACAGTTGTTTTATGAAATCGCTTATAAGAAATCTTTAGCCTTAGGAAAGGCGTTACCAGGCGTAAGTGATCTTGGTAAGGGCGCACATAAGCTGCTTTGCGCATCAGGAAGATAAAAATGGTCATCACGAATGCGGCCGCGCTGATCAGTAGCAGAGCTAAATCCTGCCATTCTTTTTCAGCTTTATAAAGGGGCATGAACCACCAGAGAATAAAGAGGACGATACTCAGTGCAAGCGTGGCAGGCCACCAGCGACTGAGGGTATGTTCATAGATCAACAGCGGATAACGTTTGCCTGCCTTTGCCATTTTAGTTCTCTTCCTCTGCCACCCCAAGCTGTTTGCTGAGTTCAGCGATCTTTTGTCCAAGATGCTCCTCGCGCAAACTAAAGGTAACATCACCACGGGTGCGTTCAATGATGCTCCGGCCAACATCGGTTTGACGGCGCAGGCCATGGGTGATTGCATCGGGATAATCCATCGTGACGAGGACAGCGTAGATATCATCCATATGACCCAGCAGACGTTCGGTCTCCTGCGAATAGCCGCTGCGCAGTTCATCCAGTGTGCGACGACGGAGTTCACCGATCACTTCAGAGAGACCCTTGAGATAGGTGGCGTGGGGAACATCAAGCTCTTCGAACATGACGAGGGGCTGATCTTTGATCAAGGCACAGGTAACCTTGGCCTCAACATATTCCTTGAGGGCATCCTGGGTATAGCCGGTATAAAAAAGATCAGGATGATCGGCGAGATCGTCCTTGAGCGCTTGTGCCAATTTGGCAGCTTCCTCAAGGTTTTCGTTCATCAGATCAATATCGTCGCGATGCACAGCCCGGATCGCCTGGGCACAGAATCTGATCAGCGCGCGGGAGTGGGTCAGGGCCTGGTCGCGGGCAGCAGTCTGTATATCAAATTTTGCGCGGATCTGCTCGGCAACAATTTCAAGTTTTTCCATTATTCTTCCTTCGCGTCTGGGTCAGGCGATAAAAATGGTTTAAAGAGATTATCAGCGAGGGTATTGCTCTTGGGGAGAGCGATTTCGCCAAAAGAGTTCTCGTAGCGGGAAAGATTTTCGGTCAACGCTTTCAATAGCAATTTCGCACTGACCGGAGTCATCACAACGCGGGCAGAGACTTTTGCTTTTTGTGTGCCCGGCAAAAGATGGGCAAAATCGAAGACAATATCTGCCGGAGAATGCGCGATCCGCGCCAGATTGGCATAGGTCGTTTCAATATCCGGCGAGGCGTTGATCGTGATCCTTTGGGGCTGGACAGGGGGCTTCTTGCTCATATTTTTCTCCCAAACGCTCTAAAACGGGATGTCATCATCCGAGGGCGGCATCATATTATCTTGCCCCTGTCCATAATCGCCGCCACCGCCGTCACCGCCGCCTTGATCATCGCTGCGGGATGAGAGGAAGCGTACTGTTTGGGCAGTGACCTCAAAGGATGCGCGTGGGGAGCCATCATTCGCAGTCCAGATGCGCGGGCCGCCAGTTGCAGAATCGGCCGTCATGCGCCCCTCGACCAGCACCTTCGAGCCTTTTTTCAAGTAGGTATTGCAGGCTTCGGCCTGTTTGCCCCAAACCGAGACACGGAACCAGGTCGTTTCTTTTACCTTTTCGCCGCTATTTGCCGTGTATTGACGATTTGTGGCAATCGACAAATTGGTCACAGCCTGGCCGTTTGGGGTATAGCGCATTTCCGGGTCGTTGCCCAGATTGCCAACAAGTACAAGTTTTTGATACATGGGGAATTCTCCTTTTGGGTTTAGTGAACGCCGCATCGCGCGACGTTGCTGAGTCCCCCTATTTTACTCGAAAATAAATCTTAAAAAGTATAGGAAATTAATGGGATTTCCATTTCCTCGGGAGTCAAGCCACCGTGATGCCCATAATGCTTCTGCTCAAATTTATCTTTGACATACCACCAGACGGATTGGTAGCGGTAAGGCAAAATGATCAGATTCCCCACCCGCGAGAGAAAGCTTTCTGAGATCGTTGGGCCGAAATAACCCGTCTCGATCAGGTCCTGCGTTTTGAGGACATCTGCTTTTCCCTCCAGCCGAGATGTGAGAAAAATCTGCGCCTCGTCGAGGAGTTCATCTTTGACGTAGAGGAACATATCCCGGGGAGAGCCGGAGGGGACGAGCAGCTCACCCTTTTGATTGGATTTTAAAAAGCGCTCCACACCTGCGAAGGCTGGCTCCCGATTGAGATAGATCGTGGTGGCTGGATCAACTTCCATATGACCGTGATCTGCGGTCAGCAGGAAAAGTGTCTTCTCGGGAGGATCTTGAGATAAGGGAAGCAAAAACCGGTTCAGGAGCGTGTCAAGGGTGGTTTCAATTTCCGCCCGCGCCTGAGGGGAGGAGGGACCATATTGATGCATGATCGAGTCTATATCCCCAAAATAAAATCCGATGTATAGTGGAGTCTGGGACTCGTCCAGCAGGATCCGCAGGTTGACCATTGCCTCGCTTAGTGTTTTGTAGGCATGTCTTTTTGCGCCATCCATAACGGTATCCGAGTAGGGCGAGTGGCAGAAGTCGCGATGCTGAAAGAGATGCGCATCCACGCCCAAAGCAGAGAGGGCAGAGTAAATATTTTTGGTGGGATAAAACTCGCTCGGCGGGATGCCGCTGGATTTGGCCGTATCGCGCTCGATGGTTCCCGCATAGGAGAAAAGCAGCGGGGCGAAGATGGCATCGAGTTTGGGCTCGTAATATTGCCACTCGAAAACCCCGTTCTCGCCGACGGGCTGTCCCGTATGCCAGGTGGTGACGTGCGCCGCCGTGGTGGAGGGAAATTGGGCGATGATCTTCTCAATATCCCCTTGTTTGGCAAGTTCGACGAAGAAGGGATGCTCTTTGAATTCCTGGTAAAAACGCCAGCCAAAACCATCGATAAAAAAGAAGAGCAAGGTTTGGTACTCTTTCTTTTCAAAGATATTTTGAATGCGTTGGGGCAGATGGGCAAAGCCACCTGAGTCGTAACGGGGTTTGAGGAAGGTTGGGTTCATTTTTGTTCCCGTATAGGCTGCATTTCTCTACATTGTGGAAAATTCAGGCAACCATAAAATTGCTTTCCTGCATGGTGCCCCTTTTTTACTGTTCTCAAGACCATCGGGATATTGCATTTGGGACAGAGTGGAGCGGATGATAAAGTCGCAACTTCCTTTTGATCAGGTGTGACAACATCACCATTATTTTTTTTTAAAGACTGAAGCGATTTTATTTATAATTTCATCACGATTATATGACCTTTGAACAGGAAAACGCAACAAAGGTAAATTTGCTACATGAAAAACATCATTCACGAACGCGTCACGAGTTTGCCTATCAGAACGTTTATGGCTGGCATCATCTAATTCGATTCCAAATAAGGGCTTCATTGTCACAGGATCACAAACTAGAAAATCCAAATGTTTTTGCGAAACTTTTCCAAAGTAAGCTTTATTTTCATTCGGACGCGAAACAAAGAAAATATCTGCCAAACGAACTTTGGACTGAATCACCAAACGCGTCTCTGCAATTGAAACCAACACTTTGTAAAAAGATAATTCAGCAGGGGAAAGAAAATCATCCCGTACACGAAATGGAAGCTCACTCACTTCCATTTTTTTTCGTTTTAAAAACGGGAGGAAAATACTTAAACAACCATTGTTATTTTTTGCCATTTTTTCTAACCTCCTAAAGGCTTTTTTTTTCTAG
>JACNJN010000016.1 GCA_014382535.1 Candidatus Desulfolinea nitratireducens | reverse complement strand
AACGGCCAGAAGCGTGATCATGAAGCTTTCTGAAAAATATCCGTATCGAGAGATGTATGAACAAAGCCTTTCCTGAAAAAACTTTTTTTGTCTCAACCCGTTATTTGTATTTAAGTCCGACCGAGAAAAATCATTTACAACATCCGATTTTGTGTAATGGATCGCTAAACACGATGTACAACGGAGAATATTATGATAAATTTAAGTGAGTTCAGCCACAACCATCACCCTTCTGGGGTGAAAATGTTGGTTAAATATATCAGACGTGGAATTTCGGTTTAACATTATTTTTAAGCGATCATGGATGTGATAGGAGGCTGGTATGAAAAAAACAACGATTTTACTGGTTGTAATAATGATTGTTCTGTCTGCGTGCGCAGCACCTTCGGAGAAGAAATGCGGGGACGGGGTATGCGACGGGCCTGAGAATGGGAAGAACTGCCCGGAGGACTGCACCCTCTCACAAGGAGCAGGCGGCGAAAGCAGCGATGCGCAAGAGGGAACGGAGAGCCAGGATGAAGCGGAAGCGGATGCCAGGGATGAGGGGCAGACAGACGATGTTTTCGCCGAGGTGTATGTGGAGATCGCGGTAACGCGGGATGAGGGCGTGGGCGACTGCGGCGTGGAACCCTGGGGTGTGGATCATATTGATGGCGGTGATTTCACATGCCCGCCGCCAAAATACTGGTTCGGCTACGACCTTGAAGCGACTGCCATGCAGCAGGTCAATCTGATCCCGCAGGGAGAGGGCTGGGTGTTCACACCGAGAACAAAGGGCGGAGGCACTTACCAGCAGGCGTCTGCCTGGTCAGACGGGCAGCGGGTCTGCGAACCGAAATCCATGCAGGCGAAACCGTTTGGTTTCCAGGTTGAGGGGGCTGCCGCCGGGGGAGAGATCACGATGACCTTTACCAGCAACCCGGTGGAGATTGCAACCTGGGAATGCGACAGCGGGACCACCTATGAGCGCGAGACGACGCTGCTGCGCATTGACTGGGGCGCGGCGCTGGGCGGTGATTACCACGACCTGTCGGTGTTTTTATCGGCTGCCGATCACGTTGGCGATTCGAAATACCGAAAGACCTACAGCGCGGATATGAATCCCAGCCCGGATGAGCGCGACCACGCGCAGGTGTCGCTGACCTTTACCTGCATGCAGCAGCGGGATGCTGCCACTTCGGTGGAAACTGCCTGCCCATGGTAGGGAGACGCTGAGTTTCAAGGCCATAATGAATGTGAAGCAATTTATCGAGGAGAAAGGGAAAATTGAAGAGATCGCCAGTTTGGCTATCCTATTCATTGGTCATTGTTGAAATTTTGATGGGCTGCACCCTGGTTGACATTGGCAGCACACCAACTGCAACGGTACCCATCGATGGAATGAAACAGGTAGAAAGTATTGAACGCGCCAAACCTGGAGAAATTTCCTATACGGAGATACACTCGCCGGAAAACGGAAAGATCGCCGTCCGAATCGATGTGCCCCAACAGCCGCGCTATGGGGAGAGCGCTCCAATTATCGTGGTCGCCTCCACCTGGTTCGTGGAGAAATATAATAGCGCCGCAACGCCGTTCCACCTGGAGTTCAATCCGGTCAGCACCGGCGCAATGGTGATCACACACCTGTGGCCGGGAAAGACTGACCCGGATAGTGGAATGCGATCCGAGGGGGTGTATGACTTCGGCGGCCCGGACAGCCTGGCTGCACTGCGGGACACGATCCAATTCGCGCTGGGAAAAATAGCGGATGTCAAGGGAAAAACCCTGGCTGACCTGATCACCATCAAGCCCCTGTATGAGAACGTGGGGATGTTTGCATCCTCTCATGCCGGCGTGGTGGCCACGAATGTGATGGCGTATTATGGCGAAACTTTCCCGGAACTAAAATACTTCGTCGGGCGTGAGAATCCCACCATGGCGGAGATGTATCCGCTCGAGATCGGGCACTTCAACCAAAACCTCCGGCCGATTTACAACCTCTATTATGACCCGGATGGATATACACCGACTTCAATCGCTGTGGATTACACACACCTGAGCTGGGTGCAGAATAACTCCTATCCCGAAGGCCGGCCGATATTCCTCGTCCCAGGCAAGCAGGATTATGTGTTGGATGATAAAGGACCCAATATTAACGGAAAACGATGGTTCTCACATCCTCTCACACAAGCCCTGTGGGATAACGGGGTATTCAGCGCCCAAAGCTGGCCGGAGGATGTTGCCACCCCGGAAGAAACCGCCGCATTTTGGCCGTACCGCGAGACGATCCGTAATTACGCTCTGATCGGCGAAAAGCTGCCCGAACTGCGTGTGATGCTGGTCTTCGCGGCTTTTGACCACGTACAGACGGCACCAGATAAGCCGCATATCCGCCAGGCGTATGACGGCTTCCATAAAAACGCGGGTTTGTGGACGCGTTTGAACTGCGACCTGGCGTATATCCAGGCGGAAGTACACCCGAGCGCATCCGCTGAAAACGGCTTTGGGGGGCATCCCGCCAACACGGAACCGAGAAACTGGGAAGCCGAGGCGATGAGTTGGGGATTCGAAGGACGCCTGGCAGGCGAACTGACCGCAAAAAGCGTGCCGATTGCATGCGCAGCGGAAATGGCAGACCGCGTGCAGACAAACAACTGGCAGCCCAACCTGGATGGTGTTCTTTTTACCAGATAGCAATTGATGGAATCTGATTTGCTGTTGGGCTTGAGATATATATTTTTATTGGTTGCAAAAACTTCTGCGGTATCTAATGTGACCTCCTAAGCGCGATTTTTTCGTCTTTTCTGCTTCTTCAATAGGCTTTTCATCAATGATTAATTGCTGCCATGCCATTATTGCCTGATCGCCTTTACTGATTTCCATATCGTAACCTTGGTTAAAGGGTGATTAGATTGGGTTAGCGGGAAATCTTCTCCTATCTAATAATCATATAACAAACTTATTGAATAGCTAAGGATTATTTTCGTAATATATTTCTAGCGGTGCAAAAGGATAAGTAGCCGCTTTGGCAAACATTTCGTCAAGTCGGTGAGTGAAACGGCACAAGCCCGGATGACTTGACAAAGGGAAAAAGTGGCTAGGATTAGAATAACCGCAGGAAGAATTAAGGATGATTGGTAAATAAGGGCTTATCTTGCGTGTCACACAGTTCCGGATCCAGGCAGATAAAAGAAAAACGGTTTAGATATATGAAAAGAATTGAAATTAATAGGGTGATTATCGCGGCAATCATCCCACCCTTTTTTAGATTTGTTGCTACTTTTTCAATTTGTAGATACGACATGAATCTAAAATATCATATACCCGGATTCTACGTCACCCAATCGGTAAAGGAAAGGCCTTCGAAAGGAAAAACTGTCATTTTGGGACAAAATGAGTGGTTTTAAGCCGATTTTCAAT
>JACNJN010000216.1 GCA_014382535.1 Candidatus Desulfolinea nitratireducens | reverse complement strand
CTTCATTCACTTTGCTATAGGCCGTAATTTTACCACCATGTGCCTGAACAATCTCCTTCGCAATCGCCAAACCGAGTCCACTGCTATCTTTGCCTTTCCTGTTGCGGGAAAGATCAGCTTGATAAAAACGCTCGAAAATATGAGGGAGATTTTCGGGAGGGATACCCCTCCCTGAATCCGCTACGCTGACCTTAAGCGAACCTCCGACATCTTCAGCCTCGACACGGATCGTTCCGCGCGCGGAGGTATGCTTGAGCGCATTATCGATCAAATTGGTAAAAACCTGTGAAAGCCGATCTCCATCTCCCATCATCGAGGGTAAATCCGGCGTATTGATTTGAAGATCAACGTCCTTTTCTTTAGCACGAAGAGAAAATTTTTCACCTGAATTTCGCAGCAAAGCAGATAAGTCCAGCGGCGCAAATTCCATCTCGACAATCCCGGCATCGAAACGGGCCAAATCGAGCAAATCAAGCGCCAAACGATGCATCCGCCCGGCTTCATCATAGATCACCTGGGCCGCTTGTTGGCGCAATTCGGGCGTCTCAGCCGTGCCATCGAGCAGGGCCTGGGCAAACCCCTGAATGGATGTCAGCGGAGTTTTGAGCTCATGCGACACATTTGCCACAAATTCCCGCTGCGATTGCTGCGTAGTCTGTACTCGAAGGACCATCTCATTAAAAGCCTGCGTCAGCTCCCTGACTTCCTGAGGCCCCCGTTCAGAAATATCGCTGGTCTGAGCAGGCATTGCACGCGCAGCCGTCAATATGCGTTGAAGAGGATCAGCGATCCAGCGCGCCATAACAAAGGCCAAAAGCAACGAGAGCAATAATGCAATTGAGCCCGCGCTCCAAAATGGAGGAAATAACTCATCCCGGACTACTGTCAAAATTTGCACACCAGGGCGTGGCGTCGTGATCAATAAACGTTGACCATTTTCCAGCTTTGAGATCGAGTATAGCCAGGCCCGTCCATTCTCATCACGCAGGGTGATATTCGAACGCAGCGCGCTCAATCGCGGCAGGGTGATCTTACTCTCATCCTCACGTGTATCATAAAGAATTCCACCTTTGGGGTCGAAGATCATCAAACGCACATCAAAATTTTTGTCAGCACGGTTCAAAATTCCCGCCAAATCCCGCCCGGATAATTCCTCAACCTCGTCCTGGCGGGCCAGCACCACCGTCTCAACAGCTTTCATTTTACTGATCGTTTGCCTATAAAGGAGCGGATTTCGTAAAAGGTAGATCGTCAACACGATCAGCACCAATCCCAGCGCAGCGATAATCAGCAAAGCATAGGTCAACCAAAGTCTTGAACGGAGAGATGAGAACATTTTCACCTTTTCCTGAGCGAGAATGCAACCACTCGCTTTGTACTTTCTGTGATCCGAAAACGGTGGGCAGGCCTATATCCTGGAATCCAGACAATTTCATCTTCCGTGCAGAGGAGCGGATAGCGGTCCCGGAGGCGACGCGGTAATTTGGCGTTGATGAAGAAATCAGAGAGTTTCATGGATTTTCCATTCATGCCAAGGGGATGGAATCTTTCACCGGATCGCCGCAGACGGAGGATTAGATTCTTGCCAAGAGTATCCGCATCGAGCGTGACCTGGAAAGGGTCGTCGTTTTTTAGGATCGGGGCGGTGTCGGACACCCTGCCAATTAATACCCAGCCTTTTCCGAGGTCAAATTCACAGGGTAATGTTAAAAATATCTCGACGTCATTGCGAGGAGCCTCGTCTTGCGATGAGGCAATCCCCTTGCCTGAAGATGGAGATTGCTCACCTGCACTTGTCATCGCAGGTGCAAGTATCCCCCCGAGGGAGCGTTCGGGGTTCGCAATGACATGGATTTGCGGCCAAAAATCTGTGGGAAGATTTTCCTCCCCATCCGCGAGGTAGAGACGGTCGGCTTCTCGTAACAGAAGCAAGCCAGAGGCAAGGTCGATCCGCTGCGCCCGATCAGATTCTGTCATAAATTTGGCGGCACGATCAAGAGTCGCAAAAGAAATGTCTATTTGTCCCGGGCGCAGCCTTTCCAGAGCAGTTTTGATCAGATTACGGATCAATGCGGGGGAAAGTTTGGCAAAGGCAGGCAAATCAAATGAGACGAATCCTTTTTTTTCTTCCAGAAGAATATTCTGCCATGTTGGTTCAATTAGCTCGGAGAGGAGGGAATGATCCCCACTGAGCGCGCGGCTTGTGCGCTGGAGGGTCTCGCGAAAACGGGGATTATATTTTTCAAGTTCGGGGATAAGATTATGCCGCAAGCGATTCCGGAAAAAATCATCAGAAGCGTTGCTGGGATCTTCGTGAGGATGCAGATCGTGCGCCAGACAATAGGCAACCGTGTCGTCTCGCCAAAGATCAAGGATGGGACGAACGATGGGAATTTCAGCATCAAAGGCGGGCAGGATGGCGCGAGCTTCCATTCCTTTGAGCCCACTCAGTCCGGCCCCACGCAGAAAGTGCATCAGGACGGTTTCCACCTGATCATCGGCAGTGTGCCCAACAGCAACGGCCTGCGCTCCATGCTTTCGGGCCTGGGCAAAGAGAAAACGATAGCGCAGGTTGCGGGCAGCCTCCTCGATCGTTTCTTTGTGTTTTTTTGCGTAGGCGGAGACATTATCGCTCTCGCTCAAAAAAGGCAGGTCAAATTGAGAAGCAATTCCCTCAACAAATTTGGCACCTTCTCCTGAATCCGGGCGGAGCTGATGATCAAAATGGGCCACGATCAAAGGATAGCCCGCCTCGTCCAATTTACCGAGCAGGCAAAGACTATCCGCGCCACCAGAGACGCCGACGATAATGGGGAGATCAGGAGAGAGGGAGATGCTGTTCACTTTTTTTACCACAGAGAGCACGGAGTTCACAAAGTTTAATAGAGAATAACAAAAAGATTTTCTCTTGGTCTTTGTACGCTCCGTGGTGAATCCTTAAACCTGATATAACTCAACCAGCACCCCTCCGGTTGATTTGGGATGGATGAAGGCATATCTTTTTCCATCTGCTCCCGTGCGTGGGGATTCGTTGATCAGTTGGGCACCTTTATCTTTTAGCTGCGCCATCATCCCTTCAATATCGTCTGTTTCAAGACAGAGGTGATGCATCCCTGGGCCATTTTTGGCGAGATATTTCGCCAACCCGGAATCATCCGTTGTTGGGCGAACGAGTTCAACCTCCGTGCCACCAACCGGCAAAAAGGCGATCTGCGCTGATTCTACAGGGACGTCGCGCAATTCGGCCAGTTCCAGGCCAAGGGCATCCCGCCAGAAGCTGAGGGATGACTCGATCTCAGAAACGGCAACTGCAATGTGATTGATTTTTGTGATTTTGGGCATTAGAGACCTCAGACTTTCGGACTTCGGACTTCGGACTTCGGACTTCGGACTTCGGACTTCGGACTTCGG
>JACNJN010000093.1 GCA_014382535.1 Candidatus Desulfolinea nitratireducens | reverse complement strand
GCTCGTCCGGAAGCGTCGCGGACGATCGCCCGTATCCTTGGGGAAAAACTGGGGTTGACTACCGCTGATCCAGAAGAATAACTATTGATTCAGAATCAAAAACGGGACTGGCCTTTAGCGAGTCCTGTTTTACATCTCAAAGAGTAAATTATTTTTGGACGTATAGGGTTTGAATGGGGAAGGGTATCTGGATCCCTTTCTTGTCGAGCGCTGTCTTGATTTTTGTCACGGCGATATTTTTTGCCGATTTCGGGTCTGTCAGATTTGTATCGATCCAGAAATAGATCGTCAGATCAATCGACGAACCACCAAAGGTGTGGAAGGCGATATTTGGAGCGGGGTCTTTGAGCAATCCTGGAATATCGGCGATGGCATCCAGGATGGTTTGCCGGGCCTTATCATGGTCTGCATCGTATGAAATGCCGATGGGCAATACCACTCGTAGTGATTTTGCCTGGCTGAAATTGGTGATCGAGTTCGACAGTATTTGTGCGTTGGGGATAATAATGATGCGGCCATCAAAATCGCGCATTTCGGTTGTGCGGATATTGATGGTCAGAACCGTCCCTGAGTAGCCTGCAGCCTCAACATCTTCCCCAACATTGAAAGGCTGCTGGATCAGCAGGATGATGCCCGCGACAAAGTTTTGCATGATATCCTGCATCGCAAAACCAATCGTAAAGCCAAGAATACCCAAACCTGCAATAAAAGCCGTCACATCGAAAAAGCGACCGAGCGAAGTGATAATACCAAAAGCGATAATGCCCCAGTAGAGCAGCTGCCCCAGAAGGATGCTGAGTTCAAAATCAACAGCACGTTTTTTAAGCATCTTGCTGAGTAGCTTGCGCAAAAATCGGGCTAAAAATAAACTACCGAAGAAAATCAATAAGGCCGTAAATATATTGGGCACGATTGGAGGGAGAGAGTCAATGAAATCAAAATAATTAGTTGGCATTTTCTTCCTTTCGAACTTGATCAGCACCGTGTGGCAATCATATCCTAAAAGAAGATGCTGGTCTATATATACCTCACCTAAACCCACCTTGCCCTCCCCTCTGCCCTGACGTATAATCGCCACCATGCCTATCCTGGACGAGAACACCCTCGATTTCATCAGCCGTAGCCCGGAGCAAACCCGCCGTATGGGGATGCGCCTGGGCGGGATGTTAAATCCCGGCGATATCGTCTGTTTGCAGGGTGATTTGGGCGCAGGAAAAACCACCCTGGTGCAGGGTTTGGCACAAGGCTGGGGTTCATTGGACGCTGTTTCAAGCCCGACCTTTATCATTATCAATATGTATAGACGCCCCGATGAAAGCCAGCTTTTTCACCTTGATACCTACAGGCTCGAATCTGCGCCTGAGGCCGCCGAACTGGACATCGACGAAATGCTACTATCTGGTCCGCTTGTGATTGAGTGGCCTGAACGCATCGAAAGCATTCTTCCCCCCGAGCGGTTCTGGCTGTATCTTGAGTATATCGGCGAGGAACAGCGACGGATTCAAATCAAACCGCATGGCGCGCGATATAAGGTTTTTCTCGAAGAATTGCGCCAATCCGCATTTGGAGGCGACTGATGCTTCTTGCTGTTGATACCTCCACCACGCAGGTTGGCATCGCTCTTTACGATGGCGTTCAGATCATTGGAGAAACTCTTTGGCACGGAAAACTGCGTCATACAACCTCCCTTGCGCCCGCCATAGCTGAATTATTTAAGCGTACCAATGCGACCATGGATGATCTCGCTGCGCTGGGTGTCGCGCTTGGACCTGGATCCTTCACCAGTTTACGGGTGGGATTGGCGCTGGTCAAGGGGCTTGCTCTGTCGCGACATTTGCCGCTGATCGGGATCCCCACGCTGGATAGTTTAGCTGCTGCGCAGCCCCTCCGCGATATTCCACTTGCTGCCATTTTACAGGCAGGACGCGGACGTTTGGCCCTTGGCTGGTACCATGCCTCTGATAACGGCGTCTGGCAATCGGATGGGGAGATCAGTGTCTTGAATTTGGACGAATTGATCAAAACCATCGAATCCCCAACGATGATCTGCGGAGAGTTATCAGAGGAAGAACGCAGCATATTGGCGAAGAAACGTGACCTGATCGAATTAGGCTCTCCGGTGCAATCCACGCGGCGTCCCGCCTTTCTGGCGGAGTTGGCCTGGAAACGGTGGCAAGCCGGTGACACGGACGAGGCGGCGTCCTTGGCTCCAATTTATTTACAAGTAGGGGCATCTATCCCTGCTTAATGTTTTATCAAAGGTGGAACAATTAATAATGAATTCAAAAGAAGTTTTGCTGAGAAAACTAAATGAGAAAAAAGCGCGTATGGCCGTTCTTGGTCTTGGATATGTGGGCTTGCCGCTGGCAGTGGTTTTCGCTGAGGCAGGATTTGAGGTAATCGGTATTGACCCGGATATGAGCAAGGTCGATACTTTGAACGAGGGTGTCAGCTATATTCCCGATGTCTCATCCGAAGATGTGGACAAATTGATAAAAAGCGGTCTCCTAAAAGCGACGACGGATTTTTCTATCTTGAAGGATGTCGAGGCTGTTAGCATTTGCGTGCCGACGCCCCTGCGGAAAACCGGCGATCCGGATATGTCTTATATCGATGCGGCGACTTCTGAGTTGGCCAAATACGTCCACGCAGGGATGGTCATCGTCCTTGAATCGACAACTTATCCCGGCACGACCCGTGAATTTGTGTTGCCAATCCTCACAGAAAAGAACGATCTGGTTGTAGGGGAAGATTTCTTCCTCTGTTTCTCTCCAGAGCGTGTCGATCCGGGTCGCGAGGATTGGACGACGATCAATACCCCCAAGGTTTTGGGTGGTGTTACGGAGGCCTGCGGAGAAGTAGCTGATGCCTGGTACAGCGCTGCGATTGAAACCGTTGTCCCTGTCTCCTCTGCGGAAGCTGCGGAGATGTCAAAACTGCTCGAGAATACTTTCAGGATGATCAATATAGGTTTGGTTAACGAGTTGGCAATCATGTGTGACCGTCTCAATGTGGATGTCTGGGAAGTGATCGACGCGGCTGCGACAAAGCCCTTTGGTTTCATGAAATTCACCCCTGGCCCTGGACTGGGTGGGCATTGCATCCCGATCGATCCGCTATATCTCTCATGGAAGATGAAGGCAGTTAATTACAATGCGCGTTTCATCGAGCTGGCCTCAGAGATCAATACCGGAATGCCGCGCTACGTTAGCATCAAGGTGCAGGATGCGCTCAACGAGCATCGCAAGGCAATCAAGGGTAGCAAGATTTTGATTTTAGGTGCAGCCTATAAACCCGATATTGATGACCTGCGAGAATCCCCTGCGCTGGATGTGATCGCTTTGCTGGCTGAAAAGGGTGCCGATGTTTCTTATCATGATCCCTATTGCCCCTCTCTACAGACCAACGAAGGCGAGGCAATGGAAAGCGTTCCCGATATGATGGCATCCGTCAGAACAGCAGATTGTGTCGTCATTATTACCAATCACAGTGATTATGATTACGATGCAATTCTTGCCGATGCACTGTTAATTGTAGATACGCGCAATGCGCTCGGCAAGGCAGGGCGTAATAACTCGAAAGTATTCGGTTTGTAATATCACTCGTCACTTCTCACGCATCACTGAACAAGTAACGAGTGAAAAGTGAACTTTGGAGCCCTCATGTCAAATTACATTGTCACTGGCGCGGCAGGATTTATTGGTTCGCGTGTCAGTCAGCTTTTAATCGTAAAAGGACATAGCGTTATTGGCATCGACAATATGAACGATGCCTATGATGTGCGTATCAAGGAATTTCGGTTGAAACAGCTCATGCCTTTGGAGAAATTCACCTTTGCCCGTAAAGATATCTCCAATTGGGAAGAGGTCAAATCTATCGCTGAATCCAGCCCGCAGATAGATGGGATCATCAATCTCGCTGCGCGCGCTGGAGTACGCGCAAGTACTGAAGTGCCCTTTGGGATGCTTGCCTCGAATACGACCGGAGCCTTGAGCATGCTCGAGCTTTGTCGGCATTACGATATTCCCAAGATCATTCAGGCTTCGACATCCAGCATTTACGGTGCGAATCCACCCTACCCTACCCCTGAAACTGCCAATAGTGACCGCCCCCTTCAAGCCTACGCTGCCAGTAAAAAGGGCGCAGAAGCACTTTGCCACAGCTATCACCATTTATTTGGTGTGGATGTGAGCATAGTCCGCTTTTTCACTGTTTATGGCCCCGCTGGGCGCCCCGATTTGGCGATGTTCCGTTTTATTCAATGGATCACCGAAGGGCGGACCTTGCATCTCAACGGGGATGGTGAACAATCACGCGGATTTACCTACCTTGACGATATCGCGAGCGGGATCGTTCTTGCCCTCAAGCCGCTCGGCTACGAGATCATTAACCTGGGTGGACACGAGGTCATCACCATCAACGACCTGATCGCCCTGACTGAAGAATTGGTTGGCAAAAAAGCGATGATTGAAAACCACCCTGCGCATCCTGCTGATATGCGTCAGAACTGGGCCGATGTGACAAAAGCCCGCGAAATGCTCGGCTGGGAACCACGGGTCGGTCTCCGCGAAGGGATGCAGATCCTTGTCGATTGGTATAACCAGGAACGGGATTGGGCAAAAGATATTGAGACGGGTAGTCTTTAACACGAATATCGCGAATTGGCGAATGACACGAATAAAAGCTTTAAAAATTCGTGCAGTTGGCTCGTATAAACAATTCACGTTCAACCTTCAAACTTTTCAACCTTCTAACCTTAAACCCTAATGCCCAACCTCCTCTCCATCTGGCGCGAAGATTCCCTCCTCCGCCGCGTTGTAAAAAACAGCAGCTATCTCTTCAGTAGCAGCACAATCGGGATGGGGCTGGCCATTGTCCAGAGTGTATTCGCTGCTCGTCTGCTTGGTGTTGCCACCTTCGGTTTACTCGGGATGGTCATGTCTTTCTCTACATCGATCAACCGTCTGCTTTCCTTCCGCATTGGAGAATTGGTCGTCAAATATGGCGGAGAATATCTTGCACAGGATGAAAAAGAGCGCGCCGCCGCAATTCTCAAAGCCGCGGCGCTGACCGAGATCGGTACATCTCTGACAGCCTATCTCCTTATCTATCTCTTTGCCCCCCTTGCCGCGCAGTACATTATCAAAGACCCGGCTGCAATAATTTTCATCCGTTTTTATGCGCTGGGCCTCCTCAGCAATTTCGTTACCGGCACATCCGCTGCCCTCCTTCAACTTGGCGATCACTTCCGCTCGCAGGCCCTGATCGGATTGGGGCAAAATATCCTCACTGCCAGTATCATTGCCTATGCCTACTTTTTCAAGGGCGATATCTGGCTTATCCTGGCAGCCTATCTTATTGGCAAGGTTTTCTACGGATTCTCCTTCCTGATCTGGGGGATGCGCCGCGCCGCGCAAATGCTTGGACGCGACTGGATGCGTGCGCCTTTCAGCTTGCTTCCGCCAAAACGCGAGTTCTGGTCATTTGCGTTTTCCAGCAACTTCAGCGGGACGGTCAATCTCGTTACCCGAGATAGCGAAGTCCTCTGGCTGGGTTTCCTGCTCCCCGGCGAGGTTGGGAAGATCGCTGCGGGCTATTACAAGACCGCCCTCGCCATCATCAACCTGATCCTGATGCCGGTCAATCCCCTCATCGCGACCACCTTCCCGGAGATTGCCCGCGCCGTTGGCGAAAAGGCCTGGGAGCGCTTACGCACCTTGCTCAAACGCATCACCACCCTCTCTGCTGCCTGGACATTTTCTGTTGGTATATTCCTTCTCTTCGCAGGGGGATGGCTTATTCCCACCTTTTACGGGCCAGAATACGCTCCTGCCACCCCAGCCACCTTGATCTTGCTGATCGGCTTTGGGATGGCAAATATCCTCTACTGGAATCGTCCTCTCCTGCTCTCGTTGGGAATGCCGATCTATCCGCTCAAGGTGATGGCTTTAACGGGCCTCGTCAAGATCGGGCTGAGCTTCTTACTCGTCCCCACTTATGGCTATCTGGCCCAGGCCGCGCTCATGTCCGGGTATTTTGTTGTTTCGGTAGGGATGATCGTTTGGAAGGGAGTGAGTGAAATTAAACGACGATCTCAGTTGGATAGTCCTTAATTCTGTGGTTAAATACACCCTGCAATGAATTCTAAAACTCTCTCCATCCTCGAATACGACAAGATCCTCGAGCGTCTTGCCAGCTACTGCGCTTTTAGCGCATCGGTTGAACTCGCTCAGAACTTAAAACCAACCCCCTCTTTCAAGGAGGCGCAGATCCGCCTGCAGGAGACGACCGAGGCCAGGCATCTTTTCTCAACCAATCAAACGATTGGAGTCGGCGGCGCGCGGGATGTGCGCGAGCAGGTTAAATTAGCCTCTCGTGGCGGTGTCCTGGAGACTCAGGATCTGCTTGATATTAAAGACACGCTTGTTTCTGCACGAAGATTGAAAAATAGCATTGCCAAAAGCGATACAGACGAACATCTTTATCCCCTCCTGAAGAAGATTTCCGAAGCCTTGCCTGCTCCCCTCGGCCTTGTGGATGCGATTACACGCACCATCTCCGATAAGGGTGAAGTTCTGGATTCAGCTTCGCCGAAACTGGCTTCCATCCGTTCCGAGCGCCGGGTAACGCATGGCCGCTTGATGTCGAAGCTCCAAAAGATCATCAGCAATTCCAAAAACGCAACCATGCTTCAGGAAGCGATCATCACCCAGCGGGATGGACGTTACGTGATCCCATTGCAAGCCCAGTTCAAGGGACGGATCAAAGGGATCATTCACGATCAATCCTCTTCGGGGGCAACCCTCTTTATTGAGCCCCTGACCACGGTCGAGTTGAATAATCAGGAGCGTGAACTTCAACTTGCCGAACGAGATGAGGAACGCCGGGTACTTGCCGAGCTTTGTGCGCAGATCGGTGAACACGCAGAGGAAATCACTATTGGTGTGGAAGCCCTTGCCGAACTGGATCTGGCATTTGCAAAAGCGAAGTACGCGGATGTATTGGATGCGAGTGAACCGATTCTGTTTGAAGGTTGGCAAGTTGGAAGGTTGAAAGCTTCAAAAATTCAAACCTTAAAACTGATCGAAGCCCGCCACCCCCTGCTTGACCCCTCCACCGTTGTGCCGCTTGATATGACCCTCGATGCGGAAACACGTGCCCTTGTCATTACCGGACCGAATACAGGCGGAAAAACCGTCGCGCTGAAAACCATCGGGTTGCTGGCGTTGATGGCACAATCGGGATTGCATATCCCTGCCCTGTCTGGCTCAGAACTACCCTGTTTTGCCTCTGTCCATGCCGATATTGGCGACGAACAATCCATCGAGCAATCGTTAAGCACCTTTTCAGGGCATATCAAAAATATCAGCCAAATTCTGAAGAATGCCGACGAAAAATCGCTGGTCATCTTTGATGAACTGGGCGCGGGCACCGATCCGCAAGAGGGCGCAGCCCTGGCGCGTGCCATCCTTTCTGAATTACTTGAGCAGGGAGCGTTGGCTTTCGTTGCTACGCATTATCCTGAATTGAAAACCTTTGCTCACACGACCGATAAAGTGGTCAACGCTTCTTTGGAATTTGACCTGCATACCCTGCGCCCAACCTACAAGTTGACGATTGGTCTGCCGGGACGCTCGAACGCCCTGGCGATTGCCAAACGACTCGGACTCCCGGAGAGCGTGCTCGTTGCAGCGAGGGGCGAGATCGACCCCGACGACATCCGCGCCGATGACCTGCTTAACGACATCCATCGTCAACGCAAGGTAGCCCAAAAAGAGCGCCATAAAGCGGAAAAGGCACGTATGCAGGCACACCGTTTACGACGGGAGTTGACCGAGAAACTGGAAAACATCGAAGATGAACGGCTCGAGATTTTAGAGAAAGCCCGGGGCGAGGCAGAAAACCAAATCGAAGCCGTGCAAGCCGAAATCAAGGCAATGAAACGGGTTTTGGATCAGGCACAGCAACCGCTTGAGTCGATTGAGCAAGTATTAGAACAGGTCGCTGCTGCCGGGAAGAAAGTCCAAAAGAAGGCAAAACGCAAACCAAAGGTCGTATTCGAGGAAGAACCAACCCTTTCAGGAACGCCTGTTGTTGGAGAGAAAGTGCGTCTGCTAACCTTGGATACTGAAGGGATTGTGACCGCGCTGGGCGAAAATGATGCCGAGGTGCAGGTGGGGAATTTGCGGATGCGGGCGAAGTTGGTTGATCTGCAACGCAAAGGCATCCAGGTTGATGTAGGCGAAGAGAAGAAAATCGCAAAAAAAACATCATCGGCTGTCAGAACGCCATCAGTAACTCTGCCAAAAATGGAATTGGATATGCGCGGCCAGCGTGCGGACGATGCTCTCGATATGCTTGACCGCTATATCGATCAGGCCTATATTGGCGGGATGCCCTTTGTACGTGTCATTCATGGCAAAGGAACAGGAAGATTGCGTGAGGTGGTGCGGGAAGCACTACAAAATAACCCTTATGTAAAATCTTTTGAAGAGGGCAAGGCCAAAGAGGGTGGTGCGGGTGTTACTGTGGTAAAGTTTGCTGAAGATTAATAAAGGTAGGGCTTACGGTTTTTTATTGACCTTATCCCAATGCCCTGCGGTGGGGTACTGTAGACAAGCATCAACGCAGAGCATTGCTACTGGAAATAGGGTGTTTTACGTAAGTCTAAAAGGAATTTATTGAGGAGTGTAAGATGTCTCTGGATGATGGCATTGCTCAAATTCAAGAAAAGATCACTGCGGTTAGCGCGGACATAGAGATGAAGACTGTCAAAATGTCTGCTGAGGAGGCACGGATCAGCGTCTACGCCCCGGCGGGAGAGATGAATGCGATCCAGGATGCAACCCTGATGCCAACAATTGAATTACTCAATAGTGATGGTTTGGATATTCAGGTTTTTGTCTATGATAAAAATGCATGAGGGGTGGAATATAAAGCGTTAACATAAAAAAAAGGACTTTGCCAGGTGCAAGGTCCTTTTTCTTGGCTAATGTACCTCGGTGGGGAGAAGAACAAAGAAGATTGACCCTTCATTTTCTTTTGATTCAAACCAGATCCGCCCTTGGTGACTGTCTACAATTGTTTTAACGATAGCAAGCCCAAGGCCAGAACCAGCTACTCTTTTCGATATATTTGCTGCCCGGTAAAATTTCTCAAAGATATGAGGTTGGTCCTCAAGGGGGATGCCTGTTCCCTGGTCCGAAACCTTAAAAATTATTTGATTATCTTCGTTATGAAGCTTTATACTGATCTTTTTGTTGTTCGGCGTATATTTGACCGCATTTCCGATCAGATTATCAAACAACTGCCTGATACGGACAGGATTACCACGCACGGGAGGCAGGTTGGGGACAATATCCAGCCCCATCGTTTGGTTTTTCTTTTGTATCGTTGTTTCAAGATTGCTGATGGAGTATCGCAAGATGCTTTCCAGGTGAATGCTTTCGCGGCGGGTATCAAAGCCAGCTTCGATCCGTCCGAGATCAAGCAGGTCGTTGATGAGCGCAGTAATATCCTGAACACTGAGCTGGATACGGTGAACAAATTCCTTTTGCTCCTCATTCAGGGAGCCTATTCGTTGAATAAGTTCCGCATAACCAAGAACAGCGGTAAGTGGCGAACGCAGATCGTGTGATACGGTATGGACAAAATCATCTTTGAGGCGGCTAAGTTCTTTATGGTACGAAACATCTTGCATGGTAATTGCCGCGCCTACACCAGGAATGGGGGTATATTGAGCGTTGAAAACGCGGTCATCATCCAGAATGACCTCAAAATTTTGCATAGAAATTTCTTCCTTCTGTCGCAGAATATTTAGAATATCTCTTTGCGAAATCACATCCGAGATGATTTTGTTGGAGACTTCCTCACCTTTGACACCCAGGGCATTGCACATCATCTCATTGATTAATTCGATACGATCCTGCTGATCGAGAATGATCAGGGCGTCATCCATATTGGATAAAACTGCTTCAAATTTGGACCGCTCATCTTCAGATGCTTGATAAAGGCGTGCGTTTTCAATTGCTACCCCAGCGTAATCAGCCAAAAGGGAGAGCAGCAAAGTATCGTGCTCACTAAAGGGCAAGTGGTGTTGACGGTTGTCAACACCCAACACGCCAATAGTTTGCTCATTTAGCTTGATTGGGACGTAAATTAAAGACTTAACCAGATAAGCTGTTTTAATTTTTAACAAAGCATCTTTGTTGAGATTGATCGGCTCCCCTGTTTTTATCACTTGCCCGGCAAGAGAATCAGAAACAGGCAGGCGAAAAGATTTAGCAAATTCATCTTCAAAGTTATATCCAGCACGCATAAAAAGCTCGTTACTCTCTTCGTCAAGGAGTAGAAGACTTCCCTCTTCTGATTTGGTCAGTTTGACAGCTGCGGCTACAACATTATTTAAAACCCCATCAAGATCGAGGGTGCCGGTAATATCTCTTCCGATAGTTAGCAGAACCTCCATTTCACTGACGCGTTTCTCCAGCGATGCAGTCGAGCGATTGACTTCACGCCGTAACCAGTCTCCCATCCGTTTGGCACGCTGTAGGCTGCTTTCAACAGCATTGACGATTTCATCTGTCTTCAAGGGAGGTTCAAGATACGCGCTTATGCCTGCTCGCAAAACTTCTTGAATAAGGCCAGGTGAGTTTTCGGTGGCCAGAAAAATAATTGGCAAAGTGGGATAATGGATAAGGAGTTCTTCTATTATTTCTAAACCGTTTTCCTCCTGCAATTTTTCTCCCAACAAAACAATGGATGGATGACTTTCCTGCAGCAGCTTTTTAATCCCGGCGCTGTCATGCGCTACGATAACCTTATATCCTACAGCGCGAATTGCGCGTGACATTAATTGCAGCGTTTGAGATTTGTCAAGAGCGAGAAGAATTGATTCTGTCATTATGCGTTTTTAGTGATTGTTTCCTCAGCCGTTTGTTGGAGACGTCCTAGCGCGGCCTGTGCTGTCGCCAGTGCTTGTCTTTGTTCTATATTGAGCTTGCCCAATTTCCCTTCTTGTAAAAGATTTACAAAAAAACTGGCTGACTTCAGCTCTTCTTGTAGACTTCTATTTAATGAATCCAAAAGTTTGGCTTGTCGTTTTTGACCAGAAAGTGAAGCGGTTGCGCTATCTTGCAAGGCGCGAAAAAGTCTGGCATTGATCAATGAAATTGAAGCATAATCTCCAATAGCTTCCAGCAATGCTTCTTCAGTTTGAGTGAAGGCTTTATCTTCCTTGCGAATTACGATCAATAACCCGATCACCTCGTCTTTTGCCTTGATCGGGACCACCATCGCAGCTTTGCCTAAAGCTGATAGTTTAAAGCGATCAATTGGTCTCCCGTGAACAGTAAGGGTTTCTCCTGAAAGTGCGACAAGTGAGCTGATCCCATCGTCAAGAGATGTATTCATTTTTTTTGACCATGAAGGAGGCAAATTACGCTGTGCTGTTAAAAAGAAGGGTTTATTCTTCGAAGTTTCATCCCGCAATAAAAGCCAACCAATATCTGCTGAAGTGACGCGTATTGCCCCTTCTACGATTTTATCAAATAGTATCCGTTGATCGCTGATTGAGACAACTGCTTTACCAATCGCGAGCATTGTCTTCAATTCGCGCGTCTTATGCGCCAGTTCCTGACCGCTTTCTTTCAATCGTCGATCCAAATTGCGACGGTCATGTTTTCCACGTGTTTCTTTGAGCGCATGCTCGACTGAGGCAACCACCTCTTCAGCACGAGCAGGCCAAAGCAAATAATCAGACGCGCCAAGCCGCAGGGTGTGCATCACATCGCGTTCCCGTTCTTTTTCGCCAATTACAATTACAGGGAAACTATAATTCTGTGCTCTAAAAGCAACCAGGAGATCTTTCCCGCTTAACCCAAGTGGATTTAAATTAAGAATTACCAAATTGGGAGAAAGCTCCATCACGGCTTTAATCGCCTTGTTTCCATCATCAACAACGTTGACGCGATACCCCAATGGTCGAAGCGCCTGACGTGCGATCAGATCGCTAATATCTGGGTCGCTCTCAATAAGCAAGATCAGTTCTTTTGTTTCGCCCATAATTTTCTTAAGGTTTCTCAGGTTGAGAATTGTATCACTTTTCAGAGTGTTAAATCATAAACTCTTTTTTGCAATGAGTAATTGCATTCTCGTTACGAAAATTTTAATAAGATCACATTCTAAATAAACAGGCACGACCGATTCTCCCACGGGGACTCTTCCAGCTTCACTCTATGTTATGATTCAAGGGCTGATGATCAATAAGTAAAGGAAAAAATAATGCCTGCGTTAAACGAAATTCTTGCTGTTATCATGGGTGGGGGACGCGGCTCACGCCTATATCCTCTTACCAAACTTCGCGCCAAACCAGCCGTGCCTATCGCGGGTAAATATCGCCTGATCGATACAACACTGAGCAACTGCATCAATTCAGGTATTTATCGGATTGCGGTATTAACCCAATTCAACTCTGTCTCTCTGCATCGTCATATCACGCGCACCTTTAACTTCGATACCTTTCATACCGGCTGGGTGCAAATTCTCGCCGCAGAGCAAACTCCTGAGAGTGCAGATTGGTATCAGGGTACGGCAGATGCTGTCCGCAAGCAGTTAACTGAGATCCAGGTTACTGAAGCCAAGCATATTCTCGTCCTGGCTGGAGACCATCTTTACCGGATGGACTATAAAGAGATGGCAGAATTTCACTTCAAGAATGATGCTGATATCACTGTTGCCGTGCAGCCTGTTCTGCGAGAGGACGCCCCCCGTTTTGGCTTGCTCAAAAGAGAGAAGGATGGGCGCATTTCCGATTTTACAGAAAAACCCAAAGATCAGGAAATCCAAAAGAAATTCATTAGCCGTGATGATCCTGAGCGCCCATTTCTCGGCTCGATGGGAATCTACCTGTTCAAAACCCAGGTATTGATTGACCTCCTCAAAGGTTTTCCGGCCTACGATGATTTTGGCAGTGACGTGATTCCACACGCGATAAAAACCCATCAGGTTTACGGCTGCGATTTCGATGGCTACTGGCGTGATATTGGAACGATCCGCGCCTTTTATGACACCAATCTTGAGCTGACGCTTTCAGACGCGCTCTTTAATTTTTACGATTTGAAAGGCCCGATCTATACCCATGCCAGATACCTGCCTGGTTCAACAGTTGAAGATAGCCGTCTGAAAGATGTGTTGCTCGCCGAGGGATGCCGCATCCGTAAGGCTGAAATCATCCATTCGGTGATCGGGTTGCGCAGCCGGATCGCATCGGGCGTGCGGATCAAGGACAGCATCGTGATGGGCGCGGATTCCTATGTCACCAAAGGCACGAGCGGAATACCGGTTGGGATTGGAGAAAATTGCGATCTTGAAGGAGTAATCCTCGACAAGAATGTCCGCCTCGGCAAAGGTGTGGTCATCAAACCCTTTTCGCGGGGAACTGATCTCGACACAGAAACCTTTGTTGTCCGGGATGGAATCGTCATCATCCCCAAAAATACCCATATCCCCGCGGAGACGCGCATCACGCCTGAAGATATCTAACCATTATCCTGAAAAATCCTATGACAAACTCAGTATTCACCTCACGGGTCAATCCTAAACGTATCTTAAAGATTCTGCTGGGAATTACTTTTTCACTTGCAATCTTGAACGTAATCGCCATGTATTTGCGTTTTTTCCCTGAACGGTATCGGGTGTATAGCCTTCTCCATGAATTCTTTTTGGATATTTATATTGATCGATTCATCATGAATACAGAGATGAACTTCCCGACCTATTTTGCCACCTTCCAACTTCTGGCAGCATCCATCCTCTTTTTTATTATCGCTGCCTGGAAAAAAACAGCCAAAGATAAATATCGCCATCATTGGAAGGGACTTGCATTCCTGCTTTTGCTTTTTTCAGTTGATGAATTTACCGCGATGCACGAAAAGCTGGAAAAACTCTTTAAAGATTTACCGGATTTCAACGGGCTCTTTTATTTCAAATGGGTTATTCCGGGGATTGCTTTTTTATTTCTCTTTGGGTTGCTCTACCTGATGTTCTTTTTCCATCTTGAAAAGAAATATAAAATTCTCTTCCTGAGTTCGGCAGTTGTCTTTTTTAGTGGAGCGCTGGGCTTTGAGATCATTGGTGGACGCTTCGCCAACTATTATGACACCAGAAACTTCACTTTTTATATGATTACCACTGTCGAAGAGATCTTGGAGTTGGGCGGAATAGCGCTCTTGATCTATAGCTTGCTGGACTATATTAAAAAACACACCCCTGAAATCCATTTATTATTAAATGATGGGCAAGAAAAATAACAAAAATCTAACTCTCTTTATCTTGACTACAATCAATGAACGATGTACACTCCGGCTGTTGGGGAGTAGCCCACCTGTCCCCACAGGATGGATTGTCGTCAGCACAGAGCAAGGGTAAGTTCCCACTCTCGGCAATCCAACGCTTTTGAGCGAAGGCAAGACCAACACGCATTGCGTGTTGGTCTTTTTTAATCTTTGCCCTCACCCGTCCATTGCTACGCTCGGCCTTCCCTCTCCCGCAAAGCGGGAGAAGAGGAGGCCAGCGAAGCGAGACGGAGGTGAGGGCCAGAAAGGTTGTTCAAATGAAAGAAGAAATTATTCCAACAGGGTCCGTTCAGCCAGAGCACGAAGCCTGGCATGCACTCAATCCTGAAGATGTACTAAAACATTTGGAAGTAAAAGAAAATGGGTTGACTGCAAAGGAAGCCGCCGAACGCCTGGCTCATTACGGTCCCAATCAATTGGTCGAAGCCCCTCGCCCCGGTTTTTGGGTAAAGCTCTGGGCTCAGCTGAATAACTTTGTCGTGATCCTGCTTTTGGTGGCGGCCGTCATCTCCGGGTTGATCGGTGTGCAGGAATATCAGCATACTGGTGAGGTCGCAGAATTTGTTGAGGCAGGCGCGATCCTGCTGATCGTCGTCCTGAATGCCGTTCTAGGGCTTGTTCAGGAAGGCAAGGCAGAAGAGGCGCTGGCTTCGCTCAAAAAGATGTCTGCGCCAGATGCGCAGGTATTGCGTAATGGAAGCCGCACATCCATTCCTTCGCATGAACTGGTTCCTGGCGATATTGTTTATCTCGAAGCGGGGAATTATGTCCCGGCAGATGTGCGCCTGATCGAAGCGATAAATCTGCGCGTTGAAGAGGCCTCGCTAACTGGAGAATCCCTCCCTGTTCAGAAGAACGCATCTGTCCTGCTTGAGAAAAACCTCCCCATCGGGGATCGAAAAAATACCGCCTTTATGGGAACCACCATCTCCTATGGGCGTGGGCGCGGCGTGGTCACCAATACAGGAATGCGCACCCAGCTTGGCCTGATCGCAGAAATGCTCTCGTCTGTCGAAACCGAAGAAACCCCCCTCCAAAAACGCCTCGACGAACTTGGCAAAACGCTCAGCATTTTATCGCTCTTTTTGGTGGCGATCGTCTTCGTCGTTGCCATCTTCAACTATACCGATTTCAGCCTCCTCCTCAGCGCCCCGGCTGATTACTTCGCCGAATATGGCAAAGATATAACCGAAGCCTTTATCATCGCTATATCTTTGGCGATTGCCGCTGTGCCAGAGGGATTGCCTGCAGTGGTGACGATCAGCCTTGCCTTGGGGATGCGGGAAATGATCCGACATCACGCTCTTATCCGAAAGTTGTCCTCGGTGGAGACACTTGGTTCGGCCACCATAATTTGTTCCGATAAAACAGGGACCCTGACCCAAAACGAGATGACGGTCACCAGGCTTTGGGTGGACGGGAGTTTTGTCGATGTTTCAGGAACGGGATATGTTCCGGAGGGAACTTTCTCTGTAAATGGGGGAGAGATCAAGTTTGAGAACTATCCAGCCGTTTTAACAACCCTCTGGCTGGGTGTACTCAATAACGATTCATTTATCGAAAAAACGGGCGAGAGCGACGATCAGACCACCTATAGGGTGGTTGGTGATCCGACAGAAGGGGCGTTGCTGGTTGCTGCCGCCAAAGCGGGAGGTTTCTCTGAAGAGCTTGAAAAAGCTTATCCTCGCGAGGGTGAAATCCCCTTTGACTCGGAACGCAAGCGCATGATCACAATTAACGATGTGGATGTGCCCCGCGTGGAAGATCTTTCACCATTTACTGATGAGAAATACCGGGATTGGGATATCATCACTGTAAAAGGCGCACCTGATATGGTGCTTGATCTTTGCACAAAATATCAGGGCATGGACGATAATGCGCAGCTGCTTACCACCGCCGCGAAGAATCGGATCAGGGCTGCCAACGATCAAATGACCAAAGGTGCTCTACGTGTTTTGGCTGTGGCTTATCGCCTAGAGCGGGATGTGCCCAACGAAGGTGCCCCAGCCGAAGAGCTGGAGCGTGACCTGGTCTTTGTTGGCTTACTGGGGATGATCGATCCGGCACGCATGGAAGTTCGCCCTGCCTTGGAGAAAGCTAAAAAAGCCGGTATTCGTACGATCATGATCACCGGTGATTATCCCAATACCGCCCAGGCGGTTGCCGAAGATATTGGCCTGATGCGACCGGGCAGGAAGGTCCTCACCGGTGCAGACCTCGATGAGTTGAGTGACGATGATTTGATTCGCGAGATCGAGGAAACAGATGTCTTCGCCCGCGTTTCCCCCGAACACAAGATGCGGATCGTGGATGCCCTGCAGGCCAACGACGAAGTCGTGGCGATGACGGGTGATGGCGTCAATGATGCGCCTGCCATTAAACGTTCTGATATTGGTATAGCGATGGGGATCACCGGTACCGATGTGGCCAAAGAAACTGCCGATATGGTGCTGACCAATGATAATTACGCCAGCATCGTCCACGCTGTGGAGCAAGGTCGCGTTATTTACGGCAATATCCGCAAATTTGTCTTTTTCCTGCTTTCCAGCAATGCAGCTGAGATCATGATCATCTTTCTCGCCACGCTGGCAGGGCTGCCCGCTCCGTTGACAGCGATCCAGTTATTATGGCTAAACCTCGTCACCGATGGCGCACCGGCCCTGGCATTGGCGATGGAAAAGGGGAATCCCGATATCATGGAGAATAAGCCCCGCCCGAAGAACGAGCCGATCATCCATGGGCCGATGCGGCTGGGAATTATCATCCAGACGATTACCCAGACAACAGCCGTTTTAACGGCCTTTGCTTTGGGGTTGCTCTGGCATCTGGAAGCGGGAGCAAGCGTCCCGGCGGGAGCAAACCCGATCTCCTATTTGTTGCAGCACGATTGGCGCGGGATCGACGTCCAAACTGCCGAGACGATGGCTTTTGTCACCCTGTCTCTGGCTGAACTTTTCAGGGCCTACACCGTCCGCTCAGAGAAAGTTTCACTGTGGAAGATCGGCATTTTCTCCAATAAATACATGCAATACGCAGTTGGCTTTTCGATGGTTTTGATCATTCTCGTGGTCAATATTCCCTTCCTGCAGCCGATATTTAATACGCATTTCCTGAACGCCACGGAATGGGGCGTGGTAATTGGGCTGGCGCTCATCCCGGCAATTTCGGAAGAGATCACCAAATTCTTCCTGCGGCGGCAGAGTAAAATTTAAGGGTAACGTCCCGCAGGTTTTAAAC
>JACNJN010000088.1 GCA_014382535.1 Candidatus Desulfolinea nitratireducens | reverse complement strand
GGGGAGAGCTTCAACGCTGAAACTGCCCCCGGTAATTTTTCACGCGCCTATATCGACTTTCCTGAGGGGAATATTTACGCCCATACCAATCACTATCTCAGTCGGGAGATCGATTTTAAGGACCTCGGACCCTGGCGCGGGCCCGACAGTTTAGTCCGCCACCAGCGAATGGATAAATTCCTGCGAACACACCCCAACGCAATCACCGTCCCCGATCTACAGGTGGCCCTCGCTGACCATTTCAACCTCCCCGATGCGATTTGCTGTCACCCCGATCTCAATAAATCAACGTTTGAACAATTCATGTCGATCGCATCTGTTATCATGGATTTAAACACAAATACCATCTGGCTTGCGGAGGGTAATCCTTGTGAGACAACGTACCGTGAGATAGCATACGGAGAACTTCTGGAAGGATAAGCTATGGAAATAAAAGACTGGCTCACATTATCTGGAATATTAACAACTTTAATCATTTCAGGAGTTACCCTGATGATCAATTTCCGCAGGGAAAAAGTTGAGCGAGAAAAGAATGAACAAGAGGATCAGAAAAAAAGGATCTATACCCCTCATATAGAATTTGGGATCAGTGTTAATTTTTATGGTCCTGAAGCAGGAGAATATATCGCGGAGTTTTTATTTATTGCTTTCAATAAAGGCAATGTCCAGCAGAAGTTCAATGATATTCGTATTCGGGTGAGAGGCATTGATAATGGACAAGGATTTCAATTCTGGGAGGGAAATGAACCAAGGTTGAATTTTCCAATAAAGCTGGTTGATCAGGAAAGTATCCTCCCGGATGACTACAATTTTTTCTTTGTCGAACCAGGCATTGAGCAAATCTTTTCTTATATTACAAAAATACCGATCGACACAAAATACTTATTGGTTCACGCTGAATTTGAATACGATAAATATACCCCGCATACAACGGAACGAGTATTTGAAGTGAAGGTTTGAGGTGGCTAAGCACATAAGAACCGCATGACTTTTTCGCTGTCAGAGAATCAGCGGCGCGAAACCCGATATCAAAGTCGAAACTTCTTCCTGATTTACACGTAAAGATAATGGACGTTGTTCACCGTCCACTTAATCTTTATGAATGCTCTCCAAATTACCCTGCTCGTATTTGCCCTCATCGAAACTCTGAATATGCTTGAACTGTATTTTCTACAGGATAATTGCAAATTCAATGGTGCCTGTATCTTCAGCGGTTGGGAAAAATCCAAAAAAGACCCGGAAGTGCATGCCCTGATGCGTTATCTGATCAATTGGCTGGCGGGGGTTAAAATGATCGTGATCGGGTTGGTGCTTATATTGGTTTTCACAGCTCCCGAACATACACTTCTGCTAGCTGCGATCGCCCTAGTCATTACAATCGGATCGTTTTATCTTCGACTTTATCCTGAGCTGCGTACCGCAGATAAAGCTGGTCAGATCAAATCAAAAGGGCATTCAATCAGGTTGGGATATATGGTCGCGGGGTTGGAACTCAGTCTGATCTTTGGGATCATAGCGCAAATCACCAGCATCTAATTAATCCCCCCTAAAGATAGACCCATTATTTTCTTGGCTAAATACAGGTACTTATTTCATTACCTGATATTTAGATTGCACAAAACTATTTTCCCAAGATCGGGATTCTAAAAGTTTTAATTTGATATCCTTTTCAATTTCGCCAAATAAGGGGATCCCATTACCGATTAGAACCGGGATGGTAGTCAGTGTCATCTCATCAACCAGCCCCTCACGCAAAAATGATTGGATTACTTTGCCACCATCCAGGTAGATATGCTTGTATCCTTCTTGGGACAGTTTTTCTACAAGCTTCTGCGGTGTGGAGGCATCGATCCGGACCGTATCACGAAGCTTGTCTGGTACTTCTGTCAGACTCTTGCTCAACACGATGACAGGTTTTGCTCCATAAGGCCAGGGATCAAATTCCAGCACTTTTTCAAATGATCCTCGTCCCATAACCAGGACGTCTATGGCGTTGAAAAAAACGCCAAAACCAGCATCTTCCCCTTCACCCAGTTCTACACCTTCGTGCAACCAACTGACATCTCCATCTTCCCTGGCGATAAAACCATCCAGACTGATTGCTATAAAGACAGAGATTTTAATTTTTGTAGCATTTTTCATAAGTTAATAATTCATTTATTGATATTCAGATAAACAGGTTATGAGCGTCCCGCAGGTTTATGTTGCTTTAAAATCTGAATCACGGGAACCTGCGGGACGTTTTAGGTAGAGAAATTTAACCAACTTAAGTGAACCTCAATAGTTAGAAGATTATGGGGGTCTAGTTATCCGCTCAAACCCTTATCTTCATCGAGAATTTCCAAAAAGGCCTCAACAATTTCAGGGTCAAACAGTGTTCCGGCATTTCCCTGCAGATAGACAATAATATCTTCGCTTGGCCAGGCTTTACGATAGGGTCGGTCGGAATTTAGCGCATCCCAATTATCGATCACAGTAAAGATACGTGCGCTACGAGGAATTTCTTCGCCGCGCAAACCTTCAGGGTAGCCGGTCCCATCCCAATGTTCATGATGCGAATAGGCCACATCTATAGCCGGGCGCAAATAGGGAATTTTCGCGATAAATTCCCGCGAAATAACTGGATGCTGCTTCATGATCATCCATTCATCTTCCGTCAATTTGCCAGGTTTTAATAAAATGTTATCCGGAATGGCCATTTTCCCAATATCATGCAGGTAAGCCCCATGCTCGACTCCCTGGATTTCTTCTTCACTGAGACCAAGTTTTTGCGCTAATTTTACGCTTAATGCTGTCACTCGCCGCGTATGACCAGCGGTCTCGCCATCACGATATTCCAATGCCCGCGCCCATCCGTGCAAAGTCAGATCGTAGGATTCACGCAAATGCTTCAAATTCATTTCCCAACTAGAGCGAACAACCCCAATTGTCAGTGCTGTAAATACGAAGAGAGAAGAAACCAGAAAAACACGTGTTGGTGAGGTCGGATATTGGTTCTCAAATAATGCATACACTTGTAGGTAATGAATCGCAACTACTGTCGAAACGGACAAAGTTGTCGTAATCCAGAGACCCCATCGACCAAACAAAAAAGCGGCAAAAACCATCAGTAATGGAAAGGCCAGAAGGGTTTCATCATGTAAACCGATACCGTTATATAGCATCAGGTTAAGTAAAAGATAAAGAGATCCGCACAGGATTAAAGCAGCGATCTGAAAGAATTTTGTCCGGTTCAAAAAGAATCCCAATAGGCAAAAAACAGCAAAGAGGGATAAAAAGGTAGCCTCGTTGTACCACCCCTTCAGAAAATTTATAATGCCAAATACTAATGCTCCCAGAAAAGAAGCGAGTAACATATAATGCAGCAATCTGGTCTTTTGTGTTTGCTCAAAGTTGGAAACTTGTGGGGGAAGTAAAAAAGTAAACCACGAAGCTTTCATCAAACATCCTTTTTACAAATGTAGAACCACACTAATAAAATAACTTAGATTTTCA
>JACNJN010000023.1 GCA_014382535.1 Candidatus Desulfolinea nitratireducens | reverse complement strand
ACGGTTCCGAGTGGAAGGGCCGTGGCTTACCGGATAAAAGCTACCCCGGGGATAACAGGCTAGTCTGGTCCAAGAGTCCACATCGACGACCAGGCTCGGCACCTCGATGTCGGCTCATCGCATCCTGGGGCTGGATAAGGTCCCAAGGGTTGGGCTGTTCGCCCATTAAAGCGGTACGCGAGCTGGGTTCAGACCGTCGTGAGACAGGTCGGTCTCTATCCGCTGTGGGCGTAAGGGATTTGAGAGGAGCTGCTCCTAGTACGAGAGGACCGGAGTGGACAGACCTCTGGTGTGCCAGTTGTCATGCCAATGGCATCGCTGGGTAGCTACGTCTGGCAAGGATAACCGCTGAAAGCATCTAAGTGGGAAGCCTGCCTCAAGATAAGATCCCTCTGTCCGTAAGGACTTAAGATCGCAGATAGACTATCTGTTACATAGGCAGCGTGTGTAAGCACAGTAATGTGTTGAGCTAAGCTGTACTAATGATTGAGGGCTGATCCTGTGATGCGGAGAACTTGATACTTTTCCCGGCAAAATTTATAGTCTAGTTATTATTCAGGACTTTCATTTGTGAAATTGTTCCTTGGTGATTGGAGCGATGAGGATACACCCGGTAACATCTCGAACCCGGTAGTTAAGCTCATCAGCGCCGATGGTACTTGGGGGGCGACCCCCCGGGAGAGTAGGTCATCGCCAAGGAACTTTTCTTTTTTCTTCTATTAGATGGAAAAAGATTTAGCGAGAATGTGCGGGGATTTGGGTCTGCCCGTATCCGTTGGGGTGCTACCATTAAATGGAAAGTGTCCTGGAGTAGATCCTGTTTTTATGCGGTGGCAATTTTCGGGCCCTGCGCGAAACGGTCTTTCATCCCCACTCTTCTCAGACTTTTATTTATAGAGTATACTTTTCACGTTGTGAAAGTTGGAGCTTTCTCTTAACATTGTGGTCGAGGAGTGTATACCGAAAATTTGGTATGCGAAAGCTGAAAGTTATTATTATTTTTTGAAAAACCTCGGCTGAGTTTGTTTATCAGTCGATTTTTTGTTTAATGAAAGATTCCTTCTTTGGGAGGAGGTGAATAAAATGGCAGTAGTAAAATTACGGGCAAATGAATCGCAGGAGCAACTTTTAAAGCGTTTTCGAAAAATGGTTGTAAAAAGTGGTATCTTGAGTACGGTGCGGGATAAACGTTGGTTTGTCTCACGTACTGAGCAACGCCGTTTGGAAAAGAAAAAAGCTATTCGACGTCTCAAACGACGCAAGGTGAATCGGTACTAGATATCGTATTTTGCCTCAGAGATTAGTGTAGTCTGGATTGGATGCGTTTATGGCGAAAACTGAAGATAAGATCAAATTAGAAGGAACCGTGATCGAAGCATTACCCGGAACTCAATTTCGTGTGGAATTGGAAAACGGTCACGAAGTGCTGGCTTATTTATCTGGCAAAATGCGCAAGTATTACATCCGAATTTTGCTGGGAGATAAGGTGCAGGTTGAAATGTCACCCTATGATCTTTCTCGTGGTCGGATCACTTATCGTTATAAAAAGGGACGCCCGCGAGTGGTAAGCTAGGGAATCGCCTTTTCGCTAGGTATTAATTTAAAAAGCCCGCCAATTTTGGCGGGCTTTTTTGTTATCTGATGTGGGGTTGCTCTTTCTTACTCCACCTTTTCTTTATCGTATTGCATGCCTGCCATTTGCTCGTAGAGCTTCCAGCGGGCGTTGACATCATCCTGGGCGGCCTTCATCAGAGTTACAGCACGACTTTCGTTATTCTGTGTTAACACACGATAGCGGGCTTCATTATAGGCAAAATCGGAAACCGGGATTGAGGGTGCCTTTGAGTCCAGCTTAAGCGGATTCTCGCCCTCTTCTATATTATCGGGGTTATAGCGATAGAGTGGCCACAAACCGGATTTAACGAGCAGTTGCTGTTGAGACAGGCCGTCTTTCATATCGTAGCCGTGTGCGATGCAGTGACTATAAGCGATGATAATGGATGGGCCATCGAAGGCATCTGCTTCGCGGAAGGCACGCAAGGTTTGCATATCACTGGCGCCCATGGCAACCTGTGCTACATAAACATAGCCATACGACATGGCGATCATCCCCAGATCTTTGCGGGCGATCTCTTTGCCGTTTGCAGCAAACTTGGCAACCGCACCGATCGGGGTTGCTTTGGATGATTGCCCACCGGTGTTGGAGTAGACCTGCGTATCCAGTACGAGAATATTAACATTTCGTCCGGAGGCCAGAACATGATCGAGGCCGCCGTAACCGATATCATAAGCCCAGCCGTCACCACCGACGATCCAGACGCTCTTTCTGACAAGAACATCTGCCAGGCTGAGCAGATCTTTGGCTTTTGGATCATCACTTCCAGCCAGTTTCTTTTTTAGGTTTTCAACGCGTTCACGCTGAGCCTGGATACCGGATTCGTCGGTCTGATCGGCGCCGACAAGATCATCAACAAGTTCCTGTCCAATCTTCCCTGCTAACGATGTGAGTAACTCACGGGCAAATTCGGTCTGCTTATCAACGGTCAGGCGCATGCCAAGGCCGAATTCAGCATTATCTTCGAATAAGGAGTTCGACCACGCAGGACCGCGGCCATCACTATTATGCGTCCACGGGGTGGTGGGCAGGTTTCCGCCATAAATGGAAGAACAACCGGTTGCGTTGGCAACAATCGTGCGATCCCCAAATAGCTGGGTCATCAACTTGATATAGGGGGTTTCACCACAGCCTGCACAAGCGCCAGAGAATTCAAAGAGTGGCTGTAGCAATTGGGAATTCTTGATATTTCCAAGATTGATTTTGGTACGATCTACTTCTGGGATCGTCAGGAAAAAATCCCAATTTATTTTCTCGGTCTCGCGGATCGGCGGCTGCGGAGCCATATTCAATGCCTTGCGTTCCGGATTGGTCTTATCTTTTGCCGGGCAAACCTCCACACAAAGTTGACAGGCGGTGCAGTCTTCGGGGGCAACCTGGATCGTATATTTTGTGTCAGGCAACTCTTTAAATTTAGCATCCAGGCTCTTGAATGTATCAGGAGCGTTTTCAAGTAAGGCCGGTTCGTAAACTTTCTGGCGAATGACAGCGTGTGGACAAACAAAGACACATTTACCACACTGGATACAAAGATCTTCTTCCCAAACAGGAATGTCTAGAGCCAGGTTGCGTTTTTCCCACTGGGTTGTGCCCGAAGGATAAGTACCATCGACCGGGAAAGAACTTACAGGAACATCATTCCCGAAACCCGCGATCAATTTGCCAAGGACATCACGGACAAATTCAGGGGATTCTTCGGGAACAGGCAGGCGGCGGGTCAGCTTACTATTGATGGTATCAGGGTAATTGACCTCGTGAAGATGTGCGAGGGCTTGATCAACAGCCGCATAATTCTTCTTGACAATGGCTTCACCGCGTTTGCTATAGGTTTTCTTGATGGCAACTTTAATCGCCTCAATCGCCTGCTCTCGGGGCAAAACACCGCTGATCGCGAAGAAACAGGTTTGCATAATGGTATTGATGCGCACACCCATCCCGGTTTTTTGGGCGACTTCATAACCATCGATCACATAAAATTTCAATTTTTTCTCAACAATGGTTTTCTGATCTTCTTGCGGAATCTGATCCCAAACTTCATCGGGACTGAAAGTGCTGTTTAGCAGGAAGACTGCACCAGGCATGGCATATTTAAGCATATCGATCTGCTCAAGGAAATTGAACTGATGACAGGCAATAAAATTAGCCTGACTAATTTCATAAGGCGCGTGGATTGGTTCAGGGCCGAAGCGCAGATGCGAGATCGTCTTTGCCCCAGCTTTGCGGGAGTCATATACAAAGTGCCCCTGAGCAAAATTGTCGGTTTCTTCACCGATGATCTTGATCGAATTTTTATTTGCACCAACGGTGCCGTCTGATCCGAGACCAAAGAACAAGGCGCGGATGGTATCATCGCTTTCGATGGAGAATAGCGGGTCATAGTCCAAACTGGTATTGGTGACATCGTCATGGATCCCAACAGTAAAGTGATTCTTCGGTTGCTTTTTGGCCATCTCATCGAAGATACCTTTGACCATTGCCGGGGTAAATTCTTTGGAAGATAAACCGTAACGCCCGCCAATCACACGTGGTGAGGTCTCGAAGGGCGCGGTACCATCCCCCACACCTTCGCTGAAGGCAGTGATGATATCCTGGTATAGTGGTTCTCCAGTCGCGCCAGGCTCTTTGGTTCGGTCGAGGGTGGCAACCACTTTAACGGAAGCAGGCATCACATCGAGAAGATGTTTTACGGAAAAAGGTCGGTAAAGGCGGACGCGCACCACACCAAGTTTCTCACCTTGCGCATTTAGATATTTAACGGTTTCAGCAACCGCTTCGCCGCCCGATCCCAAAATAATGATCACACGTTCGGCATCTGATACGCCAACATAGTCGAAAAGTTTATACTCACGTCCAACTTGTTCGGCAAATTTATCCATCGCTTTCTGAACGATTTCAGGGCATGCATCATAATAAGAGTTGACGCTCTCACGCGCCTGGAAGAAGACATCCGGATTTTGGGCGGTGCCGCGGATGACAGGATGGTCAGGCGAAAGACCGCGTGCGCGGTGTTCGTGGATCAAATCAACGTCGATCATCGTGCTGATATCTTCATCCGCCAGAATTTCGATTTTGTTGATCTCATGCGAAACACGGAAACCTTCGAAGAAATGAATAAAAGGCACACGTGACTTAAGCGTTGCTGCCTGAGCGATAAGGGCGAAATCATGCGCCTCCTGGGTGGAGCCAGAAGAAAGCATGGCGAAACCAGAAGCGCGGGTTCCCATCACATCTGAGTGATCGCCGAAAATCGAGAGCGCCTGTGCCGCAACCGAGCGGGCCGCAACATGGAAAACAGTGGAAGTCAGCTCACCTGCGATCTTGTACATATTGGGCAGCATCAGGAGCAAACCTTGGGAAGCGGTAAATGTTGTTGTCAACGAACCAGTTTGCAGCGCGCCATGCACTGCGCCAGCTGCGCCACCCTCGGCTTGCATTTCAATTACCAGAGGGGTGGTTCCCCAAACATTTTTCTGTCCTCTGGCAGACCAGGCATCAGCCAATTCGCCCATTGGTGTTGAGGGCGTGATCGGATAAATAGCGATTACCTCATTTGTGCGGTGTGCGATATTGGCAGCAGCCTCATTGCCGTCTATTGTTGCGATCCTTCGTTTCATTCGATACTCCTTTTATCAATGCACAACAAAGTCCATTGCAGATTATTACCAAAGGCAAAAATTGCCAGTAAAAAAGTGTAGCTGAATTGACTGATTTTTGTAAGTTATTAAATGCTAATAAATACCTGCGACTTGTCATATTCTGACAAAAAAGCGCAAGTTTGTAGGAAAGGGATTTATTTCATAAATTGGCTCAGGTGTGGGCGCGCCATTAATAGTGCTGCCAGCGTTTTTGCATCTGGCATTTGGCCTGTTTCCGCCATAGATAAAGCCTCTGTCAGGGGAATTTTCTCCACCTTCAGGAACTCATCTGCGTCAGGATCGAGGGGATCCACGCGTAGCTCTGTAGCTAAAAAGACGGTCATCAGCTCGGTCGAATAGCCTGGGGCGAGATAAAATTTGCCTAATTCCTTGAGTTTTCCCGCCCCCATCCCTGTTTCCTCCCGTACTTCGCGTGCCGCACAATCAGCCGGGTCTTCCTCCGGATCAAGGGTCCCTGCCGGGAGTTCGAGGAGATTGTCCACTGCTGCGTGGCGGTATTGGCGTACGAGCAACAGATTCCCATCATTGTCAACGGGCAAGATGACGACAGAGCCATGATGTTCTACGATATCAAATTTTGTTGTGCGCCCATCAGGTGTTCGCAAATTGTCTTGCCGGATGGTGAATACACGTCCCTTGAAAATCGTCTCTGAATTAAGCAGTTTAAATTTCATAGTGAGCTCCAGATATAGAAACACCCAAGGGAAGAAAGGTTCTCCTCTTGGGTGGAAATCTTATTCATAAAATAGATTTATGGAATTTGAAGTGTTGTTCCTGCTGTGATATTGTCGGGGTCAGGGATAGTGTTGGCCGTCATAATAGCAGAGGGATCAATATCGCCAAAATAGCAGGCTACACCATAAACAGTGGTGGTTTGTGGGACAACATAGGTTACAGGATGAGCATGTAGTGCCCTGGGGGGCGGGAAGGCTGCCCCACTCTGCGGGATGCTGAGAGTGACCCCCGGCTGATAATTTTGTGCATTAACTGCAGAGATATTATTCAAAGTGAGTAATACGCCAGGATCAATATTGAAGCGCCGGGCAATGCAATAAGGGAACTCACCTTTTTTAAGTGAATAACTGGCAGGTCTGCCTACAATTGAGGTGGGGGGAAGATCTGTCGTTGAAATCACTGGTAATGTACCTGTTGCTGTGGCGGGGTCAGGTGTTTCTGTGGGATCAAGACCAGCAGCAGGTGTTAGATCTACATTCGCCTCTGGTGCCGCTGTTAGATCCAGAGTTGGTTCTGCCGCAGAACTTGAAGGCATTGCCAAAGCTGTTACAGTTAGCGCTCCCGATTCAAAAAATTCGTCCATATCTGCGGGTAGGGCTTCAGGAAATCCGCTATTTCCTTCAATTGTAGGGGTTGCCAGGCTTTCATCAATGGGGGCATAAGATCTCTCGCAACCGACAGAGACAAGCGCGATCATGATAAAGGCTGTAAGTAGAATGATTCTTGATTTTTTCTGCGGCATAGTATTTCTCCTCTGAAAATACACCTGAATTACTCGTAAAACAGGTGTTTTCTGAATTGATAGTAGCACAACACAATACCCTCGTCAAGCTGCCCAGACGGGGGGAAAACGCTTTTATTTCAGGCTTGTAAGGTTTTGTTTTTGGGTGGTCACTTAGGGGAAACAATCCAATTCATCTTGAATTATTTTGGCTAATTCTTCTCCTTTAACAAGGGGTGTATTTACTTCCCCCCGCCCCCATAATTCACAAAGTCCCTTGTGCAAGCGTGGTTCTTTTTGATATGCAATTTGCGATAATTCTTCTGCCCGATCAAGCTTTTCAGTATAAATATAAGCCTCTATGAAGGGTAACCATTCGAAGGCATCAACGGGGTGATAACCCTCTGCTTCTGCTACATTTCCCAGGTGGGCAACCTCCACCCAATCGCCAAGTTGACGAGCCAACTCGGCTTTGGTGGAGTAGTAACACCAGGTATGTGCTGGCTCTTTTCCAAATAAAAAGTCGGGAACAGTCGCACCCTCTGTTTCGGTCAGGATGCGGGAAGGATCTGAGAGAAAAATTGTGTCGGTGAGAAAATCATCTTCCCGATTATAGACACGTTCATTGGCATAGACTGGGTCCAGAACGCGCAAACACCCATTTTTTGGGGCATAGATGACGATGGCAGCAGATGTGGAGCCATGAAAACTAACTGTCCGATAAGGGACGGTAATCGGTGTTCCAGGCTCAAGCGATGGAATTGTGCCGCCTCCCAATCGTTTTTCAGTGTTGACCAAGGCAAAGGGCAGATCATCACCTGCCCGATAATCAGGCGCATATATCCAGTTGAGAGGCGCAGTAAAAGATTGATCGCTTTCGTAGACCATCGGGAGTTGATGGGTGATAAGAGCAGTTCCTTCCTCCAGTGCAGGGATGCGCCAGGAAAGCTGCCAGGCAAGATTTCGCTGACGCTCCCAGTCTCGACGAAAATCGTTGGCACTCATAAACTGCTGACCAACGGCGAGGGCGAGCAATCCGCTCAAGGCAATCATGCGCCATTTTCTATTTCTGATAAGCAATTCCAGAAGACCTGCGACGAGCAAGGCCGAAGCGAACATGATCGAGATCGTCAGGCGGTCAAAAGTGGTTTGGAGCTTAAGAGGTAACCCGGCCAGCCAGGAGGGTGCGCGTCCCAGCAAAACGCCTGCCAACCCAATAAGAATCGCCTGTGTAGCCCAGATCTTGCTTCCTTTGGTGGAATCGCCCAACTTAAGTCTTTGGAAGTAAATGAAGATAAGGGTAAATGTAAAGAGTACGAGAGCAAGTCCAATGATCGTGGTTGGGGCGGTCAGACTCTGAGAAAATTGGCCGATGACCTGCATCCAGGAAAGCCAGACAGCTTTGTAGATGGCATCCCCAATTCCCTGGATGAGTTGGAGGGGTACGCCCGCAGACCCTGAGCTTGCTTCCACGCTATAGGAGTTATACCCGCCCTGAGTATAGTAATAAGCCAGCCAACCTGCGTTTGCCAGCCAAAGAAGTAAATAGGGTGTCCAAATTTGGAGGGAGCGTTTTATTCGCATCCAGAATGGGGAGATATTTTTGGGTAGGAGAATAAAGATAATCAGCAGACGTAGCGGCTCCATGCCTATAAAATATTCTGTGGGGAAAAGGCCCCAAAAAAGGAGTAGCAAGGCGAGGATGCTTTTTGGTTTTGAAGGGTTACGCAGGGCGGAGGCTGTTAGCCCAAAAGAGAGTAGATAGGCGATCAGGGATATCCATTCCTGGTTGATGTGGGTCAGGGCGACCCATTGCTGGCTATAACCGGGAAAAAGGAGGAAGAGCAAACTTACGCTGAGGGTCTGGAATTTGCGCTCGGGCCAAATCTGTTTGAGCGCCCACCATGCTGCAAGCGCACTACTTAAGCGGATGATAAGACCGAAGATTTGCCAGACAAAAGGGATCGGGGGCAGGAGGCTGGTGGTGACAACAAAGATCGGTCCGAGAAAGGGTCGAAAGGGTCGAAAGGCGGGGATAAATTCGGAGGGTCCAAGAAATTCGCCGATCCATGCAAAGGGCCAATCATCCCAGTAAAAACCAAGCCAGGGGATGAGCAGCCCATAAGCAAGAATGGTAAGCAGGGCAAAGAAAGCGAGGACAGATTTTTTAGTGAAGTTTGGCATTTAGAGATAAACCTGTTAAATCTTCCGAGTGCTAGCGGGACGGATGATATCGTAAATTTATTTGGAATTGAATTATACTTTGTCTTATGGCTTATCCTGTTCCTGCAAAAGAAATTCGGCGCGAAATTATTAGAGGTGGTTCACGCTTTATCGCGACTTTAGCCCCTGCATTTAGTGTGGAGGAGGCGAAGATATTTGTGACCCGAATGCGGGAGGAATTCAGCGATGCAACGCATAACGTTCCGGCCTATTTGGTGGGAGGAGGAAATTCGGTGACTGCGCATGCATCGGATGACGGTGAGCCATCGGGGACGGCGGGAAGGCCCGCCTTAGCCGTTCTGCGTGGAAGTGGCCTGGGGGATGTGGCTGTCATCGTAACGCGTTATTTTGGCGGAACCAAACTCGGTACCGGTGGGTTGGTGAAGGCATATACGCAAGCTGTTCAGGCGGCCGTTTCGGACGTCTCGAGGGCCCAGAAAGTCTTGGCACATACTGTAATTCTCGCGGCTCCCTATCCACTGTTGGAGCGCATCCGTCTTTTGGTCGCATCAGAGCAAGGTACAATCCTCGATGAAGTTTTTGCGGCTGATGTGACGATGACCTTGCGTTTTCCTGTAGAAAGATTGGCTGGTTTTGAAGATCAATTGCAGGAGCTTTCCTCCGGGAAATTGAGAACAGAGATCGTAGAAACAAATGAAGTTTTATTAAAATTAGATTGAGGAAGGCAGATAAAATGTTTAAATTATTCAAGAAAAAACCAGATAAATTTATCCTTATGCTCATTGAGCAGGCAGCCCTGACTTTTAAAGGACTGGAATATTTGCAGGAATATATGAAAACCCATGAGCATGAGTTGGCGGAGAAGTTGACGCAGACAGAAAAAGAAGCGGACGAGGTCCGACGAATCTTGATTGCTGAGCTGAATCGAACTTTTGTGACACCGATTGACCGCGAAGACATTTTCGCACTTTCGCGCTCAATTGATGATGTTGTAGATTATGCTTATAGTACGATCAGCGAGATGGATGTGCTGAATGTGAAGCCGACCACATTTATGATGCGGATGGCCTCGCTTGTAAAGGACGCCACTTACGAGTTATATATGGCAATGCAACGCTTGGAAGAGCATCCCGCTGTAGCTGCCGAACATTCTCAGAGAGCCAAAGCTTTAGAAACGCGTGTTGAGATGGTGTATCGTGAGGCGATTGCCGATATATTCAGTGGGCCAGAAGATGTACGTCACGTATTTGAGATGTTAAAACGGCGAGAGGTGCTACGCCATCTCAGCAATGCCGCTGACCGAGTGGACGAGGCGGCGAACCTGATCGCGGATATTGTCGTCAAGACGAATTAAGTGAGAGCAAACTGATGACAACTGTACTTATCAGCATGATTGTTTTGGCGGTCATATTTGATTTCCTGAACGGGATCCACGATTCCAGTAATATTGTCGCAACGATGATCGCTTCGCGAGCATTTAGCCCACGAGTGGCATTGGGTGTGACAGCAATTTCACATTTTATTGCGCCATTTATATTTGGGGTTGCTGTTGCGACAACTATCGGGCATGAAGTTGTAGCAGCTGAAGCGATTACAATTAATGTGCTTCTTGCGGCGTTGGTAAGCGCGATTATTTGGAATCTACTAACCTGGTTCCTGGGTATTCCCAGCAGCTCATCTCATGCGCTGGTCGGAGGCATGATAGGCGCTGTGGGTATCGGTGCAGGATTTGATGCTATCGAATTGCAAGGCATGGAGAAGATTTTGCTCGCCCTCTTCATCTCTCCTATTTTGGGGTTGTTATTAGGTTTTCTTTTTACTCGATTAATTTTCTTTTTGGCACGTGGAGCAACGCCAAAAATCAATACTTTCTTTAAACGCTCTCAGATTGTCTCTGCGATCGCGCTGTCGCTTAGTCATGGAACGAATGATGCCCAAAAAACAATGGGAATTATTACCCTGGGTTTGGTTGTCACGGGTGTGATCCCGAGTTTTGAAGTCCCCTTATGGGTAATTACGATCAGCGCAGGTGCAATTGCTTTGGGAACTGCGTTGGGTGGATGGAAATTAATCAAAACACTGGGTTCGAAATTTTATAAAATTCGCCCTGTGCATGGGTTTAGCTCACAACTTACTTCAGCTTTTGTAATTCTGGGTGCATCCATTGTCGGTGGTCCCGTCAGCACCACACAAGTCGTCAGCTCCTCCATCATGGGGGTTGGCTCAGCAGACCGTGTCAATATGGTTCGTTGGGGAGTGGCGAAGGAGATTATGATCGCCTGGTTGGTGACGATCCCGGCTACTGCGGTGGGAGCGGCTGGACTTTATTGGATAGGAGAGAAAATTTTCGGATAACCCTCTCCAGCTTATGAGTAATATTATGAGTAATATAAAGAGAGACCGCCAATCTTGGCGGTCTCTCTTTATATTATTTCACAGTTAGTCTACTACATCGGGGCAATTATTTACAAAAGTGTAGGTCGGGTAATATACATCTTCATCGTCAGGGTGTAAGACTACCAATTGTACCCAACGTGGGGCGGGGCCAGCACCCTTGTATAGAGGCCAGGTCATGCTCATAGTTTTGGAGGCAGCTTCATCAAAAATTAAAGTTTCTTTTGATTCCCATACTCCATCACTCTTTGCGAATCGAGCTCTGATGTTCATCGGCCCGCTAACAGTTATGTCGGCATGGATTGTCCAAAAAACGTTAGCAGGACAGCCAAATTCTGGATCTCTGCTAAGAGAGTATACAACTGATATGATACCAGGTTCGAGATCCCCCGGATCTCCCACATTGACATTGACTGATATAGGCACATCATATTGACCAACGCCAAAATATGCGCCCGAAGGAGATTTTATTTTCCATGAGCCCTGATAATTCCCCGCCACGTCTGGGGCGAGTAGCTGGATTGGAAAGGTCATTGTTTCACCTGGTGAAATGTCATCGAAGAAATTGTATTCTCCGGCTGCACCGAGCAAGTCACCATCCCAGAAGACCAACTTATAGTTTTTATTCCAGGTACAAGTACCGTTATTTTGGATTGTCCAGCTTTTCCAGAAGTACGCCCCAGTCTCAATTAAAGTCCCATCCGGAATAGTCTCGCTGACGAAATTTGCAACCAGGCATCCATCCGGCACAGCTAATGAAGTTGGCACTTTTGTTGGAGTCATGGTCAAGGTAGGGGATGGTTTTTTCTGGGTTTTCGTCGGCTCAGGGGTGGCTGATTCTACAGCCATTTGGGTGAAGCGGGCTTCGACGGTTTGCGCTGCTGCTGTGGAGATCCTCTCTGTATCTGCTGCTGATGGGAAGCCACAGGCGCTCACGATCAGGCTCATAGCAAATATTATGATCATAGTTTTCTTATTCATGTTTACATCCTTTCTCGCAGGAACTTCAATTGAAGTCTGCCGAAAGCTATTATACCGACTTTTGATTAAAATAGAAGTGCCCGGCAAGGCTGGGCACTCCATTAAATTTGCCGATAATTCTTATTCTACGGACAGCTGAAGTTTGCTCTCCCAAACTGCTGGTGATTGGGATCGTCAATATAAATATCCATCCAGTGGGAACCAGCTGCTCCTAAATACCAATCTTTAGTGACGGATTGAGTTCCTGCTGATGCAAAAACCACATCAGGATGATTTGCATTATCCGTGACCCCGTCGCTACGTTTCCATTTGTATGTGACACTGCCCGCCCCATTTGTCGTGATGTCGGCTTTGATGATGAAGTGACCACAGGAGCCAGACACAGACATATTCACGCTTGAGACTGCAAATCCCGGGCTAGGAGCGGATTCAACCTTAATCTGCACATAGACTTTTGCAAAAAGAACATTGGAAGTATTTCTGATCTGCCAATTGCCAGTATATTCGCCATCTGTGGAAGGAGCGGTCATATTAACGGAGATGTCTACCGTTGCCTCAGGTGCGACATTTCCCATCATTGCGTGGGGTGAACCCCCGCCCATTTGTGCTCCGTTGTTGAAAACGAGGGCATATCCGGTTGTCCACGTGCAGGTTCCAATATTCTTTACCCGCCAGGTTTTTGTAAAGGTTTCCCCCGGTGTGAAAACAGTTCCGTCTGGAACAGTTACATCTGAAATAAATTTGGCTTTGTCACAATTATCCTCTGTTGGTGTGATTGAGGGTAAGGCTTTTGTGGCGGAGGGAGCCAGGGTAGGAGGTGAAAGAGGAGGTAAAGGGGTTGCTGTATCAACTCTAACCTGGGCGGCTCGTTGCGTTAATTGAACAGCTGCTGTTTGCGCAGCTGCCGTGAAAACGATATTGGGGTCATTTTCTTCTGGAGGGCTGGATGGAAAGGTACAAGCAAAAATAAAAGCGAAGATGAGAGAAAGAAAAAAGACTTTTTTTGTCTTGTTGGACATTGATACCTCCTGTGAATTTTTTACGTTCGTATAATTGTACATCATCTGATAAAGGGAAAGACGCTCTAAATGAGCGTCTCAAATTACAGTAAAACTTACTCAGGCAGCTTCAGGCTGTACACCTGCCATCCACAAACCAAGCTGCTCACGAGTGGCATCTTTGGCATCCACCGTGGTAACGATTTTGCCACGATACATGATCGCGATACGATCAGCAAGGGAAAGAATTTCATCTATTTCAGCAGAGATGACGACCACCCCCACACCCTCGTCACGCATTTTGACGATCTCTTTGTGGATATATTCGATGGAGCCTACATCAAGACCACGCGTCGGTTGATTGGCAACCAATACTTTAAGCGGACGACTGAACTCGCGCCCCACGATGACCTTTTGCTGATTTCCACCTGAAAGCGTGGAAGCGGGTACATCCGCTCCCGGTGCCCGAACATCAAAACGCTTGATCAGACCGACAGCGTTCTCAAAAACGGCTTGATGATTGCGCATTAGCATTTGCCCGGCGAATGGTTTTTGGTAATACGTACATAAAACAAAATTATCGGCCAGATTATATGGAAGGACGAGACCGTGTTTATGACGATCTTCGGGGACATGCCCCATCCCATTTTCGACAAGATAGCGTGGATTCTCAAAGGGGACTTTTTTACCCATGAGAACAATTTCACCTGCATCAATGCTGCGTAATCCTGTGATCGCTTCTACTAATTCAGTTTGTCCGTTCCCCTGAACCCCCGCAATGCCTAAAATTTCGCCAGCACGAACTTCAAAGGAAATATCCTTTACAACTTCCAATCCTCGTTCACCCTCAATGGTCAGGTTAGCTACCTCAAGAACAACATCGCCCGGTTTGGCTGGCGCCTTTTTAACCTCGAGGAGGACTTCACGACCTACCATCATAGCCGCGAGACCTTTTTGATCTGTCTCATGTGGGGAAGTATGTCCGACAACCTTGCCTCGACGCATCACGGTGATGCGATCGGCCACATTGAGAACTTCTTTGAGTTTGTGGGTGATAAAGATGATTGAAACACCTTTTTCTGTGAGTGCGCGCATCACTCGAAAAAGATCTTCTGCTTCCTGTGGGGTCAAAACAGCCGTTGGCTCATCAAGTACGAGAATATTTGCTTTTCGATAGAGTGCTTTCAATATTTCAACGCGCTGCTGTACACCAACCGGTATATTCTCTACTATTGCATCTGGGTCCACCTCGAGGCCGTGAGCTTCAGATATTTCAAGAATCTCGCGGCGGGCACGACGCAGGTCGAGGCTGGTCCCTTTTGTAACTTCAGAACCAAGGATCATATTCTCGGTAACGCTGAAGACAGGAACGAGCATAAAATGCTGATGCACCATCCCGATCCCGTAATTGATTGCATCGCTGGGGCCATTGATTTCAACCACATTATTGTCGATTAAAAATTCCCCTTCGTCTTGCGTATATAAGCCATAGACGACGTTCATCAGGGTTGTTTTCCCTGCGCCATTTTCACCAAGCAGTGCATGGATTTCGCCTTTGCGCAGCGTAAAGCTTACATCATCATTAGCAAGTACGCCAGGAAAGCGTTTGGTGACGTGACGAATTTCGAGGGCCAGATTTTCTTCAGTCAAGACCTACTCCTTCTCGTAAGGGACGCCATCTGCGGCGGGGACGCGGGTGCGCCCTACAAAGCCAGATAAGATGACAATGGTCAAAACATAAGGCAACATCCCAATAAACTGATGGGCCACTTGTATATCAGCAAATTGGAGTTGGGTTTGCATGGCGTTTGCAAACCCGAAGAGCAAAGCCGCGCCCCACGCGCCAAGCGGTGTATATTTACCGAAAAGCATTACTGCCAGCGCTACAAATCCACGTCCATTGGTCATTGCCCGCTCAAAAGAGCCAACTGCTTCCAGGGTCAGGAAGCCACCTGCCAGGCCGGCGATCGCACCACCTGCTATCACGTTTATATATCGAACTTTATAGACATCTACTCCGAGTGTATCCGCGGCACGGGGATGTTCACCGACAGCGCGGGTTCGCAGACCCCATTTGGTGTAGAAGAGAACGTAATGAACCAGGATAACCAGGACGAAAGTAGCGTAAGTGATGGGGGGATTGTTGAAGACTGCGCGCCCAATGAGAGGAATATCTGCAAGCGGACCAAGCGGGATGGGGAGCAGCTTGCCCTCTGTTGTCAATCCGACCTGGTAAAAGTATCCCGTTAATCCGAATGCAAGAGTCGTGATTACCGTTCCGCCGATGATCTGGTCCATTTTTAGGTGTACAGACATATAGGCGAGCAGCAAGCCCATGATGGCACCGGTAAAAATAGCCGCAAATACGGCAACGAGCAGGTTGCCCGTCCAAACGTTGACAAGAAATCCGACAAAGGCACCGAGCAGCATTTGGCCCTCGATCCCGATATTAATCACTCCGGAACGTTCCCCCAAAAGGCCGCATAATGCACCAAGAACCAGAGGTGTAGATTGACGAATGGTTGAGGCTAGAACGGCTTCCGTAACGCGGCCATCAACAGAATATTGCCAGATGGTGATCACGATGACGGTGAGCGTGACAAAAATGGTAGCGCCCCATTTTTTGATAAAGTGCTTTATTGGGGAAACCGGGGTTGGGAGAGAAATAGTATTTTGCATAAGAGCTCCCTATTGTTGTCCCCAACCACTGAGGATGATTTTTTCACCATCCTCTTCTCTGGTGCGGAGTAGTTTGCGAATAATCAAATCTGCGGTAACAAAGAAGAGCATTAATGCTTGAATGACATCGGTAATTTCCTTGGCTACGCCAGCATTAAATTGCATAGTGCTGGCGCCGGCTTTCATTGCGCCAATCAGGATCGCGGCGGGGATGATTCCAAAAGGATGGGTTTTGCCTAACAAGGCGATGGTGATTCCGTCGAAACCAAGACCTGTGTTGAACCCTGGTTGGTAGCGACCTACAATGCCCAGTGATTCAATGCTGCCTCCCATACCGGCCAGAAAACCGCTGATAATCATAGTGAGGATGACGGTAAATGCGACTCGCATGCCAGCATATTTTGCAGCGTGGGGGCTGAGGCCAACCGTACGGATCTCAAACCCTGTAGTAGTTCGCCAGAGTGTAAACCAGACGATAATTGAGACTATTATCGCCAGGAAAAAACCAACCGGAATTTCGCCAATCGAAGGGATGCGTGCACTATCCAGAATTTCGGGAGTACGGGCAACGATATTACCCCCCGCCGAATCTTTGAGAGGCCCATCAGCAATATAGTCGGTAATATTGATCGCCACATAATTCAACATAATTGTTGTGATGACCTCACTGGCTCCAGTGTATGCTTTTAGTACGCCGGGAATAGCGCCAAATAATGCGCCGGCTATGGCGCCTGCCAGAACCGCTACTGTGACGTGAAGGAAGGGAGGTAATCCTTTTAGCATAAAGCCCGCTACAGCAGAAGCCAGCGCTCCAAAGAGGAGTTGTCCTTGCGCGCCAATATTAAAGAGACCAGCTTTAAAGGCAAAAGCCACTGACAGCCCACTAAAAATGAGCGGTGTGGCCTTCGCAAGAGTACGACCGAAGGCTTTCATACTGCCGAAAGAACCTTCAATTAGCGCAGCATAGGCTCTGAACGGGTTTGCACCTGATATGGCAAGAAGAATAGCACCGATCAAAATTGCTAAAAGAACTGCCGCCAGGGGAACCGCTACAGCACGCCAAAGTGCACCCAACCAGCTTGAAAAAGATCGGGCGTTTTCCTCATTATTCTTCGATTGATCGTTCATAAAAAAATACCCTTTAGGTGATATATCCAAAGTGGAATTTTACCCTGCTTCAGAAAGGGCGTAAAGCAAAGCTTGAGAAGATACGGTATAAAAAGGCGTTTATGCGTTCATAACAGGATTGCTAAGTACCCCTAGTCCTTCAATATCTACTTCAACAATATCTCCATCGCTCAGTGCTCCAACACCTGCGGGGGTGCCAGTGAAGATCAGATCACCTGGCTCAAGTGTCATCACTGAAGAGATAAAGGCGATAATCGTGCTGACGCTGAAAACCATATCACGTGTGGATGCCATTTGGCGCATCTGCCCATTGACACGGCAGGTGACGACTGCGTCTGAGGGGTCGAAGTCGGTATCGATCCAGGGGCCAAAGGGAGCAAAGGTGTCGAAGCCTTTGCCGCGTGTCCACAAACGATCAGCATTTTGAAGATCGCGGGCGGTGATGTCGTTCCCGATGCTGTAGCCGAGGATATGTTCCCGGGCCTCCTCTGAGATAATATTGCGCCCACGTTTGCCGATCACCACAACCAGTTCGGCTTCATGTTCCACTTGGCGGGATTGGGGAGGCAGGATGATCGCATCTCCAGGATTGATGACGGCTGATGGTGGTTTGAAGAAGATCAAAGGTAGTTCGGGAACTTCGGCATCATGTTCTTTGGCGTGGGCAGCGTAATTGCGCCCAACGCAGATGATCTTGCTCGGCTGAGATGGAGCGAGGAGTTGGGCATCTGCAAGTGGGGTGGTCGCGTCAAGACGGCGAAATTCGCCAAAAAGATCCCCTTCTATATCGCCAATTTTGTCGTTGAGCAGCCAGCCGTAGCGTGCTGATTTCTCTTTTGTTTGATAGCGTACAAAACGCATATTGTCCTCCGGCGGAAAATAAAATATCTCTGAAGTTTAACACAAAGTCGTGTATAATATCGTCCGCAAGAGGCACTTACCCTCCTATCTCAAAGGGATACTCGGGTATACGCTTTTCAATTGAATATAGAAGTATATTTTCCCGTCAAGGGCGCTTAGCTCAGTTGGTTAGAGCACCTCGTTTACACCGAGGGGGTCGGGGGTTCGAGTCCCTCAGCGCCCACAAAA
>JACNJN010000083.1 GCA_014382535.1 Candidatus Desulfolinea nitratireducens | reverse complement strand
TCATCTTTTTTCGTTGTTTTTCAAGGTGCTGTCGCCAAGTTTGGCGAAACTAAAGTTATTAACAATGGATGCCATACGATCATATCCACTCATGATACCGTTGATCAATGAGCTTGTCTCAGGATCTCCAGCGGCTTTTTTCTTTAGCATTTGTGAGTACCCATCGATAAGGGTTAGTGGGGTACGCAGTTCATGTGCCGAAACCTGAATAAAACTGGCTTTGGTTTGGTCCATTTGCTCAAGCATTTTATTGGTCTTTTCCAGTTCGGCCGTATGTTTCTGGAGACGCTCAGCCATTTCGTCGAAAGAGCTGGCAAGCATCCCAATCTCATCATTGCTCTGAATGCCAGTGCGTTTGGTCAGATCACCCGCCTTGATGGCTTGAGATGTGTCCACCAAAGAGAAGAGGGGCCTAATGATGATACGTGAAATAGCGTAGCCAATAACAATAACCACCATCATAGCGATGGTGAACAATAAGACATAGGTATTTCGACTGATTGAGCCTGTCTCGAGAACAAATTCAAGAGGCAGAACCACCGCAAAAATCCCCAATTGGCTATCTGCAACACGCAGCTCACCGCGCGCCAGCCTGTACCAGCGTCCTTCAACAAGAATATTTTCTCCGTTGACAAGTTTCTCAGTCTTACGAACTTGCTGATAAATTTCTTCAGTGATATCCAATCCGGAAGCAAATAAGGGGTTAGCGCTTTGAGTTCCAAATGTTGTCGAAATCGTTTTCCCCGTTTCATCATAAAAGATGACATTCGCAATTGATGTGCTTTTCAGATGGGGGAGAATAGCATCCAATGACGTGCCAATGAATACCACCCCGACATTTTCACCTTCGAGTGAAATTGGGATAGCGGTAAAGTAGTAATATTTACCATCAACAGTATCCGTGCCCAATCCCCGTCGGGGTAAAGTGTCGGGATTATTCTCTTCGAGAATTTCTTGGGCAATGCTTTCGAGCATCGCTGATGATTGTGGATTAAATTCTGCCAGGCCACCATCTGATCGCTGAATAAAATGGAGTATCTCATTCCCCTCTTTTTCAAAGATAATGAGATTTTCCACATCTAATCCGGTTGCGACAGGCATCGCCAATTGGCGCAATTTCTGATCAGAATCTTCAACAAGTGCTTCTGCAATACCACGAGTAAATGCAATGATGCGAGCAGATTCAATATGGCTGATCTCCTGACGAGCCATTTCATCAGAGACAACACGCCCAGATTCGAGAAGCTGATTGGTCAGGCGTTCACTCAATGTATTGGTGACTAATTTTGTGACTACATAGACCCCCGTCACAGCGACAAGTAGCGTTAATAATAGGTATGGAAGAATAACCTTAAATCGAATACTCAACTAGATCCCTCCCGATTGTGCCTAATTAATTGCCCGTACTACAATACAGAACTAGTATGCCCTTATTTTAGCAGATAGTTATCAAGATTACTCAAGAAATTAAATTAGAAAGGTTTTTGTAAGTTTCCAGTATTCTTAAATCTACCGTATTTTTAGTCTTCATTTCTTGCTTAGCAGAAAATTGTTCTGCACCTATTCAAGTTCAGACTCTCTTTCCGTAAAATATGCCAGCATCCCGCCTTTTTGGGGCGGCATCGTGTATGAAAAAAGCAAGTAGCCCTCATCAAAATCATTCGGTTTCCAATCAGGGAAATCAAATGCGACCGCCACCACGCGTGCGCCCGGTTTTAGCTGACTGGCCAGATCATCCTGTAATCGGATCGCCTGATCGGATGTCAGATAGGCAAAAATGACGTCCGCATCACTAAATTCTGTACGATAGAAATTTTCGCGGCGGACACTGACTTTAGACTTGACTCCGCTAAAAAAGATTCTCAGCCAGGTGAAGGCAAACTGCATAGGGCTGGCCTCGATCCCGATTGCCCGCGCCCCAAAATCTTTTGCTGCCATCAGGATGATGCGCCCATCCCCGGCCCCAAGATCGTAAAGCAATTCATCGGGGCGCAAATCCACCATTTCCAGCGCTCTGCGAACGCGATCATGCGCGGTCGGTACCCAGGGCAGGCCATAAAAAAAGGGCACAATCGTCCACAACCCATACAGTAATGAAAGGATCGCCGCGATATAAAGGATGACAAAAAAGATTTGAAAGATCATCTGCTTTTGGCCAATCTGCGTAAGGCCATCAACGCAATAAAATTGAAAAGTACTGCGCCCAGCGCAACGACAGGAAAACCAAAACGATAAAGAAATGGTCCTAATGGCGCACCGATGGCACGTCCCAGTGAGAGGGCGGCAACATTGAAAGACATCAGGGTTGCCCGGGCGGAGGGCATCACTTCGGTCATCATCGGGAGAATACTGACTATGGTAAATTCGAAGGTGATATAGAAAAAGAAAAGTCCCAACAAGGCACCAAAGGTGGTTCGTCCTAAAAGAGGCAGGAGCAATGCGGCGAGAGAGTTGGCAACCAACCCAAAAGCGACGGCACGTTCCTTGCCTAATTTATCAGAGAAGATAGCCACCAGACCCTCACCTCCCAGTTCGGAAACGCCGATCACAGCCGCAGATGCACCCAGCGCAGCGATCTGCAACCCGAATGAATCTTCCAGCCAGACCCCGAAAATAAGATTGACGACTTCGTTGGCAACAGTCATCCATAATCCAACGCTCAATCCAGCCAGCGCGGGGGCATAACTGAGCACGTTGCGAAAATTCATCCGGACAGTAGCAGCCGTCCCCACGGGCGTTTCGTCCTTCGGGATCTGCCAGACGACGAGGAAGAAGGTCAGCAATCCCAACAGCGTAAGCAGTGGAAAGGGGGCCATCCAGCCGTCGCGCGCGATGAGAAATCCCATCAATGGGACACCGAGAACAAAGGAGAGGGACCAGCCCAACTCAGTGATCGCAATCACTCGTCCGCGCTTCTCGTAAGAAATACGGTCACTAAGAAAGGCTTGCATGGCTGGGTCAAAGACATATTTGCCGATGGCAGCAAATAACATCGAGAGGAAGAGTACAGGGAAGGTCGGCCAGAAGACGACAAGTGCCATACTCAATGTGAAGAGTCCCACCCCAAGCAGCATGCCAAATTTGCGTCCCCGGCTATCGGCGAGAGGAGCAACAAAAGGAGTAATACCGCCACCGATGGAGCGCACGGTAAGTGCAAGGGACATGGTTTCAATATCTACGCCGAGGGCGCGCGCAAAGACTCCCAGAAAAGGGTAGGCCATGCGATAGGCTGTGTTGAAGATCGTGCGGGTGAATGTGAAGAGAAATAGATTCATTGAGTCAGCGAGTCATAGATTCAGCGAGTCAGCGAGTCATAGATTCAGCGATTCAGCAAGTCAGCGTTTGGGAAGGCGTTTGCGTTGGTAGGAGATCTCAGTAACGATTAAGGCAATAACTTCATCCATGAGAGCAAGGCGATGCTCAAGAACTTCTTCACTCAGAAAGCGGCGAGCACGGAAATACCAACCTTTTGTTTCCCGAGCAGAGGCGAGGGAGATTCGGTAAAAATAAAGGAGTTCTTTACCATAACCGCGTCCCAGCCCCTCCTCGAGATTTGCAGCTACCGAGGATGAACTACGAATAATCTGGTTGGCAAGCGCGCGACCACGGCTATCTTTTATCCACGATTCCGTATCAACCCAAGCCAGATCATGCAAAAAGGATGATTTACGATAGCCAGCAAATTTCCAAATTGGTTCGGCTTTAATGCGTTCAGGAACATTTTCCTGCCATTCTTCATAATTTGCTATGGAACCAACAATATTGCGGGGCATCGATTCTCCAATTATTTCTTTCGGTTACATTGACTCGCTGATTTTTTGAATCGCTGAATCGTACCTTCGCAGAATTACTCGCGTAACAAAATACGCCGAAAGCAAGGTTAGCAAATTCAGGCCGACAAAGAACCCGATAATATTCCAGTTCCCGGAGCTAAAAATTGGGGAGGGGGGAGGGTGCATAATATTTTCAGCTGTGGCGAAGATAAAGCGTAAAGCAAGAATAAAGATGATATTGGCCGCCGAGGTCAGCCAGCTCAGGTTGAGCAGCCATAAACCAAGCTGTAAGAGTAGCCCAACCACAGCAAAGGTCATCGCCAGACGAAAGCGCGGCTCTGCAAGGAAAAGACCGTTCCAATTGGCATTCATTGCCCACATGGAAAGCGGCAGGTAGGTGATCCAGTAAAAGATACCAGTGCGACCAAGTGCCGTAGACCAACGGTGAAAAGCTTCCTTTCGCGTGATCAGGCCAACCAATCCGCTTAAGGCGGCAGCAGCAAAAAGAAGTTCGGCAGTCAGTACCCAGGCTCCGTGCAAATAAACAAGACGCACATTTGAGCCAAGGGTCTGCTCCTCGGGACCAAAGAAGGTCATTACAACAATGGCGAGAAGGATAATGAAAAACCAGAAGAGGGGGGATTTTGTATTTTTAAACATGGGTAGATTTTACCTCGAGTTTCAGAAAAGACGGGCCTTTTGGATCATTTTTTCTAAATGGTTCAGCGCTGAGGGTTGAAGAGATGATTGGAAAATTAGACTGGTTGTATTTAACTTCAAGGGTTCTTCAAAAAAAATGCCTTAGCAAAAGCTAAGGCATTTTTTAATTAGTAACTTTCTCGTTTCGGGCTTGATTTCATTATTTCCCTTTGTTCATTATTCTCCGGAGAAGCCCTAATTTGTCCAAATTATTTTGATTTCTTAAAACTGAGGATCTACGGTCAGAAGTTCTGTAGCTAATTCAGTATCCAATGCTTTTGAATAGTAAAATCCTTGTGCATATTCACAATTAATTGATTTTACGAATTCCAATTGTTCAATTTTTTCAACACCTTCTGCCACCACGATTATCCCCAAATGATTTGCAAGCGCTTTGACCATCTCAATTATTTTCTTGCTCGCTTCTTTCACCCCAATCATTTTGATAAAGGATTGATCTATCTTCACAACATCCACCGGGAATTGAGCCAAATAATTCAATGCTGAATATCCGGAGCCGAAGTCATCGATAGAAATTCGGACCCCCATTGATTGAAGTTTTCTGAGCACTTCAATCGTATTCTCATCATCAGAAGTAGTGGCTCTTTCTGTAATTTCCAAATACAGATTTCTCGGATCTAACTTCGTATCCTGAAGAACTTGAATGATATTGTCGACCAGGCTTGGGTGAATTATATTTCTTGCGGAAAGATTCACAGTAATAAAGAGAGGGGGGTTACCCGGAAATTTATTTTGCCATTCAACTGCCTGAGAGCAGGCGTTTTGAAGCACCCAATTATCTGTTAAATAAGAAAGTCCTGCTGCATCCAACAAATCCATAAAGTCACTTGGTTTCAGAATGCCTCGATCAGTTGTGTACCAGCGCAAAAGTGCTTCGAATCCTGCAATACGTCCGGTTTCTAATGAAATAATGGGTTGGTAATGGACTCGAAACTCTTTCTGAAGAACGCCTTGTCTGAGGGCTGTTCCGATGAGCACGCGTTCTAATGCCCGATCGCGCATGGATTTATCGAAAATCTCCACACGCTCTCTTCCCAACTCTTTCGCCTGGTACATTGCAATATCTGCATCCTGGAGAATGTCCTCAGGATATTCATACCCTATTGTACTGATTGCCACCCCAATACTCACGGAAGAATATATTTTCCTCCCATTGATATTATAGGGCTTTGAGAGGGTTTCTTTAAGGCGATTGGCCGTTGATAAGGCAAAGAGATTTTCTTTAACATTATCAAGAAGGACAGCAAATTCATCTCCGCCAAAGCGGGCAACTACTGTTTCTCCGGCTGCTAAATCAATACTGCGGATATTATGTTTTAATCTTTCAGCCATGGCAAGGAGCAATTTATCACCAACAGCATGGCCCTGGCTGTCGTTGACATCTTTAAAATTATCGATATCAAAAAACAGTACAGCAAATTCAACACCCTCCTTTTGCTTGGATCGTTCAAGCGAACGGCTTAGACGATCAAGGAAGAATGCCCGATTTGGTAAATCTGTAAGCGAATCGTGATTGGACTTATATAATAATTCGCCTTCGACCCGATTCCGCTGAAGAGACATTGCAACCTGATTACCGATTGCCAGGACCAATTGGAGATCGCTGTTATAGAAATGGGTTGAGGAACCCAGGGGTTTTCTGGCAAAGATCAAAGCAACAACAACCTCATCAATCATCACCGGCACAAGTAACATTGGGAATAACAAGGGCACTGGTATGGTGGCTTGATCATTATTTCCATGTGATTCTTTATCGCTATATAGAAACAAATTTGCGTTTTTATTTTCAATTGTTTTTTTGGCAATTGAAACTGGAATTCCCGCCTCTTCCAGTTGGCTAAACTTGTCAGCCAGGATTACTTGGCATTCTTCAGCTCCCAGCATGCTTTTAATCAATTCTGAAATTTCAGATAAAGCTATATCTAAATCTGGTACGTTGACAAGCTGTTGTCCAATATTATGCAGAAGAACCCCATAATGATCAATGGATTCTAAAATCAGCTCAGTTGTCACCTTCGTTTTTAAAATGGAGGAATTGTCCAATTGAGGCAACTTTGAATCGGGTTGGATTATCGTAATCAGGCATAATCCCACCCGAATTTGGTCTTCATGATGTAAAGCTTGGACAGCATGAATTCGTTTGCCATTGACAAAGGTACCATTAGTGCTCTCATTATCTCGGATTGAAACACTGTTTTTTGTTTGGTTGTAATGAATTTCGGCATGATAACCTGATGATGTGCTATCCTGCAAAATAATGGCATTATCAGCTTCCCTCCCAATATTGTTGGACCCTGGTTTTAGTCTGTATTCCTGGTAGTCTTCGGTGTTCGATCTGATAACCAGCAGCCATTCTTCCTTGCCAAAATTGGTAGTATTTGAATTCAAAAATTTCCTCCTACTTTGAGCACGTTATAAAAATATTGCAACATTATCGGAATTTCTTCCGATAATGTTTTTCAATTCTTGCAGTTCAAAAAATGGTTGTCAAATATTGACAGATCAATCAAATTCCAATTATTCGTAATTGTGCCCATTATACTTATTAAAATATAGGCTGCACTTTGCACCTGGCTATCAGAATGGATACAGATCCGTTCTTCCTTTTCGAGTATGTGAACCATTCATCTGGCGGGTTGGAGTTTTACTCACAGCCAACCTACATTTTTTAATCTAGTGAGCATCCATAAACAAACTCCTGTTTTTTTACCACAAAGTCACATAGGACACAGAGAAAGTCTTCATGGCCACAGAGAAAAATTTTGCCCGCACTTTGCGCAGGCACACGTGTGCGCTCCGTGTCTCTGTGGTGGCCTTTTCGGGAAGTTGTTTTTAGACGGTTACTAGGCTGCGATCATGAAGATATTTTCTCAAGCTCTTCAACCATCAGATTGAAATACAGGTTTATATCATCGATGGCACCGCTGATCCCATCAGAATAGGTTGGATCGCCGGGATTTGAGGTCATCAAGATCCAACTTTGTTCCAGGTTTTTTGTGGATTGCGCAATACCAAGTAAATTCTGATTGAGTTCCTTCAGTTCCGGCGGGGGGGGCGGGAGAGATTCCATCTTTTCTGCAGCAGTGGTCATTTCGATCAAGTCATTTTTTATTTCAAGATGCCAATTTGCATCTTTGGTAAATAAAATATCATTTTTAAAATTGGGCAATGCTCGTTCAAATTTGGAGTATCCGTTTAGCCATTCCAACATGACAGACTTAAAGGCGGCCTCATATTCTTGTCTGGCGCTTTCGTCAGAGATCGGGGTACTGATCTTCGTTGGAACCGGTGTACTGGATAAGATCACAACTTGGGTTTCGACGTTCCTTCTTGCACCAGATACAGCCAAAAACCCACTGGCAGCAAGAACTAATGTGATGATGGCAATATACAAAACCGGGCGATTCATTTGCTTTCCTTTTAGACTCCACCCAATATTCTACCTGGTGTGCCAAATTGATATTGAATTATTCAAGTCAATTGGAAAATTCAATAAACTATTTGATTCTTCCAACCGCTAGCGTATCACAAAATTATTGGTGAAGATATCCTTCATTAGCCTACCTAATTATTATTGGCAATGATATAGGCAATAATTACTGCCAATAAAAGTACACTCAGTCCGCCTACAACAAGCATCATAATTTTCCTCCTCTCCGGGGATAGCTCAGACCACCTGGGTTCTTCTTTCCACTTACTTCGATTCGCCAGACCAGCGATCAAAAAGACAGCGCCCAACCCCAAAAGACCGGGGTTATCAGTCGCGATGCCGATCGGCAACCAGACGATACCCAATATGAATAAGGCGCGATAATTTGGCTCCGTTTTTCGGCCTTCCCTTTTATTTATTGCAAATATTGCAATACCAATAATCAGGAGTATGATAATGATCGCCAATATCAGGGAGTCCTTCATAATAAACCATCTTCCCGTAAACGATTCACCAGACCAAGTGTTGATTTGCTTCGGTCCATCGTATAGATATGCAAACCCGGCACCCCAGCCTCGATCAATTCTGCACTCTGCCGGGCGGCAAAGTCGATCCCAAAATCATTTAGGGCCGCTGCGTCGTCTTCGGGCAAGGCCGCGATCCCGGTTTCGATGGTCTCGGTAATTGTCGCACCGCACATCCCGGCCAGCATCCGCATCATCTTGATGTTGTAGATCGGCATCACTCCGGGGATGATGGGAATATCTATTCCCGCAGCGCGGCAGCGTGCCAAATAATCGAAGAAATACTGATTATCGTAAAAATAATTACAGATGATATATTCCGCGCCGCGCTCAACCTTGAGTTTTAGATATTCCATATCCTTGGCCTGGCTGGCTGCATCGATATGGCTCTCCGGGTAACCTGCCACCCCCAAACAGAGATCGTAGCGGGGACGAATATATCCCATTAACTCGGAGGCATACGAGAAGCTCTCCGGGTGGGGAGTAAAATTTTCGTCACGAGGTTCGTCTCCGCGCACGACGAGGATATTCTCCACGCCGAGGGCCTGGTAATCGTCGATAACCGCTGTGATCTTATCGGGAGCAAGCCCAAATCCCGCGAAATAAGCGATCACTTCCAGTCCCTTTTCCTCTTTCAGTTTTTTGACCAGTTGCCGTGAACCCTCTCTCGTCGAGCCCCCCGCCCCAAAGGTGACCGAGACAAAATCCGGCTCAAGCGCAGCCAGCTCCTCAATCGCTTTCTCCAGATTGGCAGCGGCCTTCTCCGTTCGTGCGGGAAATAATTCAAAAGAGATCGTCGGCTCATTGCGTGACTTCCAAATATCGGTCAATTTCATTTTTATTTATCCTCCATTGAAAAAATGCTAAACACAAAGAGCACTAAGTCCTCAAAGGGAAAGTTTCAGGTTTTTCTTTTTCTTTGTGATCTTTTGCCTGCACTGTGCGCAGGCACATGTGTGTCCTTCGTGTTTAAACAGCCATTTAGGTACAGTTTTACTGCCAGAGCTATATTTGCTGTACTTCCTCATAACGGAAACAACTCACCACATGGTCGTTCACCATCCCGACTGCCTGCATAAATGCATAACAGATCGTTGGGCCAACGAAACTAAATCCGCGCTTTTTCAGATCCTTGCTCATCGCTTCAGATTCGGGGGATATGGCCAGATAATCTTTTTCAGTTTGCAAAGCATTGACGATCGGCTTACCATCGACAAATCCCCATAGATAATCGTCGAAAGAACCCAGCTCATCTTTCAAACGTAAATAAGACTGCGCATTCTTGATTGTTGAATTGATCTTCTGACGATTGCGCACGATCCCGGCATTTCCCATCAACTCGGCGATCTTCTTCTCATCATAGCGCGCCATTTTTTCTGCGTCAAACTGATCGAATGCTTCCCAGTAATTTTCACGCTTGCGCAAAATAGTGATCCAACTCAGCCCGGCCTGTGCGCCATCCAGGATCAGCTTGGCAAGGAGCTTCCGCTCATCGTGAACGGGAAGGCCCCATTCTTCGTCATGATAACGAATATAGAGCGGATCATTTGTCGGCCAGGGACATCGAATCAGGTTATCTTCCATAAACATATTCCTTGATAGGTTTTACCTCTCCACGATACACTAAAGTCGGTCCAAAATCAATAGAACTCACATCCTGATATGATTTTATCAATCTTACAAAGTCATGATTAAGCTCTATTCTTCATGTTTTTTCCAATCTTTAACTATTTCAAAAAGATCATTCAATGGCTGCAACTCTGCAATAGGCACAGCCAAATTTTTCGTGCGTGTGCGATTATATTGATAAACGCGACTACCGACAGGCAACTCCCTAGCCTTCTGTCGAAATGCTTTCCGCGTCAGAAAACCCGCCAGGATCACATCCATCCCATAAACCCAGATATTCCCCCAATCATGCGGGGCGATCAGGTGAGTTTCCTCCAGCACAGGGCTGTGGATGCCAACCTGTCCACCGGGCATCTTGTCGACGTGGACGTAAGCGAGCGTGTGGAAGCCTGCTTCCGTTTCCATTCGTTCTCTCGGCTTGAGGGTGATCTTCTTCGAAAGGAATTGTCGTTCAGCATCCTGCCCGCCCAACTCGACGATGAGAGTCTCCTCGCAATCGCTCTTCAGGGCCAGCATCCCAAGCGAGCGCCAATGGTCAGGTTTTGCCCAATTTTTGGGCATGGTGTGGATCAGGTGCAGCGGATTCCCCGCTTCGCTGGCTTTGGCCATCTCTGCCTGTGATGCGGCCTGCAACCCCGTCAGGAAGGCGAAGATATATACGTCGCTGTTCTTGTGTCCCGCTGAAACAAATTGATCGGAGGGGATCAACGCCGAGGCCCCCAGCAGCAAGCCCAGATCACGGTTGAGGTCGCTGATCTGTTTCTTGCGGGTGATCATAAATGATTTCAGATCACAACGATGCCCGCCGAGTGAGACGTCATATTTATCCGGATCGGTGAAAGGAGTGGCACCTTTCACATCGAAGGGAATCCCCTGCTCGCCAAGATGGCGGCGAAAAGCCAGCTCCACCGCGATCCCGCCGACGATCCGCCGCAGCCGTTTGGCATCCGAGCCGCCCATCCGATTGTAGGTATAACGCAGCGAGCGGCAGGCATAGTCGATCCCGCCGGTCGTCAGATCGGGTGTGTAGGGGATGCGGATGAGGTCGTTTTTAAATAGCATTTTCATGTAGGAGCGACCCTTTTGGGTTTATAGAGGAAATTTCTTTTTAACGTTCATTTATGTTGAAAATTGAATTTTTCTGTGCTGCATAGCGGGTCGCCCTAGCACTGAGGGTTGATGGTGATTTACTTTCTCCGCACGGGAATTAATCCCCGTGCTACGGCACCAATGCCGGCCAAAGCCGACTAAAATCGGCTTGCTATTCAAGAATACCGAGTCCGCTTTAGCGGGCTTTGGCAATGAGCGTGGACGTTTACGTCCATGCGGTGATAATTATCAACCGCGATCCCACCGGTCGTCAGATCGGGTGTGTAGGGGATGCGGATGAGCATTCGAGTCTTTCTCCGCACGGGAATAAATTCCCGTGCTATCTGCCAAAGCCCGCTAAAGCGGACTTCCAACTTCCGTTTCCCAATTATCCCTCTTCATCCGCGTAAATCCGCCTTATCCGCAAAACCTGCACTGAGCACCGTCGAAGTATCCGCGTCCCACCTCACCGGGCTGGAAAATCCCGCCTCTACTCCCAATGCCCAAATAACAAATCCCTAATCTTCCTTCCTAAACTGCAAACAATAATGATGGAAGGTATTGCTGACCCAGGCATTCCCCATCCCATAGGGTGCAAGGCGCTGGTTATCCTGCATCCAGATCTTCTCATCTTTGAGCGTATAAACCTTCCCCAACTCGCGCCCAATATCCCAGGCCAGTGGGTAGATCTTGCCACCCTTCTTCACATTTTTGACGATGATCGTTAAATAAGCTCTTTCTCGCATCAGTGGCTTTAGCCCAGCATAAATGCCCACCAATTTCTCCAAAAACTCCTCATAATCGGGCATATTCCCCACATCATTTGGGTCGTCTGAATAGACCACATCCAGCTCGGATTCGGTACGGCGTTTCTTTTGTGTCTCCGAGCCGCGCGCGTGGAGCATATCCCAGTAGGGCGGGGAGGTGATCAGATAGTCGATTTCCGGGATGGAATAATTTAATGCCTTGGCAGCATCCCCATTGATCACCTCGGCGGTCAGATTTGTGTTCTGGCGGGTCTCCGCTAAAGCTGCTTTTTCCTCGGCAACAACCTCTTTCGCGATCTGCGCGTATTTGGAGTTCAACTCGATCCCATAAGAGTGGCGTCCACTACGCAAGGCAGCAACGAGCGTGCTCCCCGTTCCCACCATCGGATCGAGAACGGTCGCGCCCTCTTTGGTGAAAAATTCGATGAATTCCTGGATCAGGGTCTCAGGGTATTTCGCAGGGTGTCTCAAGACGCCTTTTTTGCGCCGTGGTGGATTATGGATGAACCAGGATTTCTGGAACTTCAACCAGGTTTTGTTGTCGAGGTCGTTCATGCGATTTTTATAGGCCATGTTTTCTTTAGTCCTGTTGTACTTGGTGAAGATGAGGACGTAAAAACGTGAATCGTGAAAAGTGAATCACGCATCACTCGTCTCACTTCACGGTGATCGCGTACTCGTTGGCACCGGTGTTTGCGAGGGTGTCATCGTTGGAGTCGGGCTGGCGTATGCCACTGATTGTACAACCAAATCAGAAAATGTGACCGTCATCGCCGTCTCTCCGGCAGATTGGGCGAATACTCCCAGCGTACCAATCTCAAGATTAACATCGACCGCCGTGAATTGGTGACGACCATTCAAAAAGAATCTCATTTCAGGTCCCACAGCCCAAACACCAAGCCGAACATCGCCGGGAGATCCGGGGGGCACATCTCCGCTGGGGAGTGGCGGATGAATCACTCTGGCGCGTTCCAGGCTCATTCGGTCGAGGCGGACGGTCCCATCACAGGCAAGCGCATATCGGTAGGCTGCCGCATTATTCGCCCGAAAAAGAAGCCCATACGAGTCGCCGCCTCTGCAAAGCGCGGGATGTGCGCTGATCTCAGCATAAAAATTTGTCAGCAGGGGTTCATTGCGCAGGCTGATCATATAAATTTGGGGCTCTTTCACAGCGATGGTAATCCGGTTGCGGCTTACACTGATATTGCCTTGGTCGGAGGTGATCGTATTCCATGCGGCTCCCGATGCAAAATCGTCTGTGGCGAGGGTTTCTCCCAGGCCGGGCAAATAGACTGGAGTCGCACTGGGGGGCTGGACGAGGTGCGGCGTAAGGGTAGCTGTGGGAGGAAACCATTGCACGGTCGCGGTTGGGGATAGGGCTGGCGTCTCTGAAACGGGGGCAAGCGGAGTTACAGTCTGGGTCGGCGCGCAGGATGTCAGGGCGATGAAAATGACGAGGGGCAAAACCCAGATGGGAGCGAGAGGATGTGTTGATTTCATAAAATGCGATAGGAGAAGAACCCGTTCCCTTAAAGGGAACGGGTTCTTTGTTGAAAAAATATTATTCGTATCGTTTCCGGATATTGGGAACGAGATAGTCGCTAAAAGCGTGCTCAGCGTCATAGGCAGGCTTCCAACCCCAATCACGGCGAGCGGCGTCATCGTTCATATCAATCGGCCATGAATCAATAATACGTTGACGACTGATATCGGGTGAATAGGTGATATCGGCATCGGGAAAATGTTTTTTGACATGGGCTGCAAATTCTTCTGCGCTCAAGCTGAAGGCGGTGATATTGTAAATTTGGTGAGAGAGATTTTCACGAGGCGCAGCAGCCAATTGGATCAAAGATGTAACAGCGTCGGGCATGGCCATAAAGGAGATCGCGGCATCTTCGCGGACGAAGGAGGCATAAGGCTTACCCTGTGCAGCAGCATGGAGCATCTCGGGACCGTAATCGCTGGTTCCCCCACTGGGAACAGTAAAAGCTGAGATCAGGCCGGGAAAGCGTACGCAGCGAAAATCAAGCATGGCGGGTTCGTTTTCAGATAGTTGCTTGTAATTATTGCTATAGTAGATACCGAGGGTTTCACCATAAAGTTTATTACAACCATACATGGTGATGGGTTTATTCCATTCCCATTCCTGGGGACGCGGATTTTCAGCCTTATTTTCCAGCGACCCCATACCAAATGCAGCCACAGAGCTGGGGAAGATAAAAATGACTGGTTCACTTTTCCATTCAGATTGCTCGGCGGCAAGCTGGAGCAACCTCATCGTTCCTCCAACGTTGACATTATGCGCCAACATCGGGGAATATTCCGCTCTGGTTGAGAGCAGTGCTGCCAGATGGTAGATATGAGTAATATCGTATTCACTGACCAAACGATCAAACAGCGATTGATCGAGGATATCGCCAACGATATGCTGAACCTTCGCATCCAGTTCAGGCGGCAAAGGCCGGATATCCATACTGATCACATGATTATTATTCTGCTCGGCGAGTCTTTCGACAAGGGCCTGCCCAACTTCGCCAGCCGCACCGGTGATTAGAATTGCTTTACGACGCATTATTCGGTCTCCTTCAAGAAAATAGGGGAATACTTTTATTGTAAGGAAGATAAGCAAAAATATCCAGTGTCAAAAATCCTTTATAAATAATATGCAAGGTGAAATTGAACCACCTATAGTATAATTTTTTCGGCTTTAAATATCTTGTTTTTTTTCGCTGGAGGATTAATGGCTGAAAGAAAAATTCGTGTCCTGGTCGCCAAACCGGGCTTAGATGGACACGACCGAGGGGCAAAAGTTGTCGCGCGGGCGCTGCGCGACGCGGGCATGGAGGTGATCTACACGGGTCTGCGTCAGACACCCGAGATGATCGCTGAAGCTGCCCTGCAAGAGGATGTGGATGTAATTGGTATCTCCATTCTCTCCGGAGCGCATATGGCACTTGTCCCACGCATTTTGGAATTGATCAAGGCAAACGGGCAGGAGGATGTGAAGCTCTTTTTGGGCGGCATTATCCCAGACGATGACATTGCCCAACTTAATAAAATGGGCGTAACGGGGATTTATGGACCAGGAGCATCCACCGAAGACATTGTCACTGAAATCCGCACCGCTATACAGAAAAGAGCTTGAGATGGTCTTTATGAGCCTATCTCAAGCTCTTTTGAATCAAGATCGTCTTGCGCTCTCGCGGTTGCTGACTCATGTAGAAAATAATAGCGAAGAAGGGCGAAAGGCCCTGGATGAACTTTACCCTCATACAGGAAAAGCCCATCTGATCGGAATCACTGGCGCACCGGGGACGGGAAAATCAACCCTCGTTAATCAATTAGCCCTGCAGTACAGCAAAGAGGGAAAAAGGGTTGCCATTCTGGCCGTTGACCCCTCCAGCCCTTTCACCGGTGGCGCTGTCCTTGGTGACCGTGTGCGGATGCGTGACCTCGCAGGAGACCCGAATGTCTTTATCCGCTCAATGGCCTCGCGTGGATCGCTTGGTGGTCTCGCCCAGGCGACGGCATCCATGGTGCAGGTTTTCGACGCGGCAGGCTTCGACCTCATCCTGATCGAAACCGTTGGCGCTGGCCAGGCCGAAGTGGATATTGCCAGACTCGCCCACACAACCCTCGTTGTGGAAGCACCCGGTTTGGGCGATGATATTCAGGCGATCAAGGCGGGCATTCTCGAGATCGCAGATATTCTTGTGGTCAACAAAGCAGACCGTCCCGGCGTGGAAAATTCCGAACGGGCCCTCAGGGGGATGCTGGATATGGCGCACCCCACCCAGCGCGTTTTCCATCATCACGGGCAGAGAATGGTTGTCCCGGCGCAGACGCCCAAAGCCGACGATCCACTTTGGATACCAGTCATAAAACGCACTGTGGCCAAGGATGGGGTTGGGATCACAGATTTGGTTGAAGCGATTGAAGATCACATTACATTTCTACGTGAAGGAGGAGAGTGGGCCGCTCGTGAGCGAACCCAGCTTCAAACCACGTTCGAAACGCTCCTGCGAGATAATTTGTTTGCACGCTTTTTGGATGAACTTTCCCCTGAAATTTACGAGGAAACACTATCCAATATTATGCTTCGAAAGCAATCCCCATGGAGTGCGGCAGAAGCCTTGTTGGACAGGAGAAGAGCATGATCTACGGAGAACGGATCCGCTTTCGGGGGGTTGAACGGGAGGATATCCCACGCTTTCTGGAGTGGTTCAATGACCCCGAGGTGCTTGAGGGTCTCACGTTATACCTCCCGATGAATAGAACAGACGAGGAAGCCTGGTATCATAATTTAAGCAAACGCCCGCCCGAGGAAAGACCGCTTGCTATCGAAATCCGGGTGGATGAAGGCTGGAAGCATATTGGGAATTGCGGCTTCCATCAAATCGACAGAATTGCCCATTCGGCAGAAGTAGGGATCGCAATTGGTGATAAATCTGTCTGGAATCAGAGTTATGGCTCAGATGCGATGCGCTTATTGCTCAAGCATGGTTTTGAAACCCTAAATTTAAATCGGATAGCATTGGATGTTTACGAGAACAACCGTTGGGCCATTCGCACTTATGAAAAAACAGGTTTTGTACGTGAGGGGTGCAAGCGTCAGGCTCAATATCAACACGGTCAATACCATGATGTTTATTTGATGAGTATATTGCGTTCCGAATGGGACAAACTAAATAAGGATTAATTTCGATGATAAGTCATAAACACGCTCCTGAAGCCTATGGGGAAATCAAGTTGTTTGCAGGTACAGCTTCACCAGAGCTTGCAAACAAAATTGCAGATTATTTGAGCAAGGAATTATGCGGACGGGATATAATCCTCTTCCCGAACGATAACTTATTTATCAAATTACATAGCAGTGTACGCGGACAGGATTGTTACGTCATCCAGACCACCTCGCGTCCTGTTCATCAAAATCTAATGGAGTTGCTGATCGCACTCCAAACCCTGCGGCTTGATTCGGCAGCACGTATCACGGCAGTTATCCCCTATCTTTGCTACGGACGCTCCGATAAAAAGGACCAGCCCCGGGTTCCGATCACAGCCCGACTCGTTACAGATATGGTCGAGGTCGCCGGTGCAGATCGTTATATGACCCTTGACCCCCATGCGGGACAGGTGCAGGGCTTCTTCTCAATTCCTGGGGACGTGCTAACCGCCTCCCATATCATTGTTGACTATATCAAAGAGAACCTGCTGGAATCTCTCAAAAAACCCGTGGTCATGGCAGTTGATCTTGGTTTCGCCAAAAAGGGACGTAATTATGCTGTTGATTTCGATATTCCAATTTCCTTCATCGAAAAACGGCGCACAGGCAACGATTCAAGTGCTCAAGCCCTTACCATCATCGGTGATGTTAAAGGCTGTGATGTCATTATTGTAGATGATGAGGTGGATACCGGTGGCTCGATCTCTGAAGCGGTAAGATTAGCACAGGAAAAGGGCGCACGGAATATTTATCTCGCCTTTATTCACCCGATCCTTTCCAGCAATGCGGCAGAAGAACTTTCCAAGTTGGATGTCACTGAGATCATCACCACAGACACTGTCCCCATTTCACCTGAAGACCAGGCACTTTTTGGTGACCGGCTCACAATTCTCTCTGTCGCGCCAATGCTGGGCGAGGTCATCCTCCGTGCCCATCAAGGTCGCAGTGTTGGAGAGATGTTTGATGAATAGACTTTAGACTTCAGTCCTAAGACAGTAGACCTAAGATAATAGACATCAGAAGTCCGTAGTCTGAAGTCCGTAGTCTGTAGTCTGTAGTCTGTAGTCTGTAGTCTGTAGTCTGTAGTCTGATGTCCAAAGTCTAATAAGGATAGGATAATGAGAGATTTCAAAAAAATTCAAGTTTGGCAAAAATCACATGAATTTACTTTGAAAATCTATAAACTCACAGCTAATTTTCCAAAAGATGAACGATTTGGGCTGGTCAGCCAAATGCGCCGTGCAACTGCATCCACCCCGACAAATATTGCTGAGGGAGCAGGTAGAGATACTCAAAAGGAATTTGCTCGTTTTGTTCATATTGCGTCTGGTTCAGCCAGCGAGGTCGAATACCTTTTATTACTTGCCCACGAACTTGGCTATATTTCAGCAGAAGAATATCCATTACTGGAAAAAGACATACTAGAAATCAAGCGGATGCTAGTTGGCTTTGGAAAAGCACTCAAAAATGACTGAAGTCCAAAGTCTGAAGTCTGAAGTCCAAAATCTAAGGTCTAACACATGCCCGAACTACCAGAAGTTGAAACGATTGTCCGCAAATTACGTTCTGAGTTGG
>JACNJN010000066.1 GCA_014382535.1 Candidatus Desulfolinea nitratireducens | reverse complement strand
CCCTGAGTTTATCTGCTAATTCGCGATTTCGCTAGATTTTTCAGCGAATGGACAGAATTTATGAGATAATAGGCTAAATTAACAATCTTGGAAAAGCAGGGAATCTATGCGCATCGCAAGAAAGCTAAATGTTGACCGTGAAATCATAAAAGGTTTTAATGCCGTGCTTGGGAATGGGATGATTGAACTCAGCAGCAATAAATTGGCCCGCCCAGAATTCTTCATCCTCGCACATAAGTTCATCAGTGAATTTATCGAGGGAGGCTTATTTAAAAAGGAAGCGTTGGTAATCAAGGCTCTCGAGGATTTTGGCTTTCCCACAGATAATGGGCCGATCAGCTTTATCCTCTCCGAACAAAAGAAGAGCCGGGAAGCCTCCCTGCAAATGGTGGGGGCTGCAAAGGCATGGCAGGCAGGGGATGAGGTTGCCCGCAAGGACGTGGGTTGGGCAGCCAGTGAGTTTACAACCACAATGCGCGAACACCTTGAGCGACTCAAAACCCTGATATTCCCCTTACTTGAACAGAATTTCTCTATCGAAGATGAACATAATTTTTCCGAGAAATTTGATACCATTGTTTACGAGGCGGATGGGCAAAACGCCCCGGATAAATATGAAAAGCTGATCGTAATGCTTAAAGAGGAAATAGAGGACTGGCGGTAAGCTAGGTTAGGTCCTTCTTCTGATTATTTTTCATATGATCATCTATCCTTGAAAAGAATTCTTATTAGAAGAACCGGTTAACTCAAATAATAATGCCACAAAATCCGTGCGCCAACCGCCCTCCACGGCTTCCATTGAGCCGCAATTTTTTGCTGAGTTTCATTATCGGGTACTTCAGGCAGATTTTTAACCGCCTGCATGGCTTTTGCCAGCGCCAGATCTCCCGGAGGCCAAATATCCGGACGCAATAATGCCATCAGTAAATATATATTTGCCGTCCAGGGGCCAATCCCTTTGAGTTCGATCAATTTTTTCCGCACAGAAGAATCGTCCATTTGATTGAGTTCTTCAAAATCAAAATCGCCGCTGATGATGGCCTCAGATAACAAGCGGCAATATCGCGCTTTCTGTCTGCTAAAGCCAAACCCTTTTAGATTTTCATCTGAAAATTGAATGAAATGCTCTGGCGTAAGCTGATCTACAGAGTCATTTAGCTTTTTGAAAGCGGCATTTGCTGAGGCCAATGAGACCTGTTGTTCAAGGATAATATGGACCAGTGTTGGAAAGCCCGGCTGACGAGGCCAGAGCGGAGGCTTTCCAAAATCGTGGATCACCTTTGCCAGATCAGGATCCACGCCTGTCAGGTAGACCACCCCTTTTTCTAAACTTTGCTGATCTAATCTCCTCAGGGAGGATTTCATTAGCGCTGGCTTTCCACCCACATTTGCGTGCCGTCAGTGGAGATTTGTATCCAGCCATTTTGATCAGTGCGCAGCAGGGTGTAATCTTCGACCGCCCTCAGTGTTTCTTCATCAGGGAGACCATCCCGATTTCCCGCAGCCACACTCAGGATGATCAATTGCGGGCGTAAAGAGTCGATCCATTCGGGGGGATTGATCGGTGCGTAACCTGAATCTGCTAATAACAGGACAGAGAGAGCCCCCAGATTTTGGGTTTCCTCGAGACTATCAAAATCAATACCAATGGGAAGCAATGTCCGAAAAGAATCCCATTCGATCAGCAGTACCGAACCGCGCGTGCCCACGGCTTGAATCCGTAAAAGAGCACCATTCCCAAGCTCCAGACTTTGTCCCGCTACCGCGTTGATGATCGGGATTTGATCTGTCAGGAGATACTTATCAAGAGAGCGGGAGGCGAAGGAAGCTTCACGGTTGCCGCTCCACAAAACGGATGCGGGAGGGAAGCGCTCCAATGTTCGCGGCAATGCGGCGAGGGCTTCCTCCTGAGGAGAGGCGACGATCAACCAGTCGAGATCACGCTGAAAGGGGGGCAGACGACGTCCCAGCGCGGAGGAAAGATCGGAGATCCGCTCCCCGCCGTTGATCAGAATCTTCCCGCCATTTGGCGATTGGATGAGGATCGCATCGGCAGAGCCTGCATCGAGAAAGGTAATCTGCAAAAGCCCATCCGGAGCGGCAAAGGCACCGCGCCAAACCTGAATGGTGAGAATGATCAGGGAGGCGAGGATAAGGGTAGTTGTAAACAATCTTGAAAACTTTTTTAAACGGAAGCCAGCAAAAGTCCACGTGAGCATCGCTGCGTAAATAATGATGACGATGATTTGCTTCGTATCCCCCAGAACCCAAACCCCGTTTGGCATTTGATCAAAAAATTCCACCATTTTAATTGTGTACGTGGTGAAAGGCAGGGCAAAGATCGCGATCAATTGTCCCAGCGGAAAGAGGATCAGGCTGAAAATAAGGGCAAGGCCGCCAATGATCATCACTGCTGGTTGGACGGGGAGAATAAAGGGATTGGCGAGGAATGAAATCAGCGAAATGCGTCCGAAGTGAAATGCCATGATCGGGATGGTGGCGAATTGGGCGGCGAGAGTGAAGAGGAAATATTCACCAACAGGCCCAGCTATCTTCTGTGCTTTTTCTTCGGAGGTGATCCGGGATGCCTGGCGTATAAACCAATCGGAGAGCGGCTCAGCGTAGAGGATCAAGCCCATTGTAGCGGCGAAAGAGAGCTGAAATCCAACATCCCAGAGCACAAGAGGATTATTAAGGGCCATAGCGACCGCTACCATCAGGAGGGAGGTGACACCTTCCTGCCGTCTCCCTAATTGACGACCAAGCAATCCAAACCCACCCATGATCGCAGCGCGAACGACCGCGGCATCTGCGCCAACGAGAATTGTGTAAGCCGCAATGCCGAGCATGGCGATGATAGAACCATAGCGTTTTCCAAAAAGGTTCCCAAAGATAGAGATGAAAAGCGCTGCGATGATGGTGATATTGAAACCAGAGATGGCAATTATATGTGTAGTGCCAGTGTTCTTGAAGGCTTGCTGAAGATCGCCAGGCAGCCCTGATTCAACGCCAAGCAGAATTCCCGCCAGAAGAGAGGCTTCGGGATCAGGGAATAGTTTGTAAATGTTAATAAGAGCGCGGTCTTTGAGATCGTAGATGACTACCTTGAGAGGGTGACCTCCGCGCTCTTCGGGGAGGAAGGTTGCCTCGGCATTGCGCATATAGGCATGAATCCCGCTCAGGGCTAGGTAATCCCGATAGGAAAATTCTTCGTTCTCAGGGGGGATTTCAAGAACGCCGCGTACTCGCAGCTGGTCACCATATTGGTAGTTTTCTCCGGCAACTACACGGACGAGGATTTTTCCATGGATGTAGATGGGGTTCTTTTTATCAGGGCGATTTATATGAATAACGTCAAGCTGGAGATTGGTATAGGTATCGCGGTAGTCGGGAGGATCGGAGACGATACCAGTAACAAGGGATTCGTATTCACGCTCAGTGAAATTAACTACAAAATAGATGTCAGCTAAATCGGGTTGACGAAACTGGAAATAGGATGCGCCAAAAAAAAGAAAAAAGGGGAGAAGAAAAGAATATAAAGGCAGGACGGGGAGTAAATCAGGCGTTTTCTTCGCGCGGATGCGGTAGTAAATGAGCGTTAGTATGGCGATTATCAACGAGGCTGCCCCTATTTGCAGCCAAAGTGTTGTTGTCAGCGATACGTTGCGAGCGAGAATAATGCCGCCAAGAAAGGCAAGGGAGATCCACGTCAGAGGGAAGATGACAAATTGCATCGCGTCCTTTTAGGGTTTTACTACAGTATCAATGGAAAATAAAAGAGGTTTAGAAAATCTTTAAAATAGCTACAACTCCAAATATTCCTACTACCACCAATCCTCCAGTGATCGCATCACGCAGATTGCGGTGGTCAACCACTTGAACCAGAGGGTAAATGCCCTCCACCTCCCAACGGGGGCCGCCAAACCAGGCGAAGATCAATCCCCCAAGCAGACCACCGATATGTCCCCAATTATCTATTCCAGGAGAAAGCCCGATGAAAAGATTTACACCGGCGACCATGACGATATTACGCAATGCTCTCTGTGCACGCTGGCCGAAGAGTCCCTTATTGAGGTAGAGAAAGACTCCTTCGGCGGCAAGCAGGCCAAAAACCGCGGTCGAGGCGCCAAGTGAATTGGCGCCAGTAAAATAAAATGAGAAGACATTCCCGGCAAATCCGCTGACGAGATAGAGCATCAAAAAACGGAGATGTCCCATGCGGCTTTCCATCCCTGCCCCAATTGCAAAAAGGGCGTACATATTGAAACCGATATGCAGGAGCGAGCCGTGCAGCAGGACGGGGGTGATCAGCCGCCAAATTTGACCAGCAAGAATGGCTTCATTTATTTTCATCCCCATGAAGGCGGGGTAATCAGCACCTGAAAAGAAAAATTGGCTTGCCATTTGGAGCAAATAAACAAAGATCGTCACACCAATGATGGCGTAGGTAACGCGAGGTAGAACAGAGGGCAGGGCAATATTGACAGCTTGCGGAGGTGTTTCCTGGGCGTAGTTTGGTGCAGGAGTTTCGTTCATAGGTTCACCTTACGTGGATGTGTGCGATGATGTTCGGCGTGAATAATAGCCTGGATGGTATCCACCGCTTCGTTAAGATAGTCATCTTTGTTGACGACGACGTAGTCGAACTCATTGGCACGTTTCATTTCCTGACGTGCGGTGGCAATCCGTAGATTCAATCCTTCGGCGGTTTCGGTCTTTCGTTCCCTGAGCCTGTTGACCAGTTCCTCCTCGCTTTCCGTGGTGAGGAAGATCAGTATCGCTTCCGGTGCCATCTTACGGACTGTGGCAGCCCCCTGGACGTCCAATCGCATAATTACATCTTTGCCGCTGGCGAGGGCATCCCGAACCTGCTGCTTGGGGATGCCTTTATAGTCGTTATAGACAATGGCGTATTCCAGCAATTCATCATCTTCGATCATCTTGGCAAACTCATCACTCGAGATGAAGAAATAGTCTTTACCATGCACTTCGCCTTCCCGGATCGGACGCGTGGTAGCGGTGACAACAAAGTGAAAGAGCAATTTACCGCGCTCTTTCATCAGCTGTAAAACAGTATCTTTCCCTACCCCGGAGGGGCCAGAGACTACAATCAACAAGGGCTCGGGGTGGAAAATATTAAATTCGGAGGTATGCGTCATGGGGAATATTGTACCTGAGGAGGAAGGAGTTGGGAAAAAGAAATTACCCCCAAACTCCTTCGAGGCGTATTACGCCGGGACTACTGCCGGTTGATCAGATTATTGAGTCGTTCTTTCTTGCCAGTTGGCGTAATATTTCCAACTGTCCAACGTGGCAGGTTTCGTGCCACTGCAGAAACTCTATCCATTCATCCCTGGTTGAAATACACATAATGATCTGCGCATCACCGAAGCGTGGTAACTTCTTCACCTATGCAATCATTAGGTTATTGAAGGATTGTTGTGTGCTTTTATGAATGGTGCGCTAGCGCCGAGGGCGTCTGGCAACCGACAATCGCAGGGGCCTCGTGGACGAGATCGTCATTTTCGATGGCCTCCACCATGAACAGGGCAAAGTCTGTACGGCGGGTGATATTGCTTTCAAGAATAGAGTCACCCACGTGCCTGCTCCAAACGGGTAGACCCTGGCTCTCACCTTCTTCGAGATCGCTTCCACGCACGACCGTCCATTGGGTATCGCTGGCAAAGATCCGCTGGCATGCTTCCACTTGATCGTCAATTTCTACGACACGAAATAGTTTCCCGATCCAACCGGCAACCTTTTCAAATATTTTGAAAGACCGTGTGTATAAGTCTTGCCCATCCATTGTGATATGCCAGCCACAGGAAAATATAAGTCGCGCGCCTGGACGTGCGTAGTCGAGTATTGCCTGAGCTGTTCCCGACGAATACTGCTGCATTCCCCAGGGAACAAGCACCGTCAGCACCCCGTCACACCCTGCGACCGCCTTCTTGATGATTTCGCGGTCATTTGTCGGTCCGGGAATGATGGTGATGCGGCCCTTGAATGCGTCGAGTTTGGCAACGCTGCGTTCCCTACAAACACCAACTACCTCATAGCCTCGATCCAGCGCATGCTGCACCATATATTGCCCAAGCTTCCCGGAAGCCCCTACGATACAAACCTTCTTCATTTTCATCCTCTCAGATACTATGGCTTTGCGGCCATTTGGGATAATTCACGGCCCCCGTCGAGTTTTTTCACATTAAATTCTACCAGCAATATCTCGTGGTATTTATCATAAGGGGCAAAGCTCCCCCCTGGGGCTGCTTATTGTTAGGATCATTTTGGAAGTTGGTCGAGAAGATTTGCTGTGCCCAGGGACTGACAGAATTTGGCGAAATTTTCGCGAGGACAAACCCACTTCAACTCATCCGGTTGTTCTGTGAGAGGGACATCGGAGCGCAGGGTTGCCAGGCGGCGATATAAGAAAGCTTCTTCGCGGTGATTGGATAAATTTTCGTGCAGGCGTTTGGCACCCCGGACTTTAATCTCCCAATCTTCAAGTTTGGCGGGAATCTTTTCAAGATATTTATATTTCGAGAGGACAATCCCGCTGGATTTTGCACCCCAGCCGGGGACTCCCGGAATGCCGTCAGCGGCATCCCCCACGAGGGCGAGATAGTCCGGGATAGATGATGGGCCAACCCCATATTTTTCGAGGACAGCGGCTTCATCATAGACGATCTCCCGGCGGCGATCCCAACATACGACGTGATTCTGAGAAACCAATTGGGCGAGGTCCTTATCCGGGGAGCAGATAACCACCTGGTCGACAGCAGGATCACCCTTGAAACGAAGCGCCGCGGTGGCTAGGGCGTCGTCGGCCTCGAATTCCACCATCGGCCAAACCACGATTCCCAGGGCGGCGACAGCTTCTTCGGCCAGATGAAATTGAGCGAATAAATCCGGATCGATTCCCTCTCCGGTCTTGTATCCATCAAAGAGGTCGTTGCGAAAAGATTCCACAACATGGTCAAAAGCAACGGCTAAATGAGTGACCTCAGGATTGGAAAGAAGTGCTAGCAGGCTACGCAATAATCCAATTGTTGCACCGACTTCACGGCCATCAGGGGCTTTCCTGGGAGGCGGACCATAGAAGCCACGAAAAAGTTCGTATGTGCCATCGATTAGGTGAATTTTCATTTTTTCAATCCTTAGTTTATCTTTCCAAATCGTTTCGCCGCCCTCGCCCGAGCTTTGGCCGCTTCCACATCGCGATCCTTTGGGCTTGCTGAGGTGACCAATGAGTCAAGGAGATTTCCAACGCTTGCAGCAATCTCATCGATGGCATGATTGTACGCAGCCTCATTCTGCTTTGAGACCTTGGTCGATCCGCTGATTTTTCGCACAAATTGAATCGAGGCGGCCCGGATTTCTTCTTCTGTAGCAGGGGGCTCGAAATTGAAAAGTGTTTTGATATTTCTGCACATTATTTTCATTTCCTCTAGCGGAGTATTAGATGCTAACGAGGACTCCAATCATTCAATCAAAGAAGCATATTCATCTAATAATGGGAGTACTTCTTCACGATTTTTTGCTTCCAGTGAAATCACGATCTCTTTTATTCCTGCCTGTTCCATATCATTTGTCACATCCTCATCAGGAAGAGACCAAGAAAATACGGACAAATCAATAGATCCGGGTGGTCTTCCAACAGCATCCACTTGTTCAACTAATTTAGAAATTCCCTCTTTGATTTGATGCCATTCAGGGATCCCAACGATAGGCATCCACCCATCGCAGTTACGGGCAATAAAATCCAAAGATTTGGGTCCTATGCCTCCACCTGAAATCAGTGGGGGGTGAGGGGATTGAATTGGTTTTGGATATGATTTGATCTTGTTGAAATTGATAAACTCGCCCTTATATTCCGGGGCTTCTTCACTCCAAATTCTTTTCATGGCTTGCACATATTCCTGAATCAACATGTACCGTGTGCGATAGGCAACACCATGGTTTTTCATTTCATCGGGAAGCCAGCCTGCGCCAATCCCAAACAGAAAGCGCCCGTTGGAAATTTGGTCAATTGTTGCCACCTCTTTGGCCAGAGTGATTGGATCATGTTGAAGGATCAGACTCACGCCTGTTCCGATTTTTATTCTATCTGTTGCCGCAGCCGCCACTGTAGCTGCAATAAAGGGATCATAGGCCTGCCAATAATAATCTTTTAAATTCCGACCTGATTCGTTATTTTGCAAAAAATTTACGGGGATATGAGTATGTTCAGAAAATAAAACAGATTCAAATCCTCTGGACTCAGCTTCTTGAGCCAGATCACCTGGTTGAATTGAATCTTCAGTAGCAAATAAGTGGACACCATATTTCATTATGACCTTCCTTCCAAAATTTATATTCGTAATCAAATCATTATCTTATTACAATCCAGGACATCAGGATCAAATCAGAAAAAATATAGCATGTGATCTTTATAGTTCATTAGAAGGCCTGCGCCATAGGAGCATTGCTAAAACATCATCAGCTGTCCTGAGGGCGGGCCTTCGATCGGATCGCTGCCGATCTGCTCCTCCCATGTTTGGGCATTAAGGAGAGGGATTTTACTCAGCGTACGTAGTAACCGGAATTTGATAACTCGCCAACCACGCAAGGAAGCACGAAAGGTGGGGTCACGTTTTTCTTTGTAGGCGAGTAATCCCGCCCGCCCGCCAGGGAGGACGATCAGGTTGCGGCCAGGGAGCGGAGTATTCTTATCCAGGATCTCGCGGACACGGGCAGAGGCAATCAGGTGAAAGACATATACCGGAGCAGATTCTTCCCCCCAGACAATCATTTTATCGTCGATCTGCTGCGTCTGATGGCCCAGGCGTTCTCCGAGGTTCGTAATGAGGGCACGCATCTCTTTAAGGTCTGTGAGGCGGGCAGAGGGTTTGTCCTCTTCGCGGAGATGCCAAAAGCCATCATTATGGTGATGTGCATAGGAATCAAGGATCGCCAGGATCAATGCTTTTGATGGGGTTTCTAACCCTGCAAATTGTGGGTAAATTTCACGCTCAATTTCAAACAGACTCTGCCTGGGATTTTTACTAAGATAACGAACGACCGCCATCTCTGCGCGGTCAGGCAGGGGAATCTCGCTTTTTTCAGTAGAGGCCAATCCCCACAGTCCGGTTTGGAGAGAATGCTCACTGCCCTCATAACGCAGAAGATCGGTATCTGTGTTGAGAGTCTCGTCTATCGTGGCGTGGATTCGGTGGAGGGTCTCATCCACAGCTTCTTGCGGCAAGAGCAAACTATTCGCACGGGCGAATTCGGTCAAAGCCAGGGCGTGGAGATGCAGATAAGTCGTCGCCTCCCCGCGAGCGCGGAGATATTTTTTAACCGCGCCTCCCACCTGAGGCTTTTTCATCTCACCGGGTTCTTCGCGTTCCCAGATAATTTGAACAGGATCATATTTTGTGCGCATGGCAAGATTTTTGAGCGTAAAATCAGATGAGGCGGCTGCCAGCGTTGCAGAGAGGAATGAAGGCTCTGGCTCGGCAAGCAATCCTAAAAGAGGTGTTTTTTTAGGGAGCAAGGTTGCCAGATGTCCAAAAGCAGCGTGAAGCGCAGTAGCGTGCCAGCCCCAATCGTAACGGCGGCGACGCAGACCAACCTTGAAAGGTTGTGCGGCTTCACGCCCCCAAAGCCAACCTGCCCATAAGGCCGATAGAGTCCAGAAAGCCTGGTTGGGACGCGGGATTGTCGTAATCACTGCCTCGATCCTGGGCAGCTTCTTTTTTTCGTTAAGCTCTTTGAGCTTGCCTTCAAAGAGGCAAACCCCGCCGCTTTCGGGGAGCGGATCAGGCCATATATTGAGGGGAACAGGATCGGCATCGCTTGCCCACATATCAACCCCCTGCTCTAGGGCCAACCAGAGGTTATGTTCATAAAACTGCCCGGGTACGAATAGTTGCTTTGGGCGCGGGCGTTCGACTGGATGCGGCCAGAGCGTATTTCCCTCGTCACAGGCAGTCAATAACAAGGCGGTCAGGGCCCGTTGGCGCAAGGGAGAGAGGGAAAGTCCATCCAGCCGATTGATCAGCGTGGTAAGCACATAAATGGCGCGAGGCAAATATGATTGCAGTGCTTCTTCGGCATATTCACGGTCGGGGTTATTGAGAGGCGCAATCCGCTCCAATACACGCGCCCTGTGTAATTTCGCGCTTGATAATAGTTCCAAAGCTCTTTCGGCATCGGCAACTGTCGTCAGCCGCTCGCCTTTGTCGCCGCAACTTTTGCATTCATAGATCCGTGCAAAAGGTGTGGCAGCATCCTTATGCCACAAAAACGATTCAGCAATTACCATCTGTTGGCAGTTGGCGCACTGTGTTTTGTACAAATTTTTTAGATGAGATTCAAGACGTTCCTTCCCCTTTAGGGAGACTGCAAGTTCGGCAAGTGCAGCATTATAGTCTGATGTGGATGGGGGATCGGCAGCCATCTCGAGCATAAAACGCGCGACAGGATTATTCGCGGCAACCAAAACGCGATATCCCTTTCGCGCCGTACGAATGGCTTGCTGAGGGGAACTCCCAAAAGGATCGAGCACCCAAGCCCCCAGATCGACATGGGTTTCCAGCCATGCAGAGGAGACTCCCTCCTCAAGCGGAGGCAGAAAGCGCGTCAAGGGGCCAGGGTTTAAAGGTTTGATCCCGGGGATATAGGAAAATTCATTCATCTAAGAACCAGTATACTGTCCCCCGGAGAAAAAGCAAACTTGCTAGTCAGCTCTTCCCGTAAAAATGAGAAAAAGGGGGATTGGGTAGAAAAGAGTCGCTAGCTTTCTCACATTTAGATATTTGTCTGTAATGTCTTGAATATCATAAATATTTCTAACATGATAATCCCCCGAGTAAGTTGGACCCGCGATGAAACGCCCAAGTTTATATAAAATACTTTCAGTTGGGCCAGAAATGATAATCTCTCCACTGGGCGTGAGAAGTGAAGAAAGTTGCGCCAGTACCTTTTCTAAATCGTCCACATGCTCTAAGACATCAAGAGCAATGATTAAATCAAGGGACTGGCGGGGAATATCGGTAAAGCTCTCTAAAAATTGCACCTTTTTATCAAAAGCAATATATTTTTCAAGGCGCCTCAAAGGTTCCAGATCAATATCTACAGCAATAACCTTAGTTGCATGTTGCGAAAGAAAAGGCAGCATGACCCCGCTTCCACAGCCAAAATCCAGAGCTGCGTTTAAATTTCCTCGTTTTTCAACATACTGAATCACACGATATAACCGTTCCCAAAAGAGGAAGCTCATCAAAAGGTTTGGATTGCTATATGCCGGGAAAGCAGCCTCATCCAAATTTTCTGAATGTTCAGTTTTCAATACTTTTTTGGTTGCAGAGACAAATTTTTCTTTATAGTTCTTGAAATCACTTCTTTGCATCAAAAACTCTCCATCTTCCATAAACGTGCCTGCAATCGTAATTGATCTTTATAATATTTAAATAGGCAAATATAGCAGGCACGCTATTTGATTGCACTATCAGTATGGTTCTCTCTTTTCTTATTTTAATTCACCACTACAAAGCGGTTCTTTTGGTACAGATTGCAAATCAATATTTGCGGCGGCCAGAATTAATTGTACCCCGAGCATAACCGATATAACAGGTATCATAATCGTCCCTGTCGGGGCAGGAATCCCCAAATTAATATACTTGATCCATTTAACGATCCCAAAAATTAGACCGAAAAAAAACATCGGGATTCCTGCGAGCAAATAGATCGATTCCATACTGAAATCAAAAAGAAAATTTTTGACCAGCATTCTGCGAAAGAAAATATGAGTAAGTTTTGGAGGAAACTCCCAGAGAGTTTTGAGAACTGATAGATTTGATCTTTCATCGCCATAAACAGCGGGATAGGGAATATCTCGGATAACGGCCCCAACCAGATACAACTCACCCAGCATTGAAGTTTCAAAAAAATAACTCTTTTGAATACGTTCCAAAGGCAGTGCTGCAAGGGCTTCGTTCCGAATGGCAAAAAATCCATTGGTGGGATCAAAACAATTCCAATAGCCGGTGGCGGCTTTGACGAGAAAACCCAGCCCCATATTCCCGATCTGACGAATCCAAGGCATAGATTTGAGCGCCTTGAAATCTCGAAAACGATTCCCTTTGACATAATCTGCCTGGCCGCGGATCAGTGGTTCAAGGAGGGGGCGTGGGTCATAGTCGCTCATCTGCCCGTCGCCATCAATCTTGAGAATAACCTGGGCATTGCTTTTGAGCGCTTCCCGAAACCCGGAAAGCATCGCCCCACCTACCCCTTGGTTTTCTGCATGTTCAATTAATATGATGCGCGAATCTTTGGTTTTTACCTGCGCAACGACCTTTCCTGTCTGATCTGGTGAAGCATCATCCACTACGATGATCAGGCGGATATAATCTGGCACGCGTGCCAAAGTTTCAGTGATTTGCTTCTCAACTTTATAGGCCGGAATGATAGCGACAATATTATAGTGAGAAAGATCTAGAATTTCATTGTACATCTGTTTCCTTAATTTGCCTTGAGTATAATTACTTCATGCGGAAATAGCAAAAGCGCATCTTCGGTAATTTTATCTTCCCTGTTTTCAGAGAAAAGAATTTGCCATGATTTCTTTGGTAATATGAGCTTCTTCATATTTTCGCTAAAATTCAAGGCGACCAAAATAGTCTCTTCATCACTTTTACGCAAATAAGCCAACACGCCCCGCGGCATATCCTTTAACGGAATAAACTCACCCCGCAGCAAAGTTATATTTTCTTTACGTAATGCGATCAAGCTTCGCGTAAAGTGGAAAAGTGAGTGTTCGTTTTCCTGTTGTGCTGCAACGTTTCGTTTCTCTGAATTAGGATGGACAGGCAGCCAGGGATTTTCTGTGGAAAAGCCCGCATTTTCTGATGCATCCCATTGCATCGGGGAGCGACAGCCATCCCTGCCCTTATGGAAAGGCCAATATTTTTTCCCGGGCGGATCCATGATCTCGCTGCGGCGCAGTGAGATATCGCGCATCCCGATCTCTTCACCATAGTAGAGAAAGGGTGTCCCGCGAGTGGTCAGCAGCATCGCCATGATAACTTTCGCACGGGCATCGTCTTCGCCTATGCTGTAACGCGTGGCAGGCCGGGGAACATCGTGATTACTGAGAACGTAATTGGGCCAGATCTGTGCTTCAGCCGCAACCTTTTCCCAATTTTGAATGGCAGTTAAAAATTTTGAGGGCTTGTAGTTGCTCCAGAGAAATTCAAAATCGAAGGCAGCATGCAGTTTTTTTTGCCCATTATAGCGAATGATCTTTTCGGGTGTGGGGAGGAAGGTTTCTCCCACGGCGTAGCGTTCGGGATACTCATCCAGGATGCTGCGCATCTCTTCAAGCACAGAGTCCATTTCAGGGCGGTCTGTATCGTAAATATGCTCCTGGCGCTCAAAGGCCCTGCGCCCCAATTTTCCCGGGTTTTCGCGGAGTTGGTCATCTTTAAAATAGACATTGAAAACATCAAGCCGATATCCATCCACCCCACGCTCCAGCCAGAAACGCAGCACATCCATTTGAGCCTTACGGACCTCGGGATTGCGCCAGTTTACGTCTGGCTGCTCGTTGAGGAACATATGGTAATAATATTGGCCGCGTATCTGATCCCATGTCCAGGCTTTACCGCCAAAAACGGATTGCCATTTATTTGGAACCCCCACCCCTGACCCCTCCCCCTTTGAGGGGGAGGGAGACTCCCAGAGATACCAGTCATGTTTGGGATTGGTTTTGTTAATGCGTGATTCCTGGAACCAGGGATGCTGGTCGGAGGTGTGATTCAGGACAAGGTCAAGAATGATTCGAATCCCCCGCTTGTGGCTTGCTTCCACTAATTCGTCAAAATCTGCCAGTGAGCCAAAACGTGGATCAACATCCACATGGTCGCTGATATCGTAGCCAAAATCGGCATCCGGGGTGGGAAAGAAGGGAGAGAGCCAGATCGCATCAATCCCAAGATTGGCCAGATAATCAAGGCGGGCGGTTATACCAGCCAGATCACCCAACCCGTTTCCTGTGGTATCCAGAAAGGAGCGCGGGTAAATTTGATAAATAATCCCATCACGCCACCAGAGAAAATCCTGCATAGATCTATACCTCAACCCTATCCTGTGAGTTTGAGAAAGTATAACATTCCCTTCAAAAAAGACGCCCTTCTCACAAGAGAAGGGCGTGCTATAATGCTGTGCCGAAGGAGGGAATCGAACCCTCACTCCCAAGGGAACACGAGTTTGAGTCGTGCGCGTCTGCCAGTTCCGCCACTTCGGCATGCTCAGTACAAGCACTTCGGCAAGTGCGTTTTGTAGTATACACATAGCATGCAAACAGGTCAAGGATGAAAAACAGACCTAAGATTACAGACATCAAATCTCAGCTTTTTTGCAAAATCTGAAGTCTAAGGTCTATGGTCTAAAGTCTTAAAGGAAAATAATGAAACTAGGAATAATAGGACTTCCCCAAACAGGTAAAACAACCCTCTTTAACGCCCTTACTGGTCATGATCAGCCCACCAACGCCAGCGCCGGACGGATGGAGGTGAATACTGCGGTTGTTGATGTACCAGATCCGCGTGTGGATCAGCTTTCTTCAATGTACAACCCCAAAAAGACCGTGTATGCCAAGGTCACCTATGCCGATATTGCCGGATTGGAAGGCAGCGGGCAGGGCAGCATTTCCGGGCAATTGCTCAACCAGATCGCCCAGATGGATGGATTAATTCATGTGGTGCGCTGCTTTGAGGACGAGAGCGTCGCGCACGCGTCTGGGAGCGTGGATCCGGCTCGAGACATCTCTGCGATGAATAGCGAATTGCTGTTAAATGACCTGATCGCCGTCGAGCGAAAACTCGAGAAACTCTCTGGCGAAAGTCAGCGCGGCGGGACGGATAAAGTCGTCAACGCGCGGGAAACTGAACTTTTTGAACGTTTGCATAAAATTCTTTCCGAAGAGAAGCCGCTGCGTGGAATCGAGTTCACAGAGCTAGAGAAAAGTGATCTCTCCGGGTTTGGATTACTGACTCGAAAACCGATGATGATCCTGCTGAATCTCGGCGAGGGGCAGGCCCCACCTGCGATCGAATCGGAGCATTCCATCCCCATCGTGGATTTGATGGGCAAGCTGGAAATGGAAATCTCGCAACTTCCCGTTGATGATGCAAAAATGTTCATGGAAGAATACGACATCAAAGAGCCCGGGTTGAATAAAATGATCCGCCTTTCTTATGACCTCCTGCAACTGCAATCCTTTTTTACTGTTGGCGAAGACGAGGTCCGGGCGTGGACATTGCATCGCGGTGCAAACGCGCAGGAAGCAGCGGGCACGATCCATTCTGATCTTGAAAAGGGGTTTATCCGCGCGGAGGTGGTCACCTATGAGGACCTGACCACGCTCGGCGGGATGAGTGAGGCCCGCAACAAAGGCAAGCTCCGTCTGGAGGGCAAGAAATATATTGTCCAGGACGGAGAGATCGTGCATATCCGCTTTAATCTCTAATTCAAAAACGGCCCCTATTGAATATCAACAGGGGCCGTTTTGTTGTACAATAATTGCAGGTTTCAAATCTATTTTTTTGTAGACAGTAAAAGGAGAATCCATGGCCCCCTCATTAAGTTACCGAAACAGAATCGCCTTGCTTTTTGTTGCGCTGGTTTTTATCTTGGCATGTTCCATTGATACAGGAACTACGTCCTCCCCACCAGCCTTTGATTCTACAAAAGCCTCGCTGGAATTGGAGGCAACTGCGATGGTCTTACAGCTTACCCAATCGGCATTGAATAACCAGGCCCCTGCCGCAGCCCCACTGCAACCAACCCTCGCTCCTCCGCCAACTGCAGCGGCTGCCCCTGCAGTTGTACCACCCACCACAGCAGCCTCTACAATGGAAGATTTTGACACATGGATGAAAACTGCCAGCATCCTGGTCTTTGAAGATATTGCCGCTGATTTCAATGTTTATCGCTATGTGCCAATTGCCATATCAGGCATGGGTTTAAGGCATGTCGATGAAAAGGATGCCCTCGGACGCTTCAAGAATCAACTGCTTTCGAATGGACCCAACGGGCAAGGCTGGGACCTGATTATTGCTGCCAAAGAAATACGCAGCGATTTTCAGGGAGAGTTTTATGAATATTTGAACAATGCGTTGGGGAAAGGCAGTTCGGTCATCCTTGAAGAGTGGGACATGAATTCGCTCGCTAATGGCAAACTGAGCCTGCTGCTGGGACGCTGCGGCGTCGATTTTGATCGTGACTGGACAGGAGCAAATCTTGACGATACAGTCATTTACCCGGTTGACGGGACTCACCGCGCCCATCACACGCCGAATGAAGGCGTCTCGTTGAGTAAGGTAACCGGTTATTGGCTCGGTTTTGATCTCGGAGACCGCATGCGCCTTGCTCCAGGAAGCTCAGCTATACCTCTGTGGGGTTTATATGGCACCTCATCGAGCAATGACCTGGTCGCCGTTTCCTGTGTGGACGACCGTTTCATCATCCAAACCTATGCCACGCACAGCTATGCCCAGAATCGTATTGTATCCGTATGGCAGAATTATATTCACAGCACATTACGTGCGCGTTACGATTATTTGGTAGAGAATCAATAGAAAAGATCAGGAGTATTGAATGACCTTTACCCAAACGAAATGGAGTCTTGAAGACCTTTTCCCGAGCTTTGAAAGCCCGGAGCTGGAAAAGACTTATAAAGACCTTGACGAGCAAGTCACCGCATTTGAAGCCCTGCGTCCAACCCTGAAAGCAGATATGGATGTGGAAAACTTTATGGAAATGCTCGAATCTTCTGAAAAGAGCACAAGGCTTGCCCATCGGCTTTACTCTTTTGCTGGATTGGCCTTCTCTGCCGATACCCAGGATCAAACTGCCCAATCGGCACAATCGCGTGTGGAGCAATTCCTTGCCGAAGTCCAAAACCGCACACTCTTCTTTGATCTGTGGTGGAAAGACCTCGATGCCGAAACAGCAGAACATTTTATGGATGTCGCTGGCGATTATCGTTATTATCTTGAAGAAATCCGCAATTTCAAACCGCATACACTTAGTGAAGCTGAAGAAAAGATTCTCAACATAAAAAATGTGACTGGCTCAAGCGCTCTCATCACCCTTTACAGCGCGATCACGAATCGCTACGTCTTCAAGTTGGATGTGGATGGTGAGACCAAAGAGATGACGCGCGGCGAGTTGATGACCTACGTCCGTGGGGCAGATGCTGATCTACGTGCGGCAGCCTACCAGGAACTTTATCAGGTTTATGGGGATGACGGGCCGATTCTCGGACAAATGTACCAAACGCGGGTTCGCGATTGGGGCAACGAGAATGTCAACATGCGCAGCTTCGCCGAGCCTATTTCCGCCCGCAATCTGGGGAACGATATCCCGGACGAGGCCGTGGACACTTTGCTGGATGTGTGCGAAAAAAATGCGAATGTCTTCCAGCGTTATTTCAAGCTAAAGGCCAAGCACCTCGGCGTGGATAAATTGCGTCGCTATGACGTTTACGCGCCCGTGGTCAAATCAGAAAAAACCTACGATTTTGGGGTAGCCGCAGAAATGGTGCTGGGATCCTTTGCGACCTTTGACCCCAGGCTTGCTACCCTTGCCCAGCGTGTTTTCGACGATGATCATCTCGACAGCGAAGTCCGCAAGGGCAAACGCGGCGGCGCATTTTGCTGGTCGGTTACCCCGGAAATGGCCCCGTGGGTTTTGCTCAATTATCAGGGTCGCGCCGATGACGTGGCGACAATGGCCCATGAGCTGGGACATGCGATCCATTCGATGCTGGCCGGAGATCATACTATCTTTACCTTCCACTCCTCCCTGCCCCTCGCCGAGACGGCATCCACCTTTGCCGAGATGATGCTCGTTGATCAGTTGCTCGCCGAAGAGAGGGACGAATCCGTGCGCCGTGATCTGCTCTTCCGCCAGGTGGATGATTCTTATGCAACGATCATGCGTCAGGCCTTTTTTGCACTCTTTGAACGGAAGGCGCACCAAATGGTCAAAGAGAATGCTTCTGTAGATGAATTGGCTGCTGCCTATCTTGAAAATCTTGAAGCCCAATTTGGCGATGCGATTGAAGTCAGTGATGAGTTCAAATGGGAATGGGTTTCGATCCCGCATATTTATCACACCCCATTTTATGTATATGCCTATGCCTTTGGCCAGTTACTCGTCCTTTCGCTTTATAAGCAATTCAAAGCAGAAGGCGAGGCCTTCAAACCGCGCTATCTCAAACTCCTGTCTGCGGGCGGATCGCAAGCCCCAGAGAAAATTCTGACAGAAGCCGGGATCGATATTCGCAGTGTAGAATTCTGGCAAGGCGGCTTTGACGTGATCAAGGATTTGGTTGAGCAGTTGGAAGCACTGCCAGTAAAATAAGGAAGAAGTAGCTATGGCAAGACCTGTGCCGATATTTAAGCACAGGTCTTTTTTTAATGGTTGAATGTTATAATCTTTGAAAATCTAAGTTATTTTATTAGTGTGGTTCTACATTTGTAAAAAGGATGTTTG
>JACNJN010000043.1 GCA_014382535.1 Candidatus Desulfolinea nitratireducens | reverse complement strand
TCCACACCGTTCGTGCCGCGAATACCGGCGGCATGCCGGTGCGAGACGGCCAAGGATCACGAAGGAAAAGCCTGGGAGCGGCTGTTTTATCGGGGAAGATTTTCTGCCTCGCACGGTGACCAAAACAAGGTGTCGATTATCAGGCTGAATCTATTTGAGAAACGAACGCGCGTTGATTTCAGGTGCGAGGCAGGGTGTTCTGCTTTGTGATCTGCTTGGGAGAAGACTGCTGCGCCGGAGAGGATCGGCTCGCAAATTCGGGTTTTGAATGAATTTTATTTGAATTACCCATCAGGGTGAGGCTGTCCAACCCGATGCCAAGCAGCTGGAGAAGGGGGGCGGGTTCTCGCAAGCTTGTCTGATCAGCCTCCAGGGAATAAGGCTTCGAGCAATTGGGGGGTATCTGCAAGAGCGATGCGAGCGACAACCCGAAAATCTCCCAACCACTCATCCAGGGCTTTGATGGCGGTGTTGCGTTGTTGGGTTGCATCCTGAGATTCGCCTTTGCCAGCCTCCTGGGCGCTATTGAGAGCGAAGGTTTCCTCAACCAGTGCCTGGGCAGACTGTATTTTTTCAGGGGTGATCTTGTAACGGGCCAACTGGGTTTGGGCTGCGGTATCGGCCAGCAGGGCGCTGTAAAAGTGGCGGGCCTGCTCGTACCAGGGGTTGAAAGCGCGCGGTTTGCGGTCATTGAGATGCAGGTCGGTACCCCGCTGGGGATCGCTTTTGAAGGCGATCCTGGCCAAACGGCGATGGGCGGCATAGGCTTTATCGGCTTGTGCCGAGGCCTCCAGGAAGGTTTGCGTGGCGGCGTGCTGTTCGCCATACTCTTTGATCTGGGCATCGTACAGGCCCCGGGCGGTATCGAGCAATGCCTGCCCGGTTTGAATGACAACTGCGTCGTAGCCGAAGACATCCAGGGAGGCGGCAATTTCAGGCTGCTCCCGGGAGTTGCTCAAGACCAAAGCGGCCCCGGCAAAGAAGTCCGGAAAACTGGTGTTTATGGTGGCCATGATTTTCACTCCTTTATGAACTAATCAGATGGCAGGACGATTTTTTATTGCTCATGAGAACTGAGGTCTCATGTTGGGAATCTATATCAGCAGAGCGGAATTTGGTAAATTGCGCCGCTACCCCTCGGGCGCAGTCGGGTGACCGCGTTCGATGAGAACCTATTTAACACTCATTTCTTGTTCCTCCTATATAGGCAGGACTTAAGTGTACTGGTGTTTAGTGAATTACGGCGAGCCCCTTATAATCCCCCGTTATGATGTGTTTTTGTTGAGCGTTGATGAAGCCAGCGCAGAATTTGCGTAAGCCCTGTGAATAAGTTTTTTGGCTTTTGGATTATATCAGGATTTGGAAGGGTTTTATTGACATTCAAAGCTCCTCGGCCTGGACTCGAACCAAGAACCTAGCGGACAGAAGCTTTATTCCTACAGAGATACGTTTTGGCTTAAGGTTGGGACTTATAACCAAGCGCACATTTGTTCAAACCCAAGGGGGCCTATGTTTTACCTTATTTCAAGGTGCAACAGTGTACCGACTGATTAAGGGTAATTTACAAACGTGCTTTATCTAGTCTATAGGGTAAAGGTTTAATATTTTGAGTGAAGAATAATAGAACACTAGTACTAATGCATCTATACTGTCCACCCTGTAAGCTGTAAAGTAGCTGTAGTAAATTCTAACAAAACCCAGAGTTCGAATCCCCGTGGGGGCACTATCATGTACGGTAGTAAAGTAATTTCTATTCTTTGGGAATAACGGATACTACCTTACGATAAAACGCCCCAATGGGGCGTTTTATTTTTAAGATTGTTGGAGGCTAATAATCTAACGTATTCAGGCTCAACTCCAATACGGCCTATGTTTTACCTTATTTCTTGTTTTTCTTTGATACTGATGGTTTGGCTATAGTTACTACGTTTTTAGGTGTTGAAAAAAAGGTGGTTGGCGTAAGAATATTATCAACAATACCGTATTCTAAATTTAATGCCGAGCCTATTATTTTAGATGGAGAAGATAAAAAAGTGTCACTGCTTCCTGTAATTAATGAGCCACTAATTGAAGGTACTCCAAATTGAGAAGATTGTTCTCGCAAATCCTTTTCAATGTGTAAAAGTTTATTTCTTATTTCGTTCTTTTCTTCACTAAGTTTCTTGATATTAGCTTCACCAGCTTCTGACTTATCTTTTGTTTCCTGCAAGGAGAGATTCACTTGTTCTAACTGTGCTAGTGCACTGGCGTAATTTCCATTAAGCTCTCTTATTAAATTTATGACCGGTTTAATATCCAGATCAGGCAATATATCTTTCCAATCTTCAATGGAGTTAATGACTTTCTCTTCAAGGCTCAAACTGTCTTCTACAATTTCTTCAAGATAAGTTTTGATAACTTCTGATGTAATTTTTTTTTTGTAACTAGAATTATTATATCTTTGGATGTAAAGGCGAACTCTTCTTTCAAGGGCTATTGCACTACTCAATAACAATTGTAAACTTCGATTCGCTGATTTTGCTCTCGCTACAATAATTTTTTCTTCCGTTTGATCATCCCATCGCTTCGTTACTATTCCACCAAGAATTCCCGAAGAAAGAGAGACAAGGAATGTGAATGTGGAAATAATAGTCACATCAGATTGGCGTATCAAAACTGTTGATAAAAAATAAGTACAGATAACTAAAATAATAATCCACGGGTCAAAGAGTGTTGTCCCAAAGGCTTTCCATCTCTCTTTTAAGGGTGTCATGTATTACTCCTTTTGCAATATATATATATATTCGCATTTTTTTAATATTGATTTTGCTAAAACCATTTAGCATCAACTATAAATCCAATGTATTCAGAATTGGACCGACTGATTCTGAGTTATATCCGAAGACCTGAAATCATATTCTGTTTAGTCAAGAATCCACTAGTGCAGTACATGCTTTGTTAGGCGTGTTGTGATGCGGTGTTACTTAGCCAATTTGATACTGTAGGTTTATCCCATCCCAATCCAAAGGCCCAAAAAAGATTGTCGGCAACAGATAACATCAAAGTTTCATCTTCAATTAGTTGAGCAGGGGCTATTTCTGTATTTAGTAATAGTAATTGCTTATCAGGGGAAAAGCTACTCATATTATCAAGATCAAAGTGGTTACGATACCCTGGAACTGCATAGTTTATCTTAATGAAGTCTTCAACTTTCAAAATTACCTTTACTGTTATTGGCCAGGAATATTGAATCTTACTCAAAAATTTGTAAGCAAATTTTAAAGTTATGTCAACATAGGCTAGGATTATGTACGCCCAAGTGTATTCATAATTACCAGCGTCTGCATTAGCCGCCTTAGTAGTATCTATGCCAATGGAAGCATGGAAGTGAGCCATCTGCCCAAATTCGATATATTCGAGAGATTTTTCATATCCCCGATTGGACGTACAGACCCCGCCGGGAATACTTCGCCAATAGTCAATCATCGAAGGTATTTTTCTGTTAACGTTGTTCCAAGATGATTTCACTTGTGGTATTGATCTTTAGTTTCCGCTAAAAGGAGATAACGAAATAGCCGGAGAATTATTCCCGGCAA
>JACNJN010000025.1 GCA_014382535.1 Candidatus Desulfolinea nitratireducens | reverse complement strand
AATTTCTTAACGATTTATCCTGGAATCTTTTCCTTTTCTATTTGAATATATATACATTTGATGACCCCACTCAGCCGGATATATCGCAATTCTGGAAAATACTTTTTTGCCAATAATGATTTCATGATAAATCGGATTATTGTAAATGATTATTATTTCTCTATCGGTTCTTTGGATGGACCGGTTTATTTTTCGCATAACTCTAACCATAATTTCAGAGGGAAAGGGGTTATAGAAATAAATATAATTATAGCGAGTATAGTGTTGAAAAGTCGAAGCGTCGCAAATAAAGACATCACTTCTTTCCACATTTAATTTCTCGAAATTTCTTATCGCTATTCTCGCAATATGCTCTGAATACTCCACCCCATCAACTCTCGCAAAGGGGAACTTTAGCATGGATCTCATTGCACTGCCTTTTCCAGAGCCTACATCCACAATAGAGTCCTTATCTGTAATATTATGATCGTGCAATACCTGTACCAAATAATGATTCCCGGACGGAGAGGTGCGGTCCACATTTTTCGGATCATAGCCCAATTCTTCTGCTTGAATTTCAACTTCAAAATCTAACCCCAAAATTCTATCCATAATTATTCTTGCTTCGTATAACAAATTTATATTTTTATTTCTCAGGATGATCTTTGAAAATTTCATGGGTTATTTTGTTTCAATCGCAAGGCTTTTCCTGTACAATAGCTTTGCCGAAGTATAGCATTCTCAAAGGAAAATACCATGTCTGATACCGACGTATTTATTATCTCCGCTGTACGCAGCGCGATTGGCCTGGGCCGTGAAAAAGGGGCTCTTTATCCCCTTGCCCCTGTTGACCTTGCCGCTCAAGTCATGGAGGCAGCCATCCGCCGTGCGGGCATTGCCCCGAAACGCATCGACGATGTGATCTGGGGCATCGTCACCCCCATCGGCGATCAGGGCGCAAATATGGCCCGCCTCGCCGCGCTCAAGGCCGGCTTTCCCGTGGAGGTCCCCGCCGTCAGCATCAACCGGATGTGCGGTTCCAGCCAGCAGGCGGTCCACTTTGCTGCGCAGGCCATTCTCGCGGGCGATGCCGGTCTCGTCCTTGCAGGTGGGACCGAGATGATGTCCCATCAAGTGCTTGGGGCGGATTATCCCGAGGCGTGGCCGCAGGATTTTCCCTATGACCTCGTCCATCAGGGGACAAGTGCCGAGATGATGGCAGAAAAATGGAGTCTGACCCGTGACGAGCAGGATGATTTTGCGTTCCGCTCACACGAGAAAGCTGCCGCCGCCATAGACGCAGGATATTTCAACGATCAAATCATCCCCTTACCCCTCCCTTCCGGGGAAGTTTTCTCCACTGACGAAGGCGTCCGTCGCCCCCCAGATCGCGAAAAGATGCGCACCATTAAGCCTGCCTTCAAAGCGGATGGGACTGTTACCGCGGGCAATGCCTCCCAGATCAGCGACGGGGCGGGCGCACTGCTGCTCGCCTCTGCCGAGGCCGTTGGACGATATAACCTGATGCCCATCGCCCGCGTCCTGACGCGCACCGCTGTCGGTACCGATCCCATTCTGGCCCTCGATGGCACCATTGCCGCAACCAGAAAGGTCCTTGAAATGACCAATGGCCTGACCCTGGATGATATGGATCTGATCGAGATCAATGAAGCCTTTGCCAGCGTGGTTTTGGCCTGGGCAAAAGAACTTGATGCCAATATGGAGAAAGTAAATGTCAACGGAGGCGCCATCGCCCACGGGCATCCACTCGGTGCGACGGGTGCGATCCTGATGACAAAACTCGTCCACGAGATGCAGCGACGCCAGGCCAGATTTGGCTTGCAGACGATGTGCATCGGTCATGGCATGGCAACCGCGACAATTTTGGAAAGGGTATAAACTGTAGGGCGGGTCTGAGACCCGCCCCTACCCATAAATTTCATGTCAATTATTTATATCGCTTTGGGCACCAACCTCGGTGATCGCCTCGCCAACCTGCGTTCTGCCATCGAATCCCTCGCACCAGATGTGCATATTATCCGTGAATCGACCATTTACGAGACTCCGCCGTGGGGTTACACCGACCAACCTGCATTCCTGAATATGGTCATTGAAGCTGCCACAAGCCTAAAACCACGGGCATTACTCACTTATCTCAAAAAACAGGAAGATGAATTGGGGCGGATTGAATCCTTCCGCTATGGTCCCCGCCAGATCGATCTCGACATCCTTTTTTATGATGATCTCGTCCTCAGCGAAGATGATTTGCACATCCCGCACCCGCGTTTGCACGAGCGGGCTTTTGTCCTCATACCACTGGCTGATCTCGCTCCGGAACTTGAGCATCCCATCCTTGGTCAGCGTGTGCATTCCTTGCTAAATGATGTTGATACCAGCGGAATCACCCCTTTTTCGGTATAATCACTTCACCACTTAATTTAGAAAATTTCTGGAGGTTTCCCATGTCAGACGTAAAGCCCCTTAACTGGAAACACGAGCCCGGTATTGGCTACCATGTTGTCCGCCGCAATGATGGCGGGATGCACTACACTTTCACTGATCTTTCAAAAGCGACGGTCGTGCATTGGAAAAAGTTTGCCGAAGAACACCTGTTTGATGCCGATCGGCTGACCCGCAACTTATATGATTTGCGTCAGGTAGAAGATGTGCCTGAAGAGGCCTTGCGCGCGGCAATCCGTCTGAATAGCGACCCCTCGGCGCGAAAAATTCGTCTTGCTGTTGTGGTTGCTAATGAGGAAGCTGCGAACGCAATCCGCAAAGTAGCTGCATTGGCCGACACGAATTTCGCAGCTGATATCCACATCTATACTGATCTCGAGGAAGCCGAATCCTGGCTCTCCAAGCCGCTGGATCAATTTGCTTAATGCTTCACCGCAAAGACATACATGTGCCTCCCGAAGGATATCGGGACGATGTGCGCACAGTGCAGGCAGAGTACACACGTGTGCCAGCGCACAGTGCGGGCAAAGTTTTTCTTTGTGATCTTAGTGCCATGGTGGTGATCTTTTAGCGCTTATGCAACCTCTCAAAATCAACAACCAAACTCTCGCATGGGGCGAACGCACCTATGTGATGGGTATTCTCAACGCCACGCCCGATAGCTTTTCGGGCGATGGTTTATTACCCTCCCCAACCCCCCCCCTTTATTCCCCCCCCCCCCCCGGGGGGGGGGGGGGGGGGGGGGGGGGGGGGGGCCCCCCCCCCCCCCCCCTTTGGGGGGGGGGGGCGGTAACCCCGAGCCCGGGGGGGGGACGACCCCCCCCGGGTGGGAAACCGCTATATTGGGCCCCCCCCCCCCCCCACCCGCCCCCCCCCCCCCCCCCCCCCCCCCCCCCCCCCCACCCCCCCCCCGGGGGGGGGGGGGGGGGGGGGGGGGGGGTGGGGAGGCATTAGCCCAAGCCCACCGCTTTGTGGATGCAGGCGCAGATATCCTCGACGTCGGAGGCGAATCGACTCGCCCGGGTTCAGAACCTGTTAATGCGGATGATGAAATGGCGCGCGTTATCCCGATCATCCGCGAAATTTCCAGGCAAATACCAGAGACATTGATCTCTGTGGATACCTACAAAGCCTCTGTCGCAAAGGCTGCTCTTGAAGCAGGAGCGCATATTGTCAACGATGTTTGGGCGCTGCGCGCGGACCCTGAACTTGCTTCCGTTGTGGCGTCATTCGGCTGCCCGGTGATCTTGATGCATAACCGCAGCAATCCAGCCAGCGTCGAAGTCCGTGAACAATTGGGGAAAGCCTACGCTGGCGCAGAATACGATGATCTGCTCGAAGATGTCAAACGTGAACTGCTCGAATCGGTTGAGTTGGCGAAGCAAGCCGGGGTCGCGGACGAGGCGATCATCCTCGATCCGGGAATTGGATTTGGGAAAACGATCGCTCAAAATCTGGTATTGAACGACCGTCTCGACGATATCCGCGCCCTGGGGTATCCGGTTTTACTGGGCCCCTCACGCAAATCTTATATTGGCTACACCCTCGATCTGCCCGCCGACCAGCGCGTGGAGGGAACAGCTGCCGCGGTTGCGGTTGGTATCGCCCGCGGCGCAGATATTATCCGTGTCCATGATGTGAAGGAAATGGTGCGGATTGCCCGTATGACCGATGCGATTGTGCGCCGATGAGTGATGAACGAGTCCGGCGCTTAATGCATTCTGCAGTCACAGCCTTGAAGAGCGGGGAAAATAATCTGGCAAACAAATATCTTGAGCGTGTCTTCATTACTGCAAGAGATCACGATGTGTTGGCAGATGCGTGGTTTTATTTGAGCGAAATCACCGAGGAAAAAGAAGAAAAACGAAAAGCCCTGGAAGAAGCACTCTCATACCGAATGACCCATGCCCGGGCACGCCGCTCTTTGGCGATCCTGGATGGCAAACTCAAAGCAGATGAGGTGATCAACGCAGATAGAATCCCGGCACCTGCCACCGAAGACAGAGAGGGCAACGCTGAGCGTTTTATGTGTCCCAATTGCGGTGCGCGGATGAGTTTCTCCCCTGATGGGCAAACGCTGAGTTGTGATTTTTGCGCAAAGGGTGAAAGCGTTGCCACAGAAGGTGAAACCTTCGAAGAACAGGATTTCTTCACCGCGATGGCAACCTTGCGCGGACATAGCAAGCCCGTCGCGCGGAAGGTCTTCCATTGTGAAGGCTGCGGCGCAGAATTTTTGCTTCCCCCCGATTCTCTTTCTGCTGCCTGTGCATATTGTGCCTCACCCCATGTTGTCAGCCACGATGAAATTCGCGAACTCCTTGACCCGGATGCCATCATTCCACACGCTTTTGATCAACGCGGCGCTACGCGGCTTTTAGTCGAATGGGTGCAGGAAAACAATTTTACACCCCATGGCAAGGTTATGCCCCCACGTGGATTTTATCTGCCGGTATGGACTTTTGATATTGGCGGGGCAATTCGGTATCATGGTCAGCGTTATGAAGAACAGACCATTGGTTTTCAGACAAAAATGGTGCTGAAAACTGAAAAGGGAGATTACCCTGTTTTTATTGACGATCTGGTTATCCCCGCCAACCACAAGCATAAGAAATATATTTCGCGTCTTGTTGAGACCTATAATTTGCGCGAAGCAAAACCCTATGATGCCCGCTATCTGGCCAATTGGCCTGCTGAAGCTTACGAGATCGCCCTTGGCGATGCCTCGCTGGAGGCACGCAGTCAGGCGAATAACCGCTATAAAAAAGAAGTGGCCCTGCGGATGAGTTATCTTGCCAAACTAAAAACCTCTTCAGAAAATTTGGCGATCGATTCTTATAAGCTGCTCATGCTACCCGTCTGGATGACAACCTACCCTTATGGAGAGAAGGATTATCTTGTCCTCATCAACGGAGAGAATGGCATGGTTCAAGGCGAGTTGCCAAAAAATGCAAAGCCCAGGTCCAATGGCGGGATCATGGGCTGGTTCAACGATCTGATCGATTCATAATGGCTTGAATATCGAGAGGAATATTAGATGATTGTTTCGTTGTTTATCTGGTTTTATGTGACGGTTCTTGGATATTTATATGGAAGTTTTTTCCTGATTATTTACAAGAAATTTACGAAAGCAGATTTTTCTACTGTACCAGCTTCTATTACTGTTCTTTTGGGAATAATAGCTATTTCCTCTTTAGCAACATATTTGTCCTTGGTAATCAAATTAGGCTTGGTGGCAAATCTACTCCTTGGCATAGGTGCGGTAACAATAGGTGTTTCGGGAAATTACATTCGCCCTGTGTTTAGGGTTCAAAGATCGTGGAGATATACTCTTATTTGGGGTGTAATAATCTTGGGGTTTATTTCCCTTCTTGACAGTGTGACGCATATGCCCTCTAATTATGATACAAACCTTTATCACGCACAAACTATTCGCTGGATAGAATCTTATCGAGTTGTTCCTGGTTTAGGGAATTTACACGGAAGGTTAGCGTTCAATTCATCGTGGCTTTTGCTACATGCATTATTCAGTTTCTCGTTTTTAGAGTGGGGTTCATTCCATGCACTGAGCGGTTTTTTTGCTTTTCTAATGTTATGTTATTTTATAAGAGGGAGCTATAATCTCTTACAGGGGAAGAATAAATTAGAAAACTGGGGAGCTACAATACTTGTACTGCTATCTTTTTATATTATGGGAGGATATATTAAATCCCCTGGAACCGATTTGCCGGCGATATTACTTGTTTGGATAATATTTATCTTGTGGGTTGAGTTTTTTGATTTTGATAAAGGTGATGAAATATTTTATTTAATCATTACTGCAGTATCCTTGTATGCTATCACAGTGAAATTATCTGTTTTCCCAGTTAGCCTTTTGGTTGGATATATTTGGGCTATGCTAGTGAAAAATAAACAGTGGAAAACACTGATAGTCCTCTTGACAATATCAGGCTTTATTCTATTGCCTTGGTTGGTTCGAAACATCATCCTCTCAGGATATTTGATTTATCCATTTGCAGGGATAAATATTTTCGACTTTGACTGGAAAATACCTGTTGAAGAAGTAAGAAGAGTAAACTATGGCATCTTGGGATTTGCTCGTTTACCTGGTTGGGGAGACGCTGTTGATATGCCTATGCGAGAATGGTTTAAACTTTGGTATCAGAACAAAACTCTGAATCAAAAGATCGTTTTTCAGGCAGCAATATTATCACCGCTTGGATTAATTGTTCAGCTTTTAATTCAACGATGGTCAAAACACAATAAGAAAACAATGCCCCACTACTTGTTTCTCTTTATAGCACTATATACAGGAGTGCTTTTTTGGTTTTTCCAAGCGCCACTTTTTCGGTTTGGGTATAGTTTCCTCATAAGCGTAACTATTTTAGGATATCTTCCAATATTCATAAAGATATTTAATAATTTTAATAAACGTTTTATGAACATCATAACCTGGTTGATTGTTTCGGGAATTTTTGTCTATCTGGGATATTTTTTTATTTATACAGTCCGACTTGAAACTTATAATGAACGCATTGTTTTTCCATCGGATTACATGGAATCCATAGTAGATCCGTGTCCTTTAGGAGACCTTGATATTTTCTGTGTGCGTGCCAGAGGCCAATGCAATTATGATGCGTTCCCTTGTGTGCCTCATTTACTCCCAAACACTAAGAGCAGAAATGGTACACTCCAAGGTGGTTTTTATTCTATACCCTAGCCTATGTCCACAACCCTAACCATCCTCCGCAATCGTCGTAAACGACGCACTGGATCAGGCCCTCGCCTCGAAAAAGGCAGTCGCAATCTAGGCGTGGGATGTGGATTCATCCTCAGCCTGCTGCTGATCTTTGGCATCTTTTCTCTTATTTTCAGCTATAAAAGTATTACCAGCGATCTCCCCTCACCAGAAACACTTGGGCTTTTACTCAATCCGCGCGATGGCAGTCTGCTCCAGCCCACACGGATCTATGATCGGAGCGGGGAACATCTAATCCAGGTTTTCGCGCCCGAAGATGCTCCGCGCCGTTATATCCCTCTCAGCAAAAATAACCCGCAACATCTCCCTGATTCTCTTGCGCAGGCCACCCTTGTCCTGATCGATCCCTCCTTTTGGGAACATCCCGGCTACAGCCTCGCCGATCTTGGTAACCCCGAATCCCATCCCACCCTCACCCAGCGTCTCGTTGCTGACCTGCTGCTTTGGGATGAAGCCCCTTCTCTGCGTCGCGCCCTCCGTGAGCGGATACTGGCGGCCCAACTGACCGAGATCTATGGTCGTCAACAAATCCTTGAGTGGTGGCTGAACAGCACCAATTATGGGCAGCATGCTTATGGTGCCGAAGCCGCCGCACAGCTTTATTTTGAAAAATCAGTCACCGAGCTGAATCTTGCCGAATCCGCCACCCTCGCAGCCATTAATCAAATCCCGGCTCTCAATCCCATTGATACACCGACGATCGCTTATCAACGCAGACAAGAGACTATCCATATCATGGAGGCATTGGAGATGCTGGACAAAGACAAAGCAGATACAGCGTTACAGACGCCCTTTGACCTGCCCTCATTTGAAGAAAGAGGTAACCCGGCTCCGGCATTTACCCGTTTAATCTTCACCCAACTTGCAGACCTATACCCTCGAGAGCGGCTCGAACGCGGCGGGTTGACAATTACCTCCACCCTTGATCTTGACCTGCAAAAAGAGTCGGCCTGTGCGGTGGCAGCACAGGTTGCCCGCCTAAGCAGCGAAAAAGAAAATTCTTGCGCAACAGCACGCCTGCTACCCTCACTTCCGATAGCAAATACAGTTAGTAATGTCCACGCCAGTGCGATGCTGATCGATCCGGTCAATGGACAGATATTGGCAGCGGTTGGTGAGACCACGCTAAATGGAGAATCCGCTAATTTGGCGGCCCACAGGGCCGGGTCAAGTCTGACTCCCTTTATCTATCTAACCGGGTTCACGCGTGGGCTGAGTCCTGCGTCGCTTTTATGGGATATCCCCAACGAAGCGAATACGCAAAATTTTGACGGGAGTTTTCATGGGCCACTGCGTTTGCGGATGGCATTGGCAAATGATTATCTCGTTCCCATGGAAGGGGTCCTGGCGCAGATGGGCAGTGAAAACGTGACCCGGATCTCACGTTCCTTTGGGTTGGATTTTGACGTGCTGACATCAGAAAATGCCTTGCTCTCCCCTCTTGATATGGCACAAGCTTTTGGGGTATTTGCTGCTGATGGCGTGATGCATGGGCAGCAAATTAATGAAAATCTGCAAGCCGTGACAATCCTGAAAATAACTGATGCGGAGGGCAATACCTGGCTGGATTGGGCGACGCCTCAATCTCAGCCAGTGGTTACAGCACAGTTGGCGTATTTGATGAACAATGTCCTGAGTGACGAGACAGCGCGCTGGCCGAGTCTGGGAACACCAAATGCGCTTGAGATCGGGCGTCCCGCAGCGGCAAAGATCGGCCAATTGGCTGATGGACGCGAGGCATGGACGCTTGGATATACCCCCCGGCGTGTCATCGTCATCTGGATGGGAGCTAACGAAGCTTTTTCACCCAAAGCAGCGGCGGGGGTTTGGCATGCGCTTATGCAGACCGCCAGTACAGACCTCCCCCCTGAGGGCTGGGAAGCGCCTATCGGCGTTACAAAAATGGGTGTCTGTGATCCCTCTGGTTTGCTTCCAACAACAGATTGCCCGAATATCGTTAACGAAGTTTTTCTGAATGGCTCTGAACCAAGTCAATATGATAATTTGTATCGTACCTTTGAAGTCAACCGGGAAACCGGCTATTTGGCAACAGTCTTCACCCCACCAGAGTTGATCGAAGAAAAAAATTATATGCTCGTTCCAGCAGAGGCGCGGGTTTGGGCTGAGGCGGCCGGGCTGACAACACCGCCCGATTCTTATGACGCAATCCAGTTGCCGCCGCGTTTACCAAATGCGAATATCAGCCTCCCCGATCTTTTTGCCGATGTGAGTGGCATGGTTGAAATTGACGGGACAGCAGCAGGGGAAAACTTTACCTATTATCGTGTACAGGTTGGGCAGGGACTTAATCCACAGGGCTGGACCCTGATCAGCGAGGATATTCACGAGCCAGTCCAGGGAGGTACTCTCGTTACCTGGGATACGAGCGGTCTGAACGGACTCTACGCAATTCAATTGCTGGTCGTGCAGAAGGATGAACGCCTTGAGATCGCCACAACTCAAGTCAGTATTGATAATGAGTCACCAACACTACGCACGATTTATCCGCAGGAAGGGGAAAAACTGGATGGCACCAAGGATCGTCAGATCGATATTCAGGTCCAGGCGAACGATAATTTGGGAGTGGATGTGGTTGAGTTTTATATTGACTTTCAACAGGTGGGCGCGGTGTCAGATTCACCGTATACCTTGACCTGGGCAACCTCGCCGGGGAATCATCAGTTGAAGGTGGTCGCACGCGACAGGGCGGGGAATTCGGTTGAAGAGAGCGTGCGCTTCATAGTAGAACGTTAGACGATATCACCACCAAGACACAAAGAGCACGAAGAAACCCTTTGTGACCACAAAGAAAAACTTTTCCCGCATTGTGCGCTGGCACATGTGTGCGTTCGTGGAAAAAATATTAGCTTTTAAACTTCTTATCCAAATATTCCCCAAAGACATCCAGAACCTCCCCAAAATTCTCGCGTCCAAAACCGATCCGGAAGTGCTGATTCCCATAGTCGAAAACATGCGAGGGGGCGATCATGATCCCGGCCTCTTCAACAAGAAGATCAGCAAAGGCCAGCGTGCTCTCGTCGCCCAACATACGCGGAAAACAGATCGAACCGCCACGGGGTCTATTCCAGCGGAAGAGATGCGCATATTTAGTCATAAATTTTTCAAGCAAGGCTAAATTTCTGCCCACGCGTGCGTTTTGATCGGCGATGATTGCCCCTTTGTTTTGCAGAGCGATGATCGACAGAATTTCGCTTGGCGCGCTGCTACAGATGGTGGTGTAATCTTTTAGTTCGCGCATCCGTGCAAGGGTGGGCTGATGCCGGGTTGCGATCCAGCCGATCCGCAGGCCGGCGAGGCCAAAGGTTTTCGACATGCCGAAGAGAGAAAAAGCTCTTTCGTAATTTGAGCAAGCCGAAGTCAGGGTCGCACCGGGATTTATCTCCAGAAAACGGTACATTTCATCGGAGAGCAGGAAGATCCCTTTTTTACGGAGCATCTCGATCAGCGCATCAAATTCATCCTGTGGAGGGATATAGCCGGTGGGATTATGCGGGAAGTTGACTACGACCAGCTTCGTGGAAGGGCGGATCAGCGCAGCGAGTTTTTCCAGATCAAAATGCCAGTCGGCCTCTTCATCTGGTTCCCACATGGAGACATGGCAGCCAATAGTGCGCGCGATCTCGTAAAGGGATTGGTAGCCCGGAAAAGCCGCAATGACGTGGTCACCGGGTTGGAGCAGGGCTTCCATAAGCAGGAAGATGTTTTCCTGCGGTGCAGCGACAAGCAGGTTTGATGCACTCAGACCTGCATGAAATTTGGCAGTTTCCTCCAGCAGGAGGGGATGCCCCTGTGATTCGGTGTAGCCAAGTTGGAGGTTTTCCCAGCTTGAGCGCATTTCCGGGGATGCCATCTCAAGCAATTCTGGCAATCTTAGCGATTCGCAATCGGAACTGGAGAGTAGATATTTGGCGGAGAATTCGTGTTTGGCAAAGTAGCGTTCGAGGGTGAAGGGAGGGATTTTCATGGGTTTCTCCTTTTTTTGCACCACAGAGACACAGAGAGTTTTTGGGAGTATTTTTTACTACTGAGGAATAAATCCCCAAGCTAGTTCGCTTAAGCCCGCTCAAGTGAACCAGACAACTTTAGTCGGCTGTGGCATTTAGCATGGATGTTTACGTCCGTGCGGTAAAGAATTCGTGTTTGGCAAAGTAGCGTTCGAGAGTGAAGGGAGGGATTTTCATGGGTTTCTCCTTTTTTTGCACCACAGAGACACAGAGAGTTTTTGGGAGTATTTTTTACTACTGAGGAATAAATCCCCAAGCTAGTTCGCTTAAGCCCGCTCAAGTGAACCAGACAACTTTAGTCGGCTGTGGCATTTAGCATGGATGTTTACGTCCGTGCGGTAAAGAATTCGTGTTTGGCAAAGTAGCGTTCGAGAGTGAAGGGAGGGATTTTCATGGGTTTCTCCTTTTTTTGCACCACAGAGACACAGAGAGCACAGTGTGCCAGCGCACAGTGCAGGCAAAGAGTTTTTGGGAGTAATTATTGCTGCCGCAGAGTGTTAATTATACCTGCCAAGCAAAGGAATCCCACTAATTAAGAAACATTCTTCTAATTACCTCCCTGGTAATCCTTCTTTGAATTTTTCATTATGTGATCGCTGCAAAGCGTAAATATTTCTTTTCCCCGCGTTATTTTATTGCAGAATCTAGTTATTTGTACTAAAAGTACTCATCCCCCCGGGCAATGGCCATGAGATGAGTATTCTCCTCCCCACGAAGGAATGATAAATTCTCGTATATTTAAACCACGGATACACTTTGATGTATTTTGTCGTATGAGGGTTTCGATGGTTTTATACGAGAAACGAGCTTTGTTAACTGTTCAACACTGATCGGTTTTAGTAATGTAAAGTCTGGCTCTGCTGGCAAACCCTCGACCATATAGGCATGTGCAGAGACCACAATTATCTTGGTCTGATCGAATCGCCTGTCATTTCGAATAATTTTCAGGATCTCGATCCCGGATACAACAGGCAGCCGTAGATCCAGCAAAACAACATCAGGTCGACTGTTGGAAAGTCGTTCAACAGCAACCTGTCCATGAAGAACGATCTCCGTCCGGTATCCCGCGCTTTCAAGAGCATATCGGAATAGAGCAGCGATTTCAGGTTCATCTTCAATGATCATTGCAAATGGTTTGTCCATAATCCCTTGTCCCTTCATTTTGGTAATCAACCAAAATAACACCGATTACCTCTACTAAACTATATAAGAGTACACTATCCCAGGCTTCAAAACAGGCTTCAAAACCATAGTAAAAATCAGCTCGTAGGAGCTGATTATTACTAATATTGGACTTACGCAATCCTCTTTTTTTCTCGCCGCAATGCTCTGCGTTGCGGCTTGGCTACAATACCCCAACGCTGAGCATTGGGATAAGGATTATAAAAATGCGTGAGTCCTATAATAGAAGGATTTTCATCTTGGCGAAGAATATTCTTATGACTTATTTCCAACCCTGGAGAGGGGAAAATCTTGATAATTATTTAGCTATTCACTCTTGTCGCATCCATCTCCTGACGGCATCCTCGAGGTGATTGTGACTCCCCATCGCTTCCAGCAAGGCAGCAGGATCGGCGTTACAGAGCAATCCTTCACGGTGCTCACTGAAGATAAAGCCTTCTTTTTGAGCATGCTCAATCATTTTGAGCATCGGTTGAAAATAGCTGCGCACATCCAGCAAACCGACCGGTTTACCATGTTCGCCGATCTGTTTCCAGGTCAGGGTCTCGAAGAGTTCGTCGAGGGTACCGTATCCACCGGGTAGGGCGATAAAGCCATCCGCGAGTTCGTGCATCCGTGCTTTGCGGGCGTGCATCGAGGGCTCCACCTCCAGGCAGGTAATATCATTTTTTGCCAATCCGGGGGTGTTCATGCTCGGAATGATCACGCCAACTGCCTCACCACCCCCCTCGATGACTCCGTCTGCGATTGCGCCCATCAATCCCGTTTTGCCGCCGCCATAGATCAAACGGATCTTGCGCTCGGCAAAGATTTCGCCCATTTGACGGGCAGCAAGCAAGTAGTCCGTGTGAACCGAATCTGACGATCCGCAGAAAACGCAAATTGAGTTGAGATGATTCATAAGAAATTATTCTACGCTTATTTCCCCTCACCCGTCTCGCTAAGCTCGCCACCCTCTCCCGCCTGCGGGAGAGGGGATCGGGGTGAGGGCTAAAATTATTGTGCCAAATTGCGGACCATATTATAAAATTCAAGATTGACAGGGCGAGTATTGCTGACCACATCTTTGAGGGGGGCAAGGGTAATATCACGTCCGCGCAAGCCGACCATAACGTCGCTTTGCCCCTCCAGCAAAACCTGAACCGCACGAATGCCAAGGCGCGCCGCAAGCAGACGGTCGAAGGCGGTTGGTGAGCCACCACGCTGGATATGTCCTAAAATGGTTACGCGAGTCTTAAAGCCTATATCCAGGGCGTCAAGTTGTTCAGCCAGCTCAGTTGAGCGAATAGTGGCTCCTTCGGCAACGATGATAATGGCATGATTTTTGCCGCGTCTATAAGCATCCTCGATGATCTCTGCCACATTTTCAACCGTGGTCGGGAACTCGGGACAAAGCACAATTTCTGCGCCACAAGCAATCCCAGCCTGTACTGCGAGGTAGCCGTTATTACGCCCCATCGTTTCAACAAGAAAGGCGCGAGTATGCGAGGAGGCTGTATCTCGCAACTTGTCAACTGATTCTGTAATGGTATTCAGGGCAGTGTCTACGCCAATTGCCATATCTGTTCCCCAGATATCATTATCGATACTAGCAGGGATGCCGACCACCTTTACGCCCTGTTTGGCGATGGCATGTGCTCCGTTTAAAGTTCCGTCACCGCCGATGGTGATCAACCCGTCTATGCCTTCTTCGTTCATATTGCGAATGGCTTCACGCTGCCCATTCTTTTCACGAAAGCGTTCACTACGCTGAGCTTGCAGTACTGTTCCCCCTCGACGCAGAATCCCGCCCACGTCACGGGCATTTTTCCAGCGTTTGAATTCGCCATTGATCAACCCCTCATAACCATTCATCACGCCAACTATATTGATGCTTTCGCCAAAGGCTGTCCGCGCAATAGCGCGCACGCAGGCATTCATCCCTGGGGCATCGCCGCCAGAGGTAAGAACCCCTAAGGTATAGTTTTTCTTTTTACTCATATCTCTTCTCTTTTAACCTGATAAGTATCGAAGTCCCGGGCGACGTAGGAATTGGGGAATATCGCTCGTGCTTCGCTTAGGATTTCTTTTCCACGATAACGGGGGGATAATTGTGTCAGGATCAGTTGCTTGCCCTTGGCTTGTTTCGCCATTTCGGCAGCCTGCCGCGCCGTTAGGTGGCCGAACTTACCCGCCATTTCGGCATCTTCGTGGGTATAAGTCGCTTCGATCACAAGGGTATCCAGATCCTGACAGGCTTCGATCAAATTATCGGTGCGATTTGTATCTCCGGTAATTGCCAGACTGATCCCTTTTTTAACGGGGCCCAGCACATCTTCAGGATCAATACGGCGGCCGTCTGCGAGGGTGATGCTCTCGCCATTGATCAAATCCCGGCGGACGGGGCCAAATGGAATCCCGAGTTCATCCGCTTTTTCCGCCAAAAAGGGGCGATGTGATTTTTCATCAAAACGATAGCCAAGACAATCGGGTCCACGATGGGTAACCGAAAAGGCGGTGATGGTGAAATCCTTTTCCTCAAAAACAAGACCTGGTTTGATCTCACGCAAATGTACCTTGGCATCTGGTTTTCTGCCGGGCCATACCACACTGTAAAGCAGGTTATGGACGCGATCGAGAGTATGGCGCCCGCCGTAAATTTCGAATTCATCGAGAGCCTCCCAACGTGTGAGCGTTGAGAGCAGCCCGCCGAGACCAAGAATATGGTCGAGATGACCATGGGTAAGCAATACGCGGGTAAGACGCTTGAAACCAAGTCCCGATTGTAAGATCTGACGTTGGGTGCCTTCGCCGCAATCAATGAGGAAGCGATATTCGTCGTGTTTTACCATCTGTGCTGAAAGCCCACGCCGGATAGATGGGGCAGCTGCGGATGTGCCAAGAAATATAATTTCGAACAAAATATGATCCTATCAGGTGAGATGATTTCTAATTTTTCATCTGAAATACGAGTAAATTATTGGTGGCTCTAGTGCCTTTTTTACAGACAAGTATTGTACTCGATTAAAGGTTTGAACCACCTGATGAAAAGACCATTTGTGCTATACTTTAACGCAAATTCCAAGTCTAATTGAGAGAGTCGTATGCCGGCCAAAAAAACTACCAAGAAAAAACCAGTCAGGAAATCTTCATCATCGAATAAAACGAGCAAGTCCAAAACTTCCGGAACGAGGAAGAAAGAGCCTGTTCAGTTAAATATCTGGCAAAGACTATCGATCAATCGCCGTCTTGATCTGATCGGAACGGCATTGGCACTGTTGGGTATATTAACCTTCCTCAGCCTGGGTTCCGCGAATCGAAGTCGCTTCATCGAGGTCTGGGTTGTCTTCATTACGCATGCCTTTGGATGGGGTCGATGGATATTTCCCGCCGCATTGCTTTTTCTTGGGGTCTGGCTGATCGTTCGCAACCAGGAGAGTATTCCTCATCTCTCTGTCGAGCGTGTAACCGGGCTTGCTTTCCTCTTCCTTTGGCTTTTGCCGATCTCACAGCTCCTTACAGAAAATCCGGTACAGGAGGTTGCTTTTGCAGATGGACTCATTGGTGGGGGCTATTTGGGGGCGCTTTTCCTGCGCCTTCTTTGGACAGGCCTGGGTAGTCTTGGGGCCATCACTGCTTTATTGGCCTGGCTTTTGATCTCCCTGACAATGACCCTGGATATTTCCATCCAGGATTTTTTCGGATACATTAGCACACCCTTCAGGATGGTTTATCAGATTTGGAGGGAGCGTCTCGCCGACGTACGCGCTGCCAATCCTCCGCCAAAAGAAATGCCCCCTGTCCAAATGAATGGCTATACCCCTATTGAGGGAACGGCACCCCCTGTTGCCTCCACGCCTCAGTTTCAAGAGGGCATCTCTACAGGAGAAATGCGGATTGAGTGGCAGTTACCACCGATTGCAGAGGTTCTCGATCCCGGTTCGGCCCCGTCGATTAACGAAAAATACGTTGAGGGGCGCGCCCGCCTGATCGAAGATACCCTGGGTTCTTTTGGTGCACCTGTACAGGTGGTAGAAATAAGCCGGGGGCCAACGGTCACTCAATTTGGTGTTGAACCAAGTTTTATTGAGACTCGAAACGGGCGGACGCGCGTCCGCGTCAGCAAGATCACATCACTGGGAGATGATCTCGCGCTTGCGCTGGCCGCCTCCCGGATCCGCATTCAGGCACCAGTTCCCGGTAAGGGATATATCGGCATCGAAGTTCCCAACGAAGAGATGGAGCTGGTCGCCTTGCGGGATATTCTCGAAAGCGATATTTTCAAACGCAAAGATATGCCACTCGGTTTTGCGCTTGGGCGCGATGTGGCCGGGCATCCCCAGGTTGCCGATCTAACCGCCATGCCGCATATGCTCATCGCGGGTACAACCGGATCTGGTAAATCGGTCTGTATTAACGCCATCCTGACCTCAATGCTGCTCAACAATACGCCGGATGATCTGCGGCTGGTCTTGGTTGACCCCAAACGGGTTGAACTGACAGGGTATAACGGCATCCCGCATCTGCTTTCGCCGGTCGTTGTCGAGACAGAGCGTGTTGTTGGCGCATTGCAGTGGATGACTCGGGAGATGGATAAGCGCTACCATGAATTTGCCCAGGTCGGCGCACGCAATATCACCGATTATAATGGCCGCATGAAGCTCCAGGGGGGCAAAAAACTACCCTTCCTTGTGATCGTCATTGACGAATTGGCAGATCTGATGATGATCGCCCCCGATGAAACCGAACGCACCATCACACGGCTGGCCCAGCTTGCACGCGCAACCGGGATCCATATGATCCTTGCCACCCAGCGTCCCAGCACAGATGTGGTCACTGGGCTGATCAAAGCCAATTTCCCGGCCCGGATCGCCTTTGCAGTTGCGTCAGGCGTGGATAGTCGCGTCATCCTCGACCAAACCGGCGCAGAAAGGCTTTTGGGCCGTGGCGATATGCTCTACCAGGCCCCCGATGCCCCCGCGGCTGCCCGCTTGCAGGGTGTCTTTGTCTCAGATGCAGAAACGGATCGGCTCGTTCAATTCTGGAAAATGCAGACCGGTCAGCAACTCAGTGCCTATGCAATGGCAGGCACGCAGATGTCCAAGCCCCCAACCGGGGTACCTCTCAAACAGGTAGAAATGTTTGAGGAGATGAACCCGGCCAAAAAGATCGATCCCCTCTATGACGAATCGATCGATCTCGTCCGCCGCCAGGGGCGTGCTTCCGTTTCCATGCTGCAGCGAAAGCTCCGGATCGGATACACGCGAGCCTCCCGCCTGATGGATGCGATGGAGGACGAGGGCATCGTTTCTGCCCCAACCGGGGGAACCGGCACCCGCGATGTTCTCGATTATGGCAAGGCTGCACCACCTGTGGAGGGGTAGGATGAGAATCATCAAGAGGGCGACAAGCTCCCAAAGCACTTTCAAGGAATACAGGTTGCGCCACGAGTATAAGTGAACAATCTCATCATTAGGGCGGAAATGGCCGATTAGATATCCGCAATGAAGCCACCTTTGAAGCCTGGGTAACGATAGAATAATCATATTACATTAATGTTATTTTAAGGATTCAAGGTCAGAGGAAATGATGCCAAATCTCCTTCGCCCCAAAAATGCTCACCGCTGTTTTTTTCTCGCAACTATATTGCTTGCGACTCTTTTCATTTTGCTTTTTCCCGAAGAAGTTGCCCCAAATATAGCAGAAATGCCCCAGGTATTTGCCTGCACAAATAGCTGTCTGATCTCAGTTTGTGAGAAGTGGATCCCCGCAGGGCCTGGTTGCTCTAACCCTGGTAGTGGTGGAGGATGCTGTGTTCGTTATGGCACAGAATGCGATCCAGGATGTGACCCTCCACCGCCTCCGCCCTCCCCGCCCAGCATCTCGGGGAACCTGAATTGCTCTGCCTGGGGTCTTAACAGTTGGTGCATTGGGAATGAAAGCCTCGATCTGACAGCCTCTGATCCGCAGGGATCTCAGCTGCTGATCAGCGGTGATCTGAATGGGAGCGTTTTTGCCTGTGGACAGGGAGTAACTTCCTGTTCGCTACCTCTCTCTGAGGGCATGGGGACGGCCAATTATCTCGCCACCTCACTCCTGGGATTAAGCGCCAGCGGCTCTACGTCCTACAAACATGACAGCATCCTGCCTGTGATCAACGCTTCTTTGAGCGGGATCGGCGGGGAGAATGGCTGGTTCATCTCGGCGGTGGAGCTTTCTGCCTCGGTCACGGAGACAGGTTCCGGGGTGAGTATCTTCGAAACAACTTTGGATGGAGTCAACTGGACAGCCTATTCCGCTCCGCTGACTTTTAACGATGGCAGCTACGCAGTCCAGATCAGAGCGAGTGACCTGGCCGGAAAT